>JAFZQO010000052.1 GCA_017620335.1 Bacteroidales bacterium
CTCCCGCATCCAAGATAGAAGATCTTTTCGCGAAAATCTCTGCTCTGGCTGTAAACTAGCATAGCATCGTATGATCTCTTTCGTAGTCATTCCGATGCAAAACTATATATTTTCCGTCAATAATTCAAATAATTGACAAGAATTATAATATTTTTCCGGGGGGGGGGGTAATTCCTCGTGTGACGAAATACTACATCAGAACGGATGTAAAAAGCACATAAAGGAAGCTAATTACATTCGAAAGAATATAATTTCATTGCAACATTTTCTTTGGTCAATTAAATCTGAAGATGACTAATAAATGATTCTAGTGTCGTTGAGAGAAGTGTGGAATAGAGAAGGATTATTGCTCGCAAGTCGTTTTTTTTCCTAACTTTGTGAAAAAAGTAACTCCAGTGAAAATCAAGTCATTCAGAATTCAGAATTTCAAATCCATTCGCGACATGGAGATTATGCTCGATCCGGAATTGAGCATACTTACAGGAGTGAATAATTGTGGAAAGACAACGGTGTTGGAGGCAATCGCTTTTTGGGCGGACTGTTTTCAGAAGCTCATACATAGGGCAGAGAGAGGGCATAAAGACCGATTTAACAAGGGTGATTTTATCTTCCGGCCTGAAACGCAGAGCTATTTTGAGTTTTCGTCCTTTCCCTGCATCCACTGTGCTGGGATAGCTGATGTCTTTCCCGAGCGGGAAACGAATCAACCGATTTGCTTAACAGCAACACTTTCTGACGATTACGGAAATGAATTGGCCATACCTGTTGTTATTTCGCTGGCCAAACCGGCCCGTTTTTTAGTAACGGTCAAGGAAAAATCCTCGTTTGATTATGGAAAGATGAATAGCATGTTGCGTTCTCTTCCCAATGCAGTGGCAACATACTTTGCAACCCCTGTTGCTGATATCCTCCCTGAAGAGAATTTTGAGACGGAACCTTTTCTCAAGGCCAAAGTCGAGGAGAGGAAGTCCATCGAAGTGCTTCGAAACCGACTTTTCCGCCTTATGAGCACATCGAATTTTGCGCAGTACTGCCAAGACCTATCCTATATCTTGTATGGGAAGACCGTCTCCAATCAAGTGTTCTTTTCTACCCCGTCGAATATTTCCACAGATAAGACGGTAATCATTGAGTATTGGACTGCGAAGAATTCCCACAAGAAAGAAATTGCCATGTTAGGCAGTGGAACTCTCCAAATCCTTGAAATTCTTTTGAATCTCTATCACAATGTAGAGGATAGGACTGATTTGAATATTGTGCTCCTGGATGAACCAGATAGCCATATCCACCGAGACGTTCAAGGACGACTACTGGAGATTTTAGCCAGAGTGACCAAAAGCAACCAGATTATCCTTACGACTCACAATGAGTCTATGATAAGGAGTGCATCTTTGAAGCACTTATTCCATATTGATGCGTCCATTGGCGGACTTGTCACTTGCATGTATAAAAAGGATCTTCCCGATCTACATCAACCTTATTTTAAAGGCTTGTACCCCGGCTTCGAGTCATCGCTTCTGAAAGCCATATCCGGACAGTCCACGGGCTTAGATTTTATCAATGCCATCGAAGCCGACAAAATTGTCTTTGTAGAAGGAGAAGATGATGCGCGACTTTTATATCATTTGATGATGACCAACGTGGCCAATCAAAACAGAAAAGTAGTTTTTTGGGTCATGGGAGGCGTATCCCAAATCATCAATAATTTAGGGGCATACAAAACAGTCCTTTCGTCCATTAAGAACGGTATTTCTTTATGGGATAAGACTGTTTTGGTTTTCGATTGTGACAGACTGATTGATGAACATCTGAATCAGTTAAAGAATAACATTTCTTCAGAATATGGAATCCCTGTTTATGTCCCGAATATGTATACTGAGGAATCCGTCGCACTTTCCGATTTTTCAATCCTTACCGAACTGCTGATTAGAGCCCTTTCTCTTGATCCCAGTAAACGCGCCGACTTAACAAAGGCTCTGCAGAGTGCCAGTTTAACCGAGGATCCCGCCATCCGTAAACGCTATTCAGATTTGGACAACCCCTTTGTCCAGAGCTATAAAGGAATCTATTTAGAGCCAATAAACCACATTAAAAAGAATAGCATCAAAATCCCTTCTGATATTGACTTGAAAGCCAAACTAGAGAGTCAATATACGACCTGCCCTTTGCTGCGATTGGCCAATAAGGATGATGTTGCCGCAATAATCAATAACGCCCTCAAGGTAGTTGAGCCTTCTGCTACTTATGCAGCAGAACGGTTTGATATCCTTGTAGAGGAGGCTGAAGCCTCCACGCTGTTTGATGAGTGGAAGAAGTTAATTCAATTCCTCTCGAAATAATTGAGCAAGATACTGCCTCAGAGATAGATGTTCATTGTATTTTGGAGATAGATTGTTATCATGTCTTGTATCTAACTACTTCGCTAAAGGAAATCTGTGAAGGCTGATGCAATGAATTCTTCCTCTCAACGTCATTATTTAAACAGTTATTATTCAAGTTTCAAGATGACCTCCTTGGCCATCTCTTCGTCGATGTCGCGGTAGCGGCTGAAGGCGCGGGAGTTCTCTACGTGGCCGGAAATCTTGGCGATGAGATTCGGGTCCTTGACTTCTTTATACAGATTGCCGACCAGGACGCGGCGGGCCATGTGGGAGGAGGCGACTTCCCAGATGGGATGCTTCTCTTCCTCACGGGTGATGGTGTTCAGGGTGGTCACCACGCGGTCGATGCCGGCAAGTTTGATCATCTTCTTGATATCGCGGTTGTAGTCCTGCTCACAAATAAAGGGAAGAAGACGTCCGTCGGGCTGGTCCTTATAGCGATCCAGAATCTCCAATGCGGTTGGAGATAGAGGGACTCGGACCGTATAGGGACGGCCCTCCTTTGTCTTACGAGGAACGTATTCGATAGCGCCATTGATGACATTGTTCTTGGTCATCTTCATCAGGTCGCCGACGCGGCATCCGATGAAGCATTGGAAGACGAAGATGTCACGCTGGACATCCAGACCGGGGTTGTCCGGGAACTTCGCCTGGTACAGTTGGTTTCGTTCCTCCTTGGTGAGATAGAAGGGAGTACCATAGATGGCCGTGCCAATAACATAATCATCGTAAGGATCCCGGTTCATGTAGCCTCTCTTGATCGACCAGCGGACGAAGGTGTGAAAACGGGACATAGTTCCAATGATGGAATTCTGGCCGCGCTGCTTCGGGAACCGGCATTCCGGGACCGACTTGTAGGCTTTCTTGTAAAGGGGATCCTTGATGCACGGTTTTCCGTCCTTGCCTTCCACAACGAACTTGTGTTCATTCTCCAGGAACTTGGAGAACTCCCGGAGCAGATCCGAGGATAGTGTAGCAAAGCTCACCTCCTGGGCGCTATAGATGGCGAAGCGCTTCAGGGCCCGGATGATAACGTTGTAGTGACGGATCCGGGAGATGGAAATCTTCTGGATGGATACGAAATGCTCGAACGTATCGAAGAACTCCTTCTGAAGATTACGCTTCTCTTCTTCGGGAGTTTCCTCGTCGTTCTCTTCTGCTGCTGGAATGTCCAGTTCCTCAATTGTCCGATCGAGCAACTTATCTGCTACCCATTTATTGGGTAGGGGAACCTTTCCAGATCCTGCTGCGACAAAGGCATCGAGCAGGAATCTGGATGTCGCATCCAATTCGGAGTTCAGATTCTGGAGCTCCTGGATCTCCTTCCGCTTCTCTTCGGTCATCATACGGACCTTGGGAATCATGAACCGTTGCCGGTCCTGATCCCAATCGTCAGAATGTCCGTATAGGTTCGTTTTTCCCCTCTGATTGAACCTTCCATGGAAAAATCTGACCAAAATCTCCTGTTTTCCCGTTGTTTTGTCCTTCTTACTGGACAGAGAATATTCAATAGTCGCCATAAATCAACCATTTAGATCGCCACAAAGGTAATAAATTTTTGGCGACATTTTGGCGACTTAGCTGAAAAATAAAGATTTTTCGTGGTCCCGTACTAGAATCGAAACAGGCTCGAAATCATATATAATTTATTGATAATCAATCTATAATAAGCTGTCGCCAATGTCAAATCCGTTCAATCCATTTCAGACCCGTTCAGTTCTTCGAGTCCCGCCTCGGGCACGAGCAAAGCGAGTACCGCCGGTGTTTCAGGATAACGATCCCGAAGCACCGGCGGCTTTCTTTTTCCTCCACCAATCGACCGCGATCAAGGGACGGGTTCTTCCCAGACGGGGCGGACGTTCATCCCGATCCAGCGGGAATTCCTGCCAATGCCGTCGGTAAGTGTGCCGCCATGGTTCTTGATCATCGTCTGGGCGGTGGTAGGATAATCCGCAGTCACCGTCGCCGTCATGTAACACCAATCAAGTTTGTGTTCATGAAAGGTATCCTTTCTGACGCCCGTGGCAGGAAGGTAGATGCTGTTGCCTGTGATCTTGCTGGTGATCTTCATGCAGCTGACACCATTGTAAGTGACATACATGGTGATGGCGTTTCTCCTGAGTGTAAGCCACTCTTGTTCGGTTGGAGTACGCCATTTGCCGCCGAGGTTGGCCCTGGCGGCATCGTCGGCATAACCGTAGTCGCTGAACTCGGTCTTGCCGTCGGGATCGCCGTAACCGCCCCAATGCTCCGTCCTATCCTTGGGACAATATCTGGTAAGCATGAGATAGAGTTCATAACTATTATTGCCGGTCTTCACGCGTTTGGTGCCATTACACCACTTATATGAATCCGTGTCATACGACGGTTTATCTGAATACACCTCTCCCCAGGCGTAATAATCCCCGATCTCCTCGGGCAGGGAAGCCCCAAGGTTGCATTCGGCCCAGAAAAGCCTGTACAGCGAGCCGTCCTCACGTGTCAGCAACAGTCCCATGTCCACCGTCCCGTCAGGGGCGATGACCATCTGGTCGTCATCGGGATTGTTTTCTTTGTCGCATGACAAGACAGCAATCACCGAAAGGGCGAAGACAGCCAGGGTTTTCTTTAAAGTCAAGGAAGCCATAGTCAGTTCATTTTTTGTAAAGATAAAAAGTTTTTGAGCGGATATGCAAAAAATGCGATTTAAATTTGGTTTATAAAATAAACTTGTTTATATTTGCAGCAGAGTTCGGACGGACTGCGCAGCCGATACCGGGCTCAAAATGAACATAAATAACTAACACAATGGAACTTAACAATGAAATGACGGCTCAGCAGAGCCTCGCGCTCATCAGCGAAACGATGAACAATTGCCGGAAAGCCATCCTCCGGAACAACGCGAAGGGATTCCTTGTCTGGGGCATATTGCTCACGGTATTCTCCCTCGTAGTCTATCTTCTTTGGCACACGACCGGCAGCCCGAACTGGAACCTTCTCTGGTTCGCGATGCCCCTCATCGGCTATCCCCTGGCCGCATTGCTTTACAAGAAGAATGACGCCGTCCCCCAAAGCGAAATCGGCCGCATGCTCGGGCAGATCTGGGGAGTCTTCGCGGTTTTCTCCCTCACCCTCAGCGCCATCGCCGTATTCATCGTGCCGATGAACATCACCCTGATGGTCGTCGTCCTTCTCGGCATCGCCGAGTGCATCTCCGGCGTCGTGCTCAAGAACTGGCCCATCATCGCCTGCGGCGCCATCCTCGGCATCGGAGGCGCCGTTGCCGCCGTCCTGCTGAAAAGCGAAGCCCAGCTTCTGCTTTTCACCCTCGGCGGCGTGCTTCTCGCAGTCACGGGCCTGATCGTCAAACAGCAGTACAGGTAGCGCCATGTTCCCCAAACTCGACCCGCTCCTGCACTCTGAGCTCCGCCTGGCCGTGATGTCGGTCCTTGCGGGGGTGGAGTCCGCGGACTTCACCTTCCTCAAGGCCCAGACCGGGGCCACGGCCGGCAACCTCAGCGTCCAGATCGACAAGCTCGCGAACGCCGGCTACATAGCCGTCGAGAAAGGCTTCAAGGGCAAGATGCCATGCACCACCTGCCGAATAACCCCTGAGGGGGTTGAAGCCTTCGACTCCTACGTCAGCGCCCTGAAGGAGTACCTCTCCGCCGGGCAGTCCTGACCTCTCCGCCAAAACGGGAATGAAAAACGCATTTTCATTCCCGTTTTGGCAAAAAAACTCGATTCGGGAATGAAACGGCCGTTTTCATTCCCGTTTCTTTTTATCTTTGCGGGCACAACATATTGAACTATGTCCCCTTCCATTTCCATGAAGTCGCTCTCGCGCCTGCAGTTCCGCCAGTTCTTCCGTGGGAAGAAGGGGCGCGACCTGCTGGCCCCGGCGATCCTAATCATCTACTTCTGGCTCATCGAGTTCATCGTGTATTTCGAAGTGGGCGGGAAGCTGCCCGCGCTGGCCGGCCTCCTGTTCCTGACCGCCCTCATTCCGGATTTCATAATGAAGATCATCTTCGAAAGGGACCACACAGTCATGGACCCCTTCCTGAAGACGAGGCCCGTACCCCAAGGATTCTGGGACAGGTTCCTGACCATTTCCCAGTTATGGAACCCGTCCAACCTGATCATGCCCGTGGCGATGGCTCCGGCCTGCCTGCTGTTCCTCCCCTTTCCGACCAGCCTGGTCATACTGGTGGTAATCTACCTGTTATCGGCCTTCAACGGCTTCCTGGTGATGCTCATCAAGCACCGTGGCACCTACCAGTCGGAAAAGAGCGCCTCCGCAAAGGCTCCGCGCACCTTCAAGTCCACCACCGGGCACGCCGTCTTCAGCCTTCAGACAAAGAGCGTCCTCAGGTCGAAGAGGCTCAGGACTTCGGTGATCTACCTCATCGTGTTCTCCCTGTTCATGTTCATCTGTTACGGCAGGATGGAGGGAATGAACGGTAAGATCTTCCTGTTCTGCGTCACCGGCCTTGGATCCTCCTTGCTCAATCAGTACGGGATCGGTGTCGAAGCCAATTTCATCAGCGCCATCTGGACCCGCCCCGTCTCCTTAAGCAGGATCCTGAAAGACAAATTCAGGCTTGCCATGGCACTCAACGGCACAATGGCCCTCATCTCCATACCCCTGTGCGTCTGGATGGACATTCCCGTCTATCTTCCCGTCGCCTACGCCTTGCTTGGGACTGGGATCGGATGCCCGGTATCCCTCATCGACGCTTACAACTGCAGTCCTTTCGACCTCTTCGGAAAGACATTCTTCAACTATCAGGGTTCGAGAGGGACATTCAAGGCCAGCACCATCCTGGGAATGACCTTCCTCCTTTTACTGGCGATATTGTTACCCATGTTCCTCCCCGACCTCACCGCCTCCCTCATCCTCGGCGGCCTGGGCCTCATCGGCTTCGCCTTCCACCGGCCCTTCTTCGACTGGGTGGAGCGCAAGTTCCTCAGAAACAAGCATAAATACATCGAAAAATACCTTGCGAAATGATACGGCTGAACGAACTCAGAAAACTTTACCACGGCGTCGCCGCGCTGGACGTAGAAGAATTGACCATTGAAGAAGGGCAGATCGTGGGCCTCGTCGGTAACAACGGCGCCGGCAAGACCACGATGATGCGCCTGATCCTCGACCTCATCCGCGCGGACAGGGGCAGCGCCACCATCGACGGCATCAGGGTGGACCAGGATCCGGCATGGAAAAACTTCACCGGATCCTACCTCGACTCGACCTTCCTCGTCGATTTCTATACTCCCGAGGAATTCTTCGACTTCGTAGCCGAGGCGTACGGCATCCCAGGCGACGAGCTGAATCGGCGTCTTCAGACTTATGAAACCCTGATGAACGACGAGATCATGGGCAAGGGCAAGCTCATCCACGACCATTCCAACGGCAACCGCCAGAAGATAGGCATCATCGCTGCGATGCTGATCAATCCGAAAGTGCTGATACTGGACGAACCCTTCAACTACCTCGATCCCAGCTCGCAACTGGTGGTCGCGAAACTCATCCGCGAGATGAACCGCGACCTCGGCACCACTTGCATGGTTTCCAGCCACAACCTCACCTCCATCAACGACCTCTGCAACCGCATCCTCCTGCTGGAGAAAGGCAAACTTATCATGGACAAGCCCCACGTCCCCGGCAGCACCGACCCCGAACTCGAAGCCTACTTCCTCGACGCGGTGAGATAAGCTTATCTATAAGCAGTATTTTTGCGATACGATTTCACTCTTGGTGACGTATGCCCGATAGCCTCCAAACTACTTGATAATGGACATGCCGACCCCAAAGCTTATTACAACGAGGAGGAAGATTAATTTGATAGCCAAATAGTTATGTGGAATCCCGCGGCAAAACCGCGGGATTAATTTATTCCAAAAACTATGAAATAATCAAAAGTGCGATGATTAATTTATAGTTTTTATTATATTTGTCCGGAATGACAATCGACACAGAATGATGAAAAGAAAGATTACAGAAGCTCTGATAGCCTGGAAAAACAACCCGGCACACAAACCCCTGATTCTTCAAGGCGCCCGTCAGGTGGGCAAGTCTTTTATTCTTGAAGAGTTCGGGCGGCAGTATTATAAGAACTATATTAGGGTGAGCCTGGATCTTGTTCCCGAAGTCCGGAGTTTTCTTAAGGATAACATCAATCCACTGGAAGTCATCGCCTATCTGGAGTCACTATACAATACCCGCATCCTCCCGCACGAGACTCTTGTAATCCTGGACGAAATCCAGGACTGCAAGCGGGCTCTTCTTGCCCTAAAGTATTTTCAGGAAGATTATCCACAGTACGACATAGCTGCCGCCGGTAGCCTGTTGGGAGTGGCCGTCAACAGCGGATTCAAGCCTGAAGAGGAAGATGAGAAGCAACCAGCAGAGAACGCAGAAGAGGCCTTCTCTTATCCTGTCGGCAAGGTAGAAGAGCTGCGTCTTTTCCCAATGGATTTCGAGGAGTTTCTCTGGGCAACAGGCAATGTCATTTTAGCCGGTGAAATCCGGACACATTTCGCAACAAATGAAACTATGCCGGCATCAGTCCATGCCATGGCCTTGGATCTCTATCAGAAATACCTTATCGTTGGCGGTATGCCCGAGAGCGTCCAGAAATATGTAGACACACACAGTTACATAGAATGCAGAGCCATCCAACAGTCCATTCTCATCGGATACAATGCCGATATGGCCAAATACGCAAAGCCGGCCACGACAGTCAAGATACGGGCCTGCTTCAACTCCATTCCGGCTCAACTTGCAAAGGAGAACCGCAAGTTCCAGTACAAACTGGCCAAAAAAGGTGGGACGGCAAAGATTTTCGGTGAAGCTATCGAGTGGCTCATACTGGCCGGGACAGTTCACAAATGCAAGCTCATCTCACACGGTTTCATCCCTATATCGGCACAGGAGGATGACAGTGACTTCAAGATATATATGAACGACGTGGGCCTGCTCGGATGCAAAGCTCAGATGCCTGCCCAGATGCTTCTGGGGTCCATCGATACTGATAATACCTTCCTGGGCTCCGTGGCAGAGAACTACGTCTGCCAGGCCCTTGCGGCAAATAACATTATTCCCCGCTACTGGAAGAATGACAACACCCAGGAAATGGAATTCATTCTTCAAGACGGTATTAACGTGATTCCCACGGAAGTGAAGAAAGGCAGGAAAGTGGACGCCATCAGCCTTAACAATTTCAGAACCACATATAAATGCCCTATTTCCTACAGGATTTCCGGAAAGAACTTCGGCTTTGCAAATGGCATTAAAGCCATTCCCTTGTACGCGGTATTTTGTATCGAGACCAAAGAAATTGAATAAAACGAAGTAATCCAGGATGTAGCTATGAAAAGGTCAGAGCATCCTCTTTACAAAGAATTTGAAAAAACAGAGAAAGCAGTATTGAAGAGTATTGCCCGTAAGCATGGATGGCGGCAGAGTAATTATATTGAGTGGAAAATTGATGCTTGTGGTGGGATGTTTTCGAGGCTTTTCCAAATGGCTCACGGCCGTCTTCTCTACACCTTCATTTCTAGTTGCTTTTTGACCAAAAAGAGGACCTTATCACTGACGTGTGCCAGCGAGCCGTCGGAGAGATAGCCCTCTGTCGCTTGGCCTCTGAACATCTTTACCAGATAATTATCCAATAATCAATGCTTTGTTCAAGTTCTCCATAAGTAATCCCAGAGGAATAATAATGTTGAGTTTTATCTGAATAATCACTGTTGGCGTCAGCATTTGATAGAAAGTCATTCACAGTTTCGCCTAAATTGTAATTAAAAACCAGTGTGCGTGTGTGATTCTTTTCTAAGGCATCATCTGGGACAAATATGACTGTATCTGCTTTCTCCACATTGAGCGTTTTATTGTTTTGTATGTGCTCATATAATTGATCAAAAGAACAAACAACACAATTCTCGTTTATTTCTTTTGCACCTTCTTTTCGTATCCTCTCTATAATTGCTTCGTAGGTACTAGCATCATTAATAAGATAATGCTCTGAAAACCTCCATGGGAGGGGATGTGTTTCATTCTTCTTAACCTTCGGGAATGATTTAAAAATAGTATAACGGCAGGAAGTAAGCGTCAGAGCAGAATCCTTATCTATTGTGGGAAAAAAACGCATAAGCGAGTCGGGTACGTTCTTCTCTGCTAAAAGCTGGAGCCCTTATATATTTTGGAGATTATTTGAATCTATATCAAAACCTTATCCGCCAGTTAAAGCTCGGCATGATGGGGATGAGCGAAATCTGGCGCCATTCACGCGAGCGGCTGTCGTAGGTGATCGAGAAGGGATTATGGCGGTTTAGGACGTTGTACACTCCGAGGGTCAGTTCCTGCGGATGCAGTGTTTTGAACTCGAAGCAGCATCCCAGGTCCAGGCGGATGTAGGCAGGCATTTCGTAATTGTTCACCGAGGTTAAATAATCCAAGGTAACGTCCTTCCCGAAGAAGGTGTATGCCTGGTATTCGCCGACCGCGACAGTCTCCCAATGGCCTGACTGATAGGTGAATAAGCCGTTGAGGACAATGCTTCTCCGAGCATTGTCAGCGATGGTGAAAGAAGCCGTGGAATTAAGGATGTGACGGCGGTCGAACTTGGCCGGGAAAGTATTGCCTTCGTTGACCTCCTCGAAGGTTCGGTCGGTCTTCGAGTAGGTGTAGGCTACCCTCAGATCAAGTTTCTCTCCATCCTTCTCGTACAGGAACTCCAGGCCCCGTGAAGATCCCGAGCCGGTCTTGATGTTGTTTTTCCAACCCGCAATGGCGGGGCTGAAGAGCATTCCCGCATCAAGGAAATACACGAGATTGGACATGACCTTGTCATATGCTCCCGCCGTGAGGTGGTGCTGTCCGAAGGAAGTGAAGAAACCTGCGTAGAACTGGCGGGCACGCTCGGGGGGCCGGGCCGGGTTTGTCGGGACCAGCAGGTCCACGGACCAGCCCAAAGGGATGCCCTCCAGCGTATGGTAAAACTGAGCCGTCCAGTCAAAGGTCGCTTCCACGGCCAGCCATTTGGCGAGATTTACGCGCGCCAGAAGGCCAGCCTCGGGGGTGATGAGCCAATCCCATCTGCTGATTCCCGTCTGGTCGGCACCATAAGCATTGATGCGTCCGGAGGCCATGAACTCGTAACTGTCTTCTTTCTCCAAGCTCCACTGTGCGTGAAGCGTTGTGATGCTGCTGTGACTGATATGGTCGCTGCGGGGAGAATCAAGCGGCTTGAGGGGGCCTGAGCCAGAGAAGGTCGAGGAGGTTCCGGGGTTGAATACCGCGAAACGCTCGCGAGCCCCGAGTCGGACGTCGCCGGCTCGCGCCAGGGGGCGCGAGAACACGACGTCCGCCATGAACTCGTCCAGCGAGCTGACGATGGCGATATTGTTCACAGTGCCGTTCATGTCCCGAATAATGCCTTGACGGCCGCTGAAGCGGTTGTAGGCGGCGCCGTCCTCGACAATCCAGCCTCCGTTCAGGCGTCCCTCATGGCGGACGCTCACGATCAGGTTGTTCCATCCCATACTCTCTTCGGAGTCGCCACCGTAAACGTAGCTGTAGGCGTCCAGGCTGTTAAAGACGCTAAGCGAGAGGGAGTTGTCATCATCCACGAGCCATTTCGTCTTGGCGAAGGCGTCATAAACGGCGGCGCGGGGCCGGCTGAGGCTGTCCAAAGCGCCGCCTGCGGCGGCCTGGACAGCCCGGAACAGCGGCCCCAGCGGCGACACCCGCACCGACCCAAGCAGCGAGACCTTGTTCCTGACAATCGGCAACGAGACCGTCCCTCCAAGGATGAACGTGCTCGCGGAAATGCTGTATGACGGCTTCACGAAGCTTCCGTCATTCGTCCGGAGGCCTATGTGCGAGGCCGTGATATTGCTCTCGTCCCCGTGGAACCCTCCCAAACGGAAACTCACCGAGGAGATGACGTCGGTGGGACAGGCACTGGTGAGCCCCAGCAGATGGCTCCCTCCGTAGAGCGGTATACCGTCGAGCGTTGTGAGATTGCTGCCGATATTGCCGCCGCGTACGTAGATTGCGGACGAGCCCTCCGCGCCTGTCGAAACTCCAGGCAAGGTCTGGATATACTTTATCGCGTCCGCCTCGCCGGTGGCGGCTACCATCGTGCGCAGCTCAGGCAGCGCAACGATGCGCGTTCCGGCGTCGCGGCGAACCGCCCGGTCCGAAATGATTCTCGCCTCACGCAAAGTATCCCGCATCGCAGCCTCTATGCGTGCCGGGCGAAGGGTATCCAACACCAGTATGGGGGCCTCATAAGCGGCTGATACATTGCTTTTTACCCTTTTAAGTACGACAGTGTCCCCCATAATTTCATACTCTATCCCACTGCCATCGAAAAGCTCCCGAATGCTCCTCGACAACGACCCACGGCCGCGGACACTCCTGCACGTTCCGTTCAAAGGAAGTGTAGAGTCATAGACAAAAGTGACGTTGAACCTGTCCTTCAGGACGTTCATTTCCGAAATGTATGTCGTCTGCGCCTGAGCCTTTAGACAAAGCCCGGACGAAATCATGAAAACGACCGCGATGATATACTTAGTTTTCATGATTTTCATGGATGAAAGCATGTTCATTTACGCCAGTTTTCTCCAAAAGTGGAGCGGGGATCGGGATCCCGGAGAAACAATACCAGTTGGTTTTCGCAGCCGAATATGCCCACGCCTCCTTGTATATTCGAGAAAATGTCGGGGGCGGTATACAAAGTGGTGAGATAGTTGTCCGTCTTATACTCCCGTATATATATGCTACGGAGATACTCATCCAGATCGGAATTGACAAAATGGAAATGGAAACGGAAATACTGGTTCCAGCTCCACCTTCTTTTTTTGTATACCGGCACGCGTATGTATTCCTTCTTTTCCTCGTCATAGACAATATTCGAACCGGCTTGGATATCAAAGTACCCATAATAGCCGTTAGATTCAAGATTAAGATACCATATCGGGCCGGCGGACACGAATATGGTGCGGGACGTATCTACCTTCTCCATGCGGATATAACCTTCATGCAATTGTAGGTTCGGCATGGCCTTCAGCGAAGCCTCAAACACCTCACGTATCCTTGCATCAGTGCCGTCGCCCTGGTCCTGCGTCCCGAGGATTGTCAAGTCGGATAGATGCTTCCCGCTAATATTGAAATCGTCCGCGTACGGGTTGTCGGTCGCCAAATACTTCAGATCCTTCCACCCTTCAGGCGTATATTCCTGAGCGAACACCCAGACCGGGCAGTCAATATCCTTCTGATTATTATGAAAATAGTAAGGGTGTCTCAGAAAGTACTCTTCGGCTTCCTTGTCATCGTATTCAAACACTTCGGGCGGAGCATATGTTGCGGTTTGTACATCAGGCAACCCTGTGGTCTCCGCACGGATAGTATCCTTCCCTGGAATCAATACTGACAAATAATATTCTGCTTCCGGGTAGATGCGGACGGAATCCGACTCCCAAACTCCGTCCCCGACGTGTTCGAAAGCAATAGTGCCGGTCGGATCTTTCCTAGGCCCGTTCTCGTACCTGACACATACCTCCGCCTCCTCGACCGGGATATGGTTCTCCATCGACTTGCCCTTGACATAATTCAAGGTCATTGTCTGCCTTTGTATGTCAAGCGTGGCGTTTGTAGTTTGTGTAAGACTGTAGAAACTCTCAGGGTCTGGATTTCTCAGGATGCAGCAGACAGCCACCGGCAGATCCTCGTCGTGCGGGTCCATGACGATGGACTCGACGCATCCGGTCAGGATTAATAAGGATACCGGTATCTGTATTATAAGTTTTGCAAGTAGTTTCATGGCATTATGAACTCTATTATCCCGGGCTATTCATTCGGGAGGATTTCGACATTCAGGGCGGACTCGATGGCGGAGAGGATGTGGTCGAGGCCGTCGGAGACGAGGAATTCGCCGGTAAGCAGCGCTGAATCAGATGATTGCGTGGAAGTCTTCAGTTCCTTTCCGAAAATGACGGACAACTCATCAAGGACTTGGGCGAGGGGGACGGCATCATAGGCCAGCCGTCCCGTCGCCCAGGCGACCGGGTTCAGGGAAGCCGGAGTGATGAAAACCGGGACGGCGGCGTCCCCTTCGAGTACGGCCGCGGTCCCATCCGTCATGAGCAGGCCTTTGTCCGAGTCTTCACGGGCGAACAAAAGGCGGCCTTCGGAGAGGAAGACCTCGCGGCGCTCCGCGTCGAACTGGAACTTCGTTCCGAGAACGCGGACGCGCGCCTCACCGGAGCGCACCTCGAAGGGTGCTCCGGGGTCGCTCACAACCTCGAAGTAGGCAGTCCCTTCCAACCGCACGGTGCGCTCTTTGGAGAAGCGCCGGGGCTGGAAGGCCAGCGTCGAGCCGTCCTTGAGGCGGACAGTGGAGCGGTCCGGGAGCACGACGGAAGAAGCGGTTGTCTCCTCCCAACGGTTCAGGGTGGAGCGGTGCAGCGCCAGGCCGGCGGCCAGCAGCAAAGCTGCGACCGCCGCCGCGGACAGGCGCCACACCGCCCTCCGCGCCTTCCACGCGTCATAATAGCCTATGTTTTTCCGGAAACGGACAATTGCCTTGTCCGGATCCCAGAGTCCACGCCTGTAATGGCGCAGGACGAATTGAAGCAGATCTTCCATAAAGCAGAGTACTCTTTCCGGCTATAAGACTCGGAGAAAGGGAAAAAGTACTATCCTGCGCAGAATAAAAATGAATAAATCTTGTAAGGGAGGTTCCTGAGCGCCTCCAGTGCTTTCGAGATATGGTTGCGGACCGTATGCACGGAGATACCCAGCATATAGGCTATGTCCTCGTATTTCATACCGTCACGCTTGCTCATCAGCAGGACCTGACGCCTCCTTTCCGGGAGAGAATCGATGGCCGACCAAAGCCTGGCCTCGCTCTCGGAACGGTCTTCCAGATCTTCGGACGGGATGTCTTCCGGCAATACATCCGCACCGCCCCGTTGCTTCTTAAGATAGGAAATGCATTTGTTGCGGACCGATGCATAGAGATAAGGCTTGATGTCCCGGACCTCGTCTTTCCTCTGCCAGAGGCCGACGAAAGCCTCCTGCACGATGTCCTCAACAGCCCCCACATCTTCGGTGAAATGCATGGCATAGATGCACAACTGCCTGTAGTACAACTTGAAAGAATTCTCTATGTCCTTGACGGTCCCCATCCCTAACTCATGCCGCGCTGGCGCTTGATGGTTTCGTAGGCGTCCTGGATCTGGCGGAACTTCTCCTCGGCGGCCTTCTGGACTTCGGGGCCGAGGGTTGCGACCTTGTCGGGATGGTTCTTCATGGCCATGCGACGGTAGGCGCTCTTGACCTCGTCATCGGTGGCGCTGGGGGAGATGCCTAGGACCGCGTAGGCGGACTCGTCGGTCTCCTTGTATAACATCGCGATGACGGAGTTGATGTCGGTATTGTTGAGGCGGATGACGGCTCCGATGGCCTCAAGGACCGATTTTTCAGATTTGCTGAAGTTACCGTCGGAGGTAGCGATTTGGACGAGGTAATGGAAGAGCTGCAGGCGCTGCGAGTAGTTCATGTTGGAGGCGATCTGGTCACCTACCGAATAGATGTTGACCTGCTGGCGGTTGAAGCTGTCCAGCATGCGCATCGCCTCGTCCACGGCGCTCTCGCCGAAATTCTTCCGGATGAACTCCCGCGCGCAGTCGCGCTCGGACGCCAGGACCTGGCCGTCGGCCTTCATGACCGCCGACGACAGGACAAGCAGGCTGACGAAGAAGCTGTTGCGCTGCTCGTCGGCGGTGTAGCGGCCGCCGGTCGAAGTCCGATAGCCTCCGGTCTGCTGCTGGTACGTGCCGCCGGTGCGGCCGGTGTAAGCGCCGCCGTAACCGCCGCCATATCCGCCTGTGCCGTAGCCTCCGGTGCCCGTGCCGTAACCGCCGCCGTAGCTGCCGCCCTGACCGCTGCCGGCGCCTCCGCCGGGCAGCTGCCGGGCGACGTCTATGAACTTCTCAACGGCCGAGCCGAGGAAATATCCGAGCAGGGCCCCGATGGGCCCGCCGGCCACCCAGCCCAGGAAACCGCCTATCCATTTGCCTGATCCCATATTCTCTTATAATGTTACGGCCACTACCCATCAAAATCCGGTCCAGCGCCGTCCGACTGCCATAATGGCGGAGGCGCGCCCTATTGCAGTGCCTGCGGGTCGTTGTAGCGGATGGTCACGCCGAAGTCGGTGATGCTGCGGTTCAGGCCGTTGGCCGAGTCGGGCGTGCCCTTGCGTCTGCCGGAGAGGACCTCCTGCGACATCTTCTTCTCGTCGAGAACGCGCTGGAGGGTCTCGGGGTTGTCTCCGTGATAATGGCCGGGGTAGAGCTTGGTTATGCCGTTCTTCTGCATGTACTCCGCCGTGCGGGTGCAGGTGTTGATCAAAGTCTTGAAGGTGCCGCCGAAGAGCAGGAGGTTGGTCGAGCCGAAGGCGTCGCCGCTGAAGCCGTAGCCCTTGGACTTGTCGAAGAAGGTGACTGAGCCGGAGGTGTGGCCGGGGGTATAGAGGACTTCGATCTGCCGGCCGCCGAGGTCGATGACCTGGCCGTCCTCGAGATGGTTGACCTTGCCTTCATAGCGGCGGAGCATTCCCGCGTCTGCGGGATGGACCCAGACCTCGGGGAAGCAGACGATGCCGCCGACGTGGTCGCCGTGGCCGTGCGTCAGGGCCATCATCACGGGCTTGTCCGTGAGCGCGGCCACGGCCTTGTCGAGGTGCGGCATGTTGGAGCCGGCGTCTATGACGAGGGCCTTGTCATCGCCCTCCACGACATAGACGGACTCGTTGTAGACGAGGTGGCCGTTGCCCTCCCAAGTATGCTCGTCAATTTGGCGGAAGACGATGTCCGCGTCGCGGTAGATGAAGGTCTCGGGATATTGGGAGCGGTGTTTCTCAGCCTGCTCGGCGCTCCAGGTGATAATGGCGTTGCCGTTGCGGAAATAGGTGTCGAGGCCCTGGCGGCCGAGGTTGGACGGCTCAGCGGAGGCGGTGCCCGTTTCAATCTGGTTCACAAGCTCCTGCATCTCGCGAAGGTACTCCATGCCAATCTCGCTGCCCTTGGGCAGGGTGAGCCAGTCCTTCTGCCAGTAGTGGCCGCCGTAGATCTGGAGTTTGTCAAGGTCCACCCCGTTCTCCGGGTCCTCGAGCCATTCGATAAGGTGCGGAACGGCGGAGGCGTAGTTGTAGAAACTGTCCTCATTGAAGATCCAGACTCCGTGGCCGGAGCCGACGGCATCGCCGGAGAAGAGGAGGTTGTGGTCCTTGAGGTAGAATACCATGGAGCCGACGGTGTGGCCGGGGACGGCTATGGTCTCCACGACCAGACCGCCGAGGTCGAAGACCTTGCCCTCGTCGTAGAACTCGCGGCGGTCCTCAGGGATGCGGGCCGCGAAGCGCCCGAAGTCGGCCTCGGGCAGCGCGAAGCGCACGCCCGGGACTTCGAGCATCGCGGGCAGCATGCCGGTATGGTCGCCGTGGCTGTGGGTGAAGGTCACCGTAACGGGCTTGTCGCCCGCGCGCTCCGCGATGAGGGATCGGAGCGACTCGGCGGCGTTGTCCGCCCAGTTGATGGCGTTTGAGAGGTCGATGACCAGAGCTTCGTTCTCTCCCACAAGCAGATAGATGTCAGAACAGTTGTTGAAATGCGTAAGCTTGCCGTCGGCGTCATAAGTCTCGCCGGAGGGGTTGGTGCTGTTGAAGTCCTGGATGTGATAGACGTTCTTCTCGATGACGGAGACTGTGTAGGGTCCGACTTCGACGTCCCTGGGGCCTGCGCAAGAGGCCAGGACGGCCGTGAAAACCAGGATGGATAAGGATTTCAAATAAGTTCCAAGGTTCATATTGTGAAAGGTTATTGGTTTAAAAGTTAGATGTTTGCGGTTTATCAGTTCAACAAATGTAATCTTTTTTTTCTACAATATTGAATTCTCGGCCTAAATCCGTCAGAAATCACTATCTTTGAAACCTATACCACAGTATTCGAAAACGACTGATTCTTTTAATACGATGAAACGCTTTTTCATTTGCATCGCAACGCTGCTGGCATCTGCAGCCATGCTCATCGCACAGACTCCCGAAGAGATCATCTCCCGCATGGAGGAGGAAATGAACAAATCAGACCAGATGGGAATGGCCGTCACCATGGACCTCAAGATTCCAATCCTCGGCACTACATCGGCGCGCATGAACATCCTGGGCGAAAAGAGCCGTACGGACATGGCCATCAAGGACATCAAGTCCACCCTCTGGATGGACGAGACCACCATGTGGACCTACAATCCCAATGAAAACGAGGTCGTCATCGAGAATAGGGATTCAAAGTCCGGCAGCCAGGAAGAGAATCTCGGACTCATGAAGGGCATTACGGCCGGCTACGACGTCTCGCTGACCAAGGAAACCGCGGACGCCTGGTATTTCGACTGTAAGAAATCCAAGGACAATACCGAAAAGGACGACCCCAAGAAGATGACGCTCGTGGTCGACAAGAAAACCTATATGCCCAAAGAGCTCTCCACAAAGGCCAAGGGCATCACCGTCTCGATGAAGGATGCCGTCCTGGGCGTCAAGGAGAGCGACGTGACTTACGATCCTTCCAAGCTTCCCGCAGGCGTTAAGGTCACCGACAAGCGCTAGCCGAAGGCCATTCCGCACGATGGAGGGGGACAATACTCTGCTGATAATGGGCATCATCGCGGCCGCGGCGCTGGTCACGGTGTGGGCGCTGACGCACGTCATCGTGACGCTGCGCTGGAAGGGCCGCACATTGCAGGCGCTCTCCGACAAGCGTGTGGAGGAGGCCCTCCGCAAGCAGCAGGAGGAGAGCCTCCAGCAGCAGATGGCCGCCGTGAAGGCAGAGATGACCGCCCGGACCGAGGAGATCCTCAAGACGCGCGAGGAGGAGCTGAGCCGCAAGGCGAAGGAGACCTTCGAGGGCATCAGCGGCGGGCTCTCCCGCGACCTCTCGGCCATGAAGGAGGCCTTCGAGGCGGGGAAGAAATCGCAGGCACAGGACGCCGCGGCGCTGCGCGAGCGCTTCGACGCGGCCGTACGCGACCTGGAGGAGCAGAGCCGCGTGATAGGCGGCAAGGCGGACCGCCTTGCCGACGCCATGCGCGGCCAGAAGAAACTCCAGGGCTGCTGGGGCGAGACCGTGCTGGCCAACCTCCTGGCGGCGGAAGGACTCGTCGAAGGCAGGGACTACGACAAGGAATCCACTCTCCGAGACGAACTCGGTTTCGCGCTTCTGGGCGAAGATTCAGAGAAGAAGATGCGTCCGGACTTCATCCTCCACCTCCCCGACAACAACGACATCGTCATCGACGCCAAAGTCTCCCTGTCAGCTTTCAGCGATTATGTGGAGGCGGAAGACCCGGAGGCCCGGGCGGACGCGGCCGTGCGCAACGCCGCTGCCGTACGCGAGCAGGCGAAGCGCCTTGCCCGCAAGGGCTACGAGCGCTACCTGCGCCCCGGCCGCCGCATGCTGGACTACGTGGTGATGTTCGTCCCGAACTATCCCGCCCTCCAACTGGCTTATACGGAAGACCCTTCGCTGTGGCGTGACGCCTACGCGCAGGGTGTCCTGATAACCAGCGAGGAGACGCTGATGCCTTTCCTCAGGATGATCTCCATAGCCTGGACGCATGTCGAGCAGGTGCGCAACCAGCAGCAGATCATCGCGTCGGCGCAGATGATGATAGACCGCGTGGCCGACTTCGCCAAGGCCCACGCGGAGATGGGCGGCAAGCTCAAGGACGCACAGGAGTGCTACGACCGCTGCGCCGACAAGCTCAAGGACTCAGGCCGCAGCATTGTCCAGTCCGCCCGTCAGATCGTCAAGCTCGGCGTTCCCGCCAATCCCAAGAAACCGCTGCCGGAAGAATAACTCCCGGCAGCGGCAGATATCAATCGGAAACAATACTATTCAGCGGCTTCGGCTGCAGCATCCGCTGCGGCTTCGGCGGTTTCGACGACGGCTTCAGCCGCCTCCTCGACCGGAGCAGGCTCTGCGACCTTCTCCACCTTCGGTTTGCGCTCTATACCCATGAACTTCAGGTTGTTGGTGAAGTAACCGACGGCGAACGCAACTACCAGCAGGAATATCAGCCAGCGCAGGATACGCTTCCAGAGCGGGGGACGCATCGAGTACGGGTCGGCGACATGCACCTTCGGATACTTGGCCACGGAGGTCAGGGTCTTGCCGAAGAGGATGTTGACCAGTACTGCTGAGTTCATGGCCCAGCCGTTGGCGTTGAGGACGGGTCCGAGGTTGCGCTTGCGGAGCTTGCGCCATGCGATGAAGCAGGCAGGGCCGGAGATGATGAGCATCAGGACTGCGATAAGGATCAGCCACTTCCACCATACCATGCCCTTGAGGGCGTTGATGATAAGGGTGAGGACGCCCGCCACCGCAGCAATGGCCATTGTCACCATCGCGGCGATACCTGCAAACTTGGCAACGTCGAAAGGAGCAGCCTTGGTGGCTTCGTTCACGCCGTCTTTCGGTTTGTTGGTAGCGCTGTCCGATATCTTGGTCATCGTATCCATTCCCTTGGAATCCTTTTCAGAAGCGGACTTGTCGATCTTGCTGGAGATGAAATTGCCGAACTTGCGGTAAGGGCTCCAGAAGGCCTGACGGACGCTGATGGGGTTGTCGACCACCTTGGTGATGACGGCGTCCCAGTCTTTGCCTTCCCTGTCATAGAACACGCCGTTGACTCCGGGGCGGAGGTTGCGGATGTTGCCGGCAGTCATGACTGCGGCGATGTTCATGGTCTCGCCCTTGGCCTTGGAGGTGCAGGCACAGTAGATCAGGAACATGTTGCTGAGTCCGGCCATGTCGGCGTGCTTGCCCATGTCCTCGACGCGGATACAAAGCTCGCAGCAGCGCTCGTCGATGTAGAGCTTGCCGACCTCAAAGACCGCCAGCTTCTCCGGATCGCGGGTATAGAAGTCGCTGAGGATCACGTAGTTGTTGAGCAGCTTCGCGAAATGCGCATAGTAGCGGACGAGCTTGCAGGCCTCGTCGATGCCGCTGGCTTCGGCTTCCTGTGCCTTATCGTCCTCGATAAGGGCGAGGAGGGCCGGCTTGCCGTCGGCCGCGAGGACGGCCTTGACTTCGTCAAGTCCGAGCGGCTCGACCTCGGCGCCGGCCTTCGCCGCCTTCCAGGCGGTGTACGGCGCGAGGCTGGCGACCACCTCGTTCCACTCGGCCTCGGTAACCCCGTCCTTGTCCGCGAACGAGGGCACAAGGGCCTTGACCGTATCGACGGCGGCCTTCCAGGCGGGGTTGATGCCGGTGAACGGGAGTACCTGCTCCTTGCACGGGCGGGCTATCGGATACGAGGCTATCTCCGCCTCCTGCTCGGCGAGGTTGCCGCCGGCGATGGCGACTATCTTCTCGACGTCGACGTCCACCGCCGGCGCGGCGGCGTCGTCGAAGGCGATGAGCTTGCAGCGCATGAAGAAGTCCTGGACCTTGGCCTGGACGGCCTCGACGGCGGCGTTTACGGCCTCGGTGCCCTCGCCGTAAGGCAGCGCCTCGGCGCCGGCCGCCTGCCAGGCGGCGTACGCGCCGGCCGCTTCGTAGAACTTCTCGACAAGTTCTGCCGTCACGCCGGCCTCGCCGCTGCGGTCTTCTGCTGAACCGACTGTATCGACTATCTGTCCTATGGTCTTCTTGATATCCTCGGCATCGGCGGAAGCGGCGGTGATGATACCGTCTCCGTTGAATTTCGTGCCAGCGAAAATCTTGGTCGTATCCTCTATGTCTTCCAGAGCGAGTTCGTCTTTCTCAAGGCCGAGATAGTCCAGGATGCGCTTCGCGGAATCGCAGAGCTTCTTTCCGGCTTCATTGTCCGTGTCGATGAGCGACAGCGGAAGGGCCTTGCGGCCTTCCAGGATGGAATCCTTGTCCTTGATGACAGAGGTCAGCCACTGGGCGGCCGCCACGACCTCCGGGACGCGGATCTTGCTATCCGCATCGGTATCAAGGAGCTCGAGCGTCTTCGCGTCGAACTCCAGCCCCTTTGTCGGACAGCTGAGCACCGTCCAGAGCTTCTGGTCCAACTCTCCGAGGTGTGCGAGGTCCTCGCCGCACGCCACCTTGACCCTGACCACTCCGCCTACGGAGCAGTACTGCCAGTTGTATTTGTCGTCTTTTTTCATGGTTAGAGAGATTATATCCTGTCTTTAAGAGGTTATTTCCAGTCTTGTAAAGATAATAAAAAAGTTTCAGGATGCTTGTCGCGGCATCCTGAAATCGTTGAAAAAGACCGGGTATCCCCGGTTTATGGCTATGGAATTACGGCTTTCGGGCCTATTTCTTGACCATGTAGGTGTCCGCCTCCGCTTGGAAGGCGCCTTCATACCAGTTCTTGTCGCCCTTCTTCGTCTGAACGACGTGAGGCTTCTCCACGGTCTTGGCGTATTCGCCGCCATGCCGCTCGCCGTCGACGTCCTCGAAGACGACGGTTACGTCATCGGGCGGACTGAAAACGGATTTCTCCATCAGATACGCTCCATTGAAGTCGGTGAAAACGGTGTCGTCCTCGTACCAGTCGTTCTGGTCATAAAAGACCGAAGATGTATTCTCGTAGTGCCTGTGCCCCCGGATGGCGACGCGGATGCCCTCGATGGGTTTTCCGTCCTCATTCCGGACGGTACCCAGGACCTTGAAATCGGCATGGGGTTCGCCGTACATGCAGAGTCCTATCCCCAGCCACGAACAGGATGAAAAACCCAGCAGTCCGAGCAATGTCGTCGCCAGGAACTTAAAGATGCTTTTCCCTTTCATACCCGTTACTTTTTATTCATTTTCACATTGGCCCTGGCCTCGAAGGCGCCTTTATTCCAGGAGCCGTCGCCCTTCTTGGTCTGCTTGACGTCAGGGGTCGCCTCAGCCTTCTCGAACTCACCGCCGTTCGCCGCTCCGTCGATGTCCTCGAAAACGATCCTGACGCTGCTCGGCCCGTTGAAAGCCTGCGTGGTCAAAAGATACTCACCTTTACTGTCAGTATATACGGTATCCTTCACTTCGGAGGAGCTGGGGACCGTCAGCCGGACGGCGACACGGATACCTTCCAACGGTTTTCCCGACTTGTCCTTGACGGTACCGACAGCCTTGAAAGTTGCATAAGGCTGGCCGTACATGCACATCATTTCCCCGTTCTCGTAGATATCGAGCGCTTTTTCGCAGGAAGCGAAACCCAGGATGCCGAGTACGGCCGCAGTCAGTGATTTGAGGACTCCTTTTATTTTCATTTCTCTGTCATTTTTAGCATTAAACATTGGACCAGCCTGCCGTTTTCATCGCGCAGGTGCATGCCGTTGCCGCGGCAATACTTCCAGTAGCGGCAGCCGGCGCAGTCGTCCTTCTTCATCCACGAACGGTCGCGGTAGGGCTGGTAGCGATTGTTCCACACATCCATGAAATCATCCTTGTAGATGTTTCCCTGGACATAGTCGGCGCGTATGCTCGGGCAGGCGGAGATCGACCCGTCCGCCAGGACCGAGCCCACGGTCACGCCCGCCTCGCACATGAAGAAATGGTCGCGGACGTCGCCTTCGTAGTTCCCAAGAAAGCCCTCGCAGGCGAACGACGTCTTGATGCGGCCTTCCTTGCGCGTGGCCTTGATGAAGTCCATCAGGCTCCGGAGCTCCTTTCCGTCGAGGAGCAGCTCGGGGTCGTTAGCCGCCCTGCCGACGGGGAAGATGGTGAACAGGCGCCAGGACTTGAGGCCGAGGCCGATCAGGTATTCCTTCAGCTCATTGAGCTGGGGGAGGCTGCGCTTGTTCACGCAGGTGACGACGTCGAACTCTATCTCACCCGAGTCGATGACCATCTTGATGGCTTCCGAGGCCTGCTTGAACGTGCCGGGACGGCCGCGCATCCAGTCATGGACCTCGCCAAGTCCGTCCAGGCTGATGGTCATGGCCCTCAGGCCGCTGGCCAGCAGGCTGGCATAGCGCTCCTGAGTGAGCGCAAGGCCGTTGGTGACCATTCCCCAAGGGAAACCGCGGTCGTAAATGGCACGGCCGCATTTCTCCAGGTCGCGGCGGACCAGGGGCTCCCCGCCGGTGATGTTGACCATCACCTTATGCGGGTCGCACTCCCGCGCGACCGAGTCCAGCGCCCGGCAGAAATCCTCTACCGGCATGTCCTTAACGGCGGACTGGACGCGGCAGTCGCTGCCGCAATGCCTGCAGGACAGGTTGCAGCGCAGCGTGCACTCCCAGAACAGCTGGCGGAGCACATGTTCCTCCACCGCATCGTCCTGGAGCCGTTTCACTATGTCCAGCGCAAGCCTGCGCCTCAACGAAAGTGCTTCCATATTCATCCCTTATAACGCCCGTTTCCGGCTTTTACTGCGTAAAGATACGTTTTTTTCCGCAGGTTAAGGCGTTTTCGCCCTGACCTGCGGGTAAACGCCCGCACGTCAACGCATTTTTGGCCTGACCTGCGGGTAAACGCCCGCACGTCAAGGCTTTTTGGGGGGTAACGTGCGGGAAAACTCACCGGTGTGGAAGTATTTATCCAACTCCAGCGATGGAGGGTTGAGATTATAAATGCAATTCTTCCGGACCCTGTCGACAAGGCTGGTATCAACGTCCTCGCTGTCAAAACGGATTCTGGACAGGTCGAAGCCTGCTTTACTGGCGATGTAATTCATCCGGTCATAATCCTTGTAATCTTCCTGGGAGCCGTCTTCCGTCAAATCGTACTCGCTCCCCTTTACCAAATCTAAGATTTCCGAAACAGATTCCTTTGACGGCCACTTTGATAACATGACGCGATAATCAATAACATTGTAAACAGACACAATCATATCAAGAATCTGCTGGTACTGCTTTTCATTCATACCGCTCGTCAATGCACTAAAGAAAGAATAATCTATATACCGTCCCAAACCGTGTGCTTTTTCTATTTCCCTATATTTGATTCTCATCATATCCGGTGCTGATGCAAAGTCGAATGCGTCGGAAAAAGGTGACTTGGAATCCATATAAGCGAGGAAGTTCCATCGATATTCGATGGCATGTTCTGCCGCCTTCTTGGGAACAGGATTATTGCCGATATAAATCATACAATCATAAATGTCTGATTCATTGTATTTTGGCGCGCTGCCAAATGATTTCTTAAAAAGTTTGCCTCTCCTTTGATACCTTACATTATATAATCTTGCAAAGGTTGAACAGACTGCGTTTATGAACAACTCCATATTCTCCGGGGAGCCAAAGTGTCCGAGGATATGGAAATGGTTTTTCATAATACACAAAGAGGCTATACGAATATGATACTTGATAGAATAGCTACACAGGAGAGTAAAGAAAACTATTACATCGGCATCGGTGTAGAAGATGATGCCGCGATCGACGGAGATCTGGAAGACATGCTGGTAGCCCTTCCTGTTAAATTTGCGCTTGGGTGTCATTTTTCAATAGTGTTAAGGTTGATAATAAGGGTGTATCATTCAGAACTGACGTAAGCTAGTGTGGCGACGGAGATGCGGACCGGAGGCGGGAACGCCTGCCTGAGCACTGCGCGGCAGGCGTTCAGCGTCGACCCGGTGGTAAAGGTGTCATCCACCAGTAGGACGTGACCCGCAGGGTAGGCCATTTTTCGGGGTACCCTGCGGGTATGGCGGAGGGAGAAGGCGCCACGGACGTTGGCGGCCTTGGCGGCGAGGGGGAGGCGGACCTGGGTGCGGGTGCGACGCGGGCGGCGGAGGATGTCCGTGCGGAGCTCCGCTCCCAGGACATCCGCCAGCTCGCGCGCGATGACCTCCGCCTGGTTGTAGCCGCGCCGCCAGCGCCGGGTCCAGTGAAGCGGGACGGGGATGACGACATCCACGTCCGCGAACTGGGGCGCGGCGGCCAGGCGCGCGCCCAGCAGTCGGGCGAAAAATCGCCCGGCCGCGATCCCGCCCTCGTATTTCAGGTGCCAGGGAATGTGCCGAAATTCGGAGTCCGCGTTGTAGAAAAAGAGAGCGGCCGCAAAGGCGTAGGGCTCGCGGGGGACATCTTCAGAGTTCCGGGGGGTATCCTGGGTGGAATCCGGTACAGCGGAAATGAGGCTCGAGGCGGGAAAGGCAGAAGGGGCAACCGGGGCGGCGGAATCCAGTTCCTTCTGAATAAGGGCGTTGAATTTGTCGGCCATGGGGTTGTGGGAGCGTTCCCAGAAGTGCGTATAGGGAAAATCAGCAAGACATTCCAGACAGATGAAACGTTCGCGCAGGGCCAGGGGCCGGCGGCAGACGACGCAGTGGCGCGGCATGACAAGGTCGAGCAGCGCCGTGGCGGCGTCGCGGAGGGAAATGGTTGAGAGGATGGGGTCCATGACAAGGGGGGCTCAGAACGTCCGGAAGGCGCTCTGAAAAAGGGGAAGTATGAAAGTCTGGGGCCGGCTAGCAGTTCATGCCGCCGCAGCAGTGGATGACCTGGCCGCTTACATAGGCGGAGAGGTCGCTGGCGAGGAAGAGCGCCACCTTGGCGACATCCTCGGGCGTACCGCCGCGGCGCAGCGGGATGGTCTTGACCCACTGCTCCCGCACGTCGTCGGGCAGAGCCGCCGTCATGTCGGAGATGATGAAGCCGGGGGCGATGCAGTTGGCGCGGATGCCGCGCGGCCCCATCTCCTTGGCGATGGACTTGGTAAGTCCGATGAGCCCGGCCTTGGATGCGGAATAGTTGCACTGTCCGGCATTGCCGGAAACGCCTACCACTGAAGACATCGAGATGATGCTTCCGCCCCTCTGGCGGGCCATGACGGGCGTGAGGGCATGTATGAAGTTGAATGCCGACTTGAGGTTGACCGTCAGGACGGCGTCCCACTGCTGCTCGCTCATGCGGAGCATCAGGCCGTCCTTGGTGATGCCGGCGTTGTTGACCAGTATGTCGATCCGGCCGAACTCCTTCAGTATCTCGTCCACGACCGCGTGCGTCTCCTCGAAGGAGGCAGCGTTGGAAGCATAGGCCTTCACCTTGTGTCCGAAGGCCTCGAGCTCTGCTATCGTCTGCTCCGCAGCCTCGTTGATGACCAGGTCCGTGAAGGCGACGTCAGCGCCTTCCTCGGCAAATTTGAGGGCGATGGCCTTGCCTATCCCTCTCGCTGCGCCGGTGATGAGCGCAACCTTTCCTTCAAGCAATCCCATTTATAGATAAACTATTATATAATACATCATTACACCGGAGGCTATGAGCTTGATGCCGGTCCCTCCGAGAAAACCGAGAAAAGCGCCGATGGAGGACTTGAACGAAGCCCAGACCCCCTTGTCCTCGATGAAGAAATCGGCGAGGAAGGCGCCGAGGAGCGTTCCTACGATAATGCCTACGGGCGGAACGAAAAGGCCGATGAACAGGCCGACGATGGCGCCCCTGGCGGCCACCTTCGAGCCTCCTGTCAAACGGGTGAAATACGCCGGTACGACATAGTCCAAGATGGTCACTACAACAGTGATTATCAGCCAGATGACCAGGAACTTGACCGTCATGGGATCCCCCGCTCCGTTGGTACCTTTTGCCAGGTATGCCAGCAGGAGGCCCACCCAGCTTATGGGAGGGCCCGGAAGCCCGGGGACGACGCTTCCGACTATGCCGATCAGGCCGGCGACTACCGCGAGGATGGCCAGGACAGTCATCGCCTTATGCCTTGTCGGCCTCCATGGCCGCCTCTACGTCGTCCGGGGCGATAGGCAGCCTGTTGGCACCGAGCCTCCGCGCCCCGTCCGCCGTGACTAGGACGTCGTCCTCGAGGCGGATGCCGCCGAAATCGTAAAAAGATGCGAGTTTGTCGTAATTGACGCAGCCCTTGTCCGTACCCTCCTTCTTCCACTGCTCGATGAGCGCGGGGATGAAGTAGATTCCGGGCTCGTCGGTGACGACATTGCCGGGAACGAGCGGGCGCGCCATGCGCAGGCTTCCCAGCCCCAGCTGGGAAGACCGCCGCTGGCCAGGCCCGTACCCGACGAGGTTCTCGCCGAGGTCCTCCATGTCATGGACGTCCATGCCCATGTTGTGGCCAAGGCCGTGCGGCATGAAGAGGCCCGCTATGCCGGCCTCGACCATGCCGTCGACGTCGCCACGGACGAGCCCGAGGTCCTTCAGTCCCTCGAGCATCCTGCGGGCCACGCTCAGGTGCACGTCAAGATAGGGCGTGCCGGGACGCGTGATGCCGAACGCGTGCTCGTTGCATTCATACACGAGCTGGTATATGTCGCGCTGCTTCGGAGTGAACTTCCCGCCGGTAGGATACGTGCGGGTGAAATCCGAAGCGTAATGGTCGTTGGTCTCGAGGCCGGCGTCGATGACCAGGAGCTTACCCGGCTCGATGAGGGCTTCGTGGGAATGGCAGTGGAATATCTCGCCGTGCTGGGTGAGGATGGTGGCGAAGGACACGCCCCAGCCCTTGGCAAGGGTAAGGGCCTCCATGGCGCCGACTATCTCCTGCTCCTTCACCCCGATGACGATGCCCTGACGGGCAACCGTGTGCATCAGCTGGCCGAGGGTGCAGGCGGTCTCCAGTTCGGCGATCTCGATGTCCTCCTTGACCAGGCGCATCTCCACGACGGCGCGGACCATCTCGAGGGAAGCGGCCGGACAGCCGGCCTTACCCTTGGAGAACGTGTCATACGGCTCGATGCCGAGCAAAGAACTGAGCTTCAAAGCATTGTAGTAGCGGGAAGCAGGAAGGAAATGAACCTTGCGGCCGAGGGCGCGGGCTGCGGCGACGGCGCTGTCGAGGGCGCCGTACGGCGCCGAGTGCGCCACGCCGACGCCCGCCGCGACCGACGCCACCGAAGGCATCGGACCCATCCAGATGATGTCGTCTATCTCGACGTCGTCGGCATATACGGTCTCCTCTCCGCTGTCAAGGTCGAGCACGGCCGCATAACGCGGCTCGTCGATGCCGAAATAATACAGCCAGCAGCTGTCCTGACGGAATTTGTAGCAGTTGTCCCTATACTGGGCCGCGGAATCGACATTGCCCAGGAAAAGGGCGATGCCGGACGCTCCCTGCGCCTTCATGCTGTCGATAAGCGTCTGACGCCTCCTGACATAAACATCCTTTGCAAACATAGCAAACAAAGATAGGGATTTCCCGCCTCTTTGTCAAATAAAAGCGAAGGTCAGGTAAACATCGCCGAACTGTGATTCCATGCCGTTGTTCTTCTCAAGATAGTTGCGCGTAAGCTGTCCCCGCCAGATGATGTCATCCCTTGAATTCAGGGGTATTTCTATGTCGAAACCGTAGGACTTGCCCTTAATGGTGACCTTGGAGGTACATTTCCAGGATGTCAGGGTACCACCGTCATCCTCTGTGCACAGGAAGGCCAGGGACTGGAGGTCCTCCGTCCATTCCGAAATCATCACCGCCTGGAACGGAATCTTCTGCCTGACCTGGCTGCGCTTGACCGAGATCATGAAATCGGTGATGGAAGGGGAATACAGCCTCATCTCCGCCTCCGTGCTGGCGCTGAAATTCTCCACGCCTCCGGCCTTGAAGACGATCTCGTTACCTCCCGCAAACCAGCAATCCTTGTTCTTCATGAGCTCGAACTCCTTGAGGATCAGGGACCTGGTATCACCTGACGATTTGGTATCTTTGCGTACTACGATGGTGCCGCCCTTCCCCCAGTCGGGGTCCTGGCGGCGCAGCATCTCGATGGTCTGGTACCCGCTGTCGTCATTGCGGTTTATCACCCACACCGGCCTCTCCATCGCCATGTTCTCGTTGACGACGACCTCCTTGACGGAGCCGTCGCCCCTGAGTTCGTAGCCGATGTTGGCCGTCATGTCCCCTCCGGGGTCGAAAGTGATAACCGGCATGCTGGAGTGGTCCCATTCCTCCGAATAGGGCCAGTATATCTGCAGGTCGGACCCTGTCAGCGCCGAGATGTACTCCGCGGCGCTGGCGGGGGCGGGGGTGTCGCCGGAACGCGTGGCGTACGCATTCTCGAGATAGTTCTCGAGCAGCGTGCGCAGCGGCCGCGACCACCGTTCCGCAGGGGCCTTCGTCCCCGCGGAACGGGCCCCGACCCCCGCCCCGGGCGATGTAAACAGGTCAGCCATGGTGTATTCCTCGTCATACCCGTTCCCGACGGAAGAGCAGACGGCGGAATGTACTTCGTCGAGGTGCTCCTGCTCCAGCGGGAGACGTGAGAATATCATGGCGAGTTCTTCAAGGGATACCGGAGGGGAGTCCTCCTCGTCAACGACAGGGAATTTCTCGCAGGAAAAAAGCGAAAGGAGCAGCAGCGCCTTGGCCGCCGTTCCGAAAAAAGACTTGTTCTTCATAGTCGACTTCCTTTAACCATTGCAAAGGAACCGAGAATTATCCGTGTACGCAAAATGGAAACGGATAATCAACAAAAACAAGTCCTGACGCGCGTCAGATGGCGTTTTTGGAAAAGTAGACGAAACGGTTTCTTTCAAAAACGTCCTTCACGGCCCGGGTTTCCGCGAATCCGGCGGAGCGGAAAACCTCCTCCGTCTCCCCCGCCAGGCGGTCGTTTATCTCGACGATCCCGCAGCCTCCGGGCAGCAGGAAGCGTTCGGACCAGCGAGCGACGGCCCGGTAGAATACCAGGGGGTCGTCGCCCGGAACGAACAGGGCGAGATCAGGTTCGTGCTCCAGTACGTTGCGGTGCATCAGGGGCTTCTCGGACTCCGTCAGATATGGAGGATTGCTGAGAATGATATCGAAGATTCCGTAATCGAAATCCTGCTCAGCGTCCAAAACGTCCGCCCGGACGAAGAGGGGCATAGAGGCCCCGCGGGCGCCGGCTTCTTGCGCAAAGTCCTGCGCACGCGCGACGGCCAGGGCCGCCTCTGACACGTCCACCGCCACCTCTTCCGTCCAGGGGGCGAGCAGCGCCACCGACCAGGCGATGCAGCCAGAGCCGGTACAGAGGTCCAGCACCCGTACCGGGGGTGCGCCGGGACCGCGCTTCCGCCGCAGGCGGGCAGCCTCCTCCACGGCGTCCGTCACCAGCCGCTCCGTCTCCTGCCGGGGTATCAGCACGTCCGGCGTGACGCGGAAGCGGAAGCCGCAGAACTCCGCGTACCCGAGCACATACTGCACGGGCTCGCCGCCGCGGAGCCGCGCCATGGCGGCCTCGAGGGCCGCCACGGCCCCCGGCTCCACGACCGTCCCCGGCTCGACCACATGCGTATAGCTCTTCGTCCCCAGAAGGGCCTCGCAGAGCATCAGGACGATGCTGCGGGCCTCCCTTTCAGGGTACAGGGAGCCGAGGGACCTTGTCCCTTCACGTATGAAGTCAGCGAGCAGCATCCGTTATGAATTCTCGATGATGATGGAGAGGAATGTGGTCATGTCCATCCCGGCCGTGCGCACCATGCGCGGCACGAGCGAAGCGCTGGTCATGCCAGGTATCGTATTGACTTCCAGGAAGTAAAGTCCGTCCTCGCCGAGGATGAAGTCCACTCTCACGACTCCCGCGCAGCCCAGTCTGCGGTAGATTAGCTTCGTGGTGTCCTGCACGAGGGCCTTCACGTCGTCGGATACGGGGGCGGGGCAGATCTCCTGGCTGTGTCCGTTGTACTTGGCATCGTAGTCGAAGTAGTCGTTCTCGGAGACGATCTCGATTAGCGGCAGCGCCTGCACGTCCTTCCCGTCGAAATAAGCGGCGCACGTGAGCTCGCGGCCGGATATACCCTGCTCCACGAGCACCATGGGACCTTCGGAGAAGGCGAACTGCACGGCGGAGACGAGGTCCTCCGGCCGCGACACCTTGGTTATGCCGAAACTCGATCCGCCGTCCGTCGGCTTGACGAACACCGGGAAGCGGAGCTTGGCGGCGACGGTGGCCGCAAAGGCCTCCAGGTCGGCGCCCCGGCGCACGAACGCGTCAGGCGCGCACTTTACGAAGTCCACGTCGCGCAGATAGTTCTTGCAGGCGTACTTGTCGAAGGAGATGGCGCTCACGAACGAGCTGCAGCCGCTGTACGGGATGCCGAGCATCTCGAAATAGCCCTGCAGGAGTCCGTTCTCGCCGGGCCGGCCGTGCTGCATGATATAGACGAAGTCGAACTTCACCTTCTCGCCCAGCACCCGTACGGAACAGTCGGTCTTGTCAACCTCCGGGCGTGACCCCTCGGGGAAGATGACGCGCATGGAGTTCTTCTTGCGGTACGCGACCAGCTGCCAGCGCCCGAAGCGGGCCAGGATCTCATACACGTCATAGACGTTCTCGTCGATGCGGGACGCCGTGAACTCCCCGCTCCGGCACGCGACCTCCCACTCCGAGGAGTCGCTGCCGTAGAATACTGCTATCGAACTATACTTGGACATATCAATCGAAATAATACTCTTCTTCCTTCTTCTCGGTGCTGTTCTTCGGCTCCTCCACGGTGCCGATGATCTCCGGCAGGAGGGCCATGCCTGCGGGCTCGATGAAAGCGTCGGCCTCGGTGATGCCGAGGGTGCCGTCCGCAAGCAGTTTCTTCATCCAGATGCCCCAGATGGGCAGGGCGGCATTGGAACCCTGGCCGAGGGCCGTGGACTGGAAGTGTACCTGACGGTCCTCGCAGCCTACCCATGCGCCGGCGGTGATGGACGGTGTATAGCCTATGAACCATCCGTCGGAGTTGTCGTTGGTCGTACCGGTCTTGCCGGCGATCTGGCCGCGCAGGCCGTAAACGGAGCGCAGGCGCCCGCCGGTACCCCCGTTGACGACGTTCTGCATCATCTGCACCATCGTGTAGGCGACGTTCTCGTTGAGGGCGTCACGCTTGCCGCTGGTGAACTCGCTGACGACGTTGCCGAGGTTGTCCTCGATGCGTGTCACGAACAGCGGCTCGCAGAACACTCCCCCGGAGGGGAAGGTGTTGTACGCCGCAACCATCTCGTAGATGGACAGGTCGGCCGCGCCCACGCAGATGGACGGGACGGGGTCGAGATGCCCGGTGATACCCATCGAGCGCATCAGGCTGATCATCTGCTCGGGTCCGCGGCTGAAATAAGGGTCGCCTTCGCAGAGCTTCTTCATGATGCCCGCGGCGATGTTGTTGCTGCTTATCTGGAGACCCTGGCGCATGGTCAGCGCACGGCCCCTGTACTGGGCGGCGTCAGTGGTCTTCGGGGTCCATTCCTGACCGTCCGGGAAGACGAACGACACGGGATTGTTCATGAACTGCTCGTCCGGGGACATGCCGCTGAGAAGGCCCGTAGTGTACAGGAAGGGCTTGATGGTGGAGCCGACCTGGCGGCGGCCCTGCCCGACGTTGTCATACTTGAAGAAGCGGTAGTTCGGGCCGCCGACATAGGCCTTGATATGGCCCGTGGCGGGCTCGATGGCCATGAAACCGGCCCTCAGGATAGCCTTGTAATAACGGATGGAATCGTCCGGGGTCATGACAGTGTCAATGACCACCGGCTTGCCGTCATTGCCATAGGCGAATATCTTCATCTTCTGGGGCTCGGAGAAGCTCTTGAGGATGGTGGCCTCGGGAACGCCGGCGTTCTTCTGGAGGCGGTAGCGGTCGCTCCAACGGCGGGCCTGGTTCATCAGGCGGTTGCGCACGGCCTCGTCCACGTCGGGTGCGAAAGGCTTGTGGGCGAGGTTGCGGGACTCCCTGTCGAAGCTCTTCTGAAGGGTCTTTCCGAGATGCTCCTCGACAGCCTCTTCGGCGTACTTCTGCATCTTGTAGTTGATGGTGGTGTAGATGCGCAGTCCGTCGCGGTCGAGGTCGTAGGGTTCGCCGTTGGCCTTCTTGTTCTTGTCCAGCCAGCCGTAGAGTTCGTCACGGACCCAGCGGAGGGAATCCCTCGAGTAGTCCTCACGGTCGGTATAGTCCGAGCGCTTGGGCTTGTGGGCGGACATCACCCTGCGCAGCATGTCGCGGAAATAAGGGGCATGTCCGGCGTTGTGGTCCTGGACCTGGAAGTTGTCGACGTTGATGGGCAACTGGCAGAGCGAGTCGCACTCGGCCTTCGTGAGGTACCCGGAACGCTCCATTCGTCCCAGGACCGTGTTGCGGCGTTCGAGGGCCTTGTCAGGATTGAGGCGGGGATTGTAACGGGTGGGCTTGTTGACCATGCCGACAAGCACAGCGCTCTCCTCGACCTTCAGTTCGGAAGGCTGCTTGTCGAAGAAGGTCAGGGCCGCAGCCTTGATGCCGTAGGCGCTGCTGCCGAAGAAGATGGAGTTGAGATACATGTCCACAATCTCCTCCTTGGTATAGTTGCGTTCGAGCTTGACGGCCGTGATCCATTCCTTCAGCTTGGTCCACACCGTGACGACCTTGGACCAGCCCGGAATCTTGCTGTTGACCTCGCGGCGGGGATAAAGGGTCTTGGCCAGCTGCTGGGTGATGGTACTTCCGCCTCCCTGGCTGGTGTCCATCATGAGCAGGGTCTTGAAGAATACGCGGCCGAGACCGATCATGTCAATGCCTGAATGTTTGTAAAAGCGCTTGTCCTCGGTCGCGACTGCAGCCTGGACGAGGCTGGGGGCCAGCTCGTCGTAGCTGGCGTACGTGCGGTTCTCTATATGGAAGGTCGTAAGGATCTCCCCTTCCTCGGCGAGGACCTGCGTAGCGAGCTTGCTCTCAGGGTTTTCAAGCTCCTCGAAGGAAGGTATCTTGGCGAATATCCATACCAGTATGAGAAGGGCCAGGATCAGGGCCACCGGGAAGGTGATGATGATCCAGAACCACTTGGTTATTTTCTTGCGTGTCGTGTCTTTCATATTATATATTTTTCTCGACTTCGTCGAGCGCTTGGAGTCAGTGCACAATCCCGACAAAATTACGCATTAAAATTTGGAAAATTGCCCTGTTTGTGATTTTCTTTGCAGTCCGATTGTATTTTTGAAAGACTTGTGATGGAGAATTTGGTTATTGTGGAGTCACCGGCGAAAGCCAAGACATTCCAAAAGTATCTGGGGAAGGATTTCGCGGTGAAGGCGAGTTTCGGGCATATCCGCGACCTGCAGGACAAGAAACTCAGCATCAACGTGGAAAAGGGCTTTGAGCCGGAGTACGTCATTCCGGCCGACAAGCGCCGCGTCGTCTCCGAGCTGCGCAAGGCGGCGTCGGAGGCGTCCGTCGTATGGCTCGCTTCCGATGAGGACCGCGAAGGGGAGGCCATATCCTGGCACCTTTGCGAGGCCCTCGGCCTCGATCCAGCCAGGACGAGGCGCATAGTCTTCCACGAGATAACAAAAGACGCCATACAGAACGCGGTTAAGAATCCCCGCACCATAGACATGAACCTCGTGAACGCCCAGCAGGCGCGGCGCGTGCTCGACCGTCTGGTCGGCTTCGAGCTTTCACCCATCCTCTGGCGCAAGATCCAGCCCAAGCTCTCCGCCGGCCGCGTGCAGTCGGTTGCGCTGAGGCTGGTGGTGGACCGCGAGAAGGAGATCATGGCTTTCCAAAGTGAGCCGTTCTACCGCGTCGAAGCTGTGTTCCATCCTCAGGGTGCCCCCGCCGCGGTCAAGGTCAAGGCGACCCTCGGCACACGTTTCCAGAGCCTGGAAGAGGCCCGCAAGTTCCTGGAGGACAGCATCGGAGCCCGCTTCACCGTAGGTTCGATGGAGTCGAAGGAGGTCACGCGCTATCCCGCCCCACCCTTCACCACCTCCACGCTCCAGCAGGAGGCGGCGCGCAAGCTCCGCTTCCCCGTGAGCCTTACCATGCGCCTGGCCCAGAGCCTGTACGAGCGCGGTCTGATCACCTACATGCGTACGGATTCCACCAACCTCTCGTCCCTGGCCCTCGGCACTTCCAAGAAGTTCATCGTCGACAATTTCGGTGAGGAGTACTCGCACCCGCGCCAGTTCAGGACTCATTCCAAGGGCGCGCAGGAGGCCCACGAGGCCATCCGCCCCACCTTCATCGAGAATACCGTCATAGAAGGCACAGCCCAGGAGCAGAAGCTTTACAACCTCATCTGGAAGCGCACCGTTGCGTCCCAGATGGCAGACGCCCGCGTGCTCTCCACCGCCATCAAGGTGGATTCCGACAAGCGCGAGGAGAAGTTCAGCATCCAGGCCTCGCAGGTCCTGTTCGACGGCTTCCTGAAACTCTACATGGAGGGTACGGACGACGAGAACAGCCCCGAAGAGGAGACCGTGCTTCCACCCGTCAATGTCGGCGACGTGCTTGACGCCAAGGGCATCACGGCGGAGTGCAAGTTCACCCAGCCTCCCCAGCGCTATTCCGAGGCCACCCTGGTCAAGAAGCTCGAGGAGCTCGGCATCGGACGCCCGTCCACATACGCCCCCACCATCAGCACCCTGACCACCGGCCGCGGTTACATCGTCAAGGGCGACAAGGATGGACAGAAATACCCCGTCACCAACCTCACCCTGAAGAACGGCGCCATCAGCGAAAGCCGGAAGACCGAGACTGTCGGCGCGGAGAAAGGCAAGCTCCTGCCCCAGGAGATCGGCATGATCGTGACCGACTACCTCGTGAAGAACTTCCCGGACATCCTGGACTATGACTTCACCGCCAACGTCGAGAAGGACTTCGACCAGATCGCCGACGGCGGAAAGGTCTGGAACTCCGTCATCGGCGAGTTCTACTCCCCCTTCCACCACAAGGTCGAGGACGTGCTCGGGGACAAGCAGTACAGCAAGGTAAGCCGCGAGATTGGAATCGACCCCGCCGACGGGCAGATGGTCGTAGCGCGCTTCGGACAGTACGGACCGTACGTACAGAAGGGCGAGGGTGAGAACCGCCAGTTCGCCAGCCTCGACAAGGGCCAGCTGATCGAGACCATAACTCTCGAGGACGCGCTGAAACTTTTCCGACTGCCCCGCCGTGTCGGAACCTTCGAGGGCCTGGACATCATCGCCATGAAGGGACGCTACGGCCCCTACATCAAGCACGGGGACAGGATAGTCTCGCTGCCGAAGGGCGCCGACCCCCTCAAGGTTTCTCTCGAGGAATGCATCGGAATCATCGGGGAAGACAGGAAGAAGGTTCCCCTCAACACCGTGCTGTTGGAGTTCCCGGACAGCGGCGTCAGCGTGCTGAACGGCCGTTACGGTCCCTACATCAAGAAGGACGGCGCCAACTACAGGATTCCGAAGGGAACGGACGCCTCAACCCTCACTGAGGCCGCCTGCATGGCCATCATTAACAATTCGAAACCCTCGGAAAAGACTTTCAGGAAAGGAAGGAAATCGTGAGGATGAATTGATTTATAACGTTTTATGTTTCATAACCATTGCGGATTTAGATTTTTTATTTCTATATTCGCAATGTTTACTTTTAAATCGTAAGCACTATGCCTACTACATACCAGATCGACGAAATCGACCAGAAGATACTTTCCTTCCTGGTCAACAACGCCAGGATGCCATTCCTGGAGATAGCACGCGAGTGCGGAGTGTCCGGAGCGGCCATCCACCAGAGGGTCAAGAAACTGGAAGCCAACGGGGTAATCACCGGTTCACGCCTCCTTGTCAAGCCCCAGGCTCTCGGCCTTAACGTCTGCGCCTTCATCAGCGTGGTGCTCTCCGAGGCCAACAAGTATCCGCAGGTGGTCAACTCCCTCAAGCACATCCCCGAGATCGTGGAGTGTCATTTCGTAACCGGCAGGGCCGCGCTATTCGTGAAGGTGTACTGCTTCAACAACGACCACCTTATGGAGGTGCTGCTCAATACGATACAGAAGATTCCGTACATCCAGTCAACGGACACCATGATATCCCTGGACGAGGCGTTCGAGCGCCAGGTCTGGGTCAAGGACTATTCAAGCGTAAGCTTCAACGCCAATTCTTCAGCGTCAGAATAGCTTCGGCGAAGTCCAGGTCGTCCGGAGTGGTGATCTTGATGTTGTACCTCTCTCCTTCGATGTAGGAGAGGGGTATGTTTTTTTTCGCCGCCACGGAGGCGTCGTCCGTGAAGGAGGTGTCGAAGGCCTGCCCGTAGGCCGCCTTGATGTCCTCGGAAAGGAACATCTGCGGCGTCTGGGCGCGGTACACGGTCTCCCTGTCCAGGATGGCTCCCGGAATGGTCTCCAGGACTTCCTCCCCGGAAGCCTTCACCACCTTGCGCACGGCCTTCAGGCTGTCCACGGAGGGCAGGACGGGAATCAGCGCACGGCATGAGGACATGCGCGCGAACATTTTTGCTACCAGTTCCGGGGTGACCATGGGGCGCACACCGTCATGGATCGCGACCACCGCCCCCGCCGGGACCTTGTCCAGGGCGTTGCGCACGGAATGGAAGCGGGTGATGCCGCCTTCGACCAGTATCTGGGGATAATAGAAATTGTTCTTCTGGCAGAGTTCCTTCCATTCAGGCATGAAGTCCCTGGGGAGGACGGTTATGACCCTGACGTCGGAACACGCCTGGACGAAGCGTTCGATGGAGCGCTGGAGGATGGGCTTCCCCCCGAGCGGGATGAACTGCTTGGGCAGGGCGGAACCCATCCTGGTGCCGTGTCCGGCGGCCATGACGACAAGATATTTTTTTCTCTCCATAATGTATCTGAAAACAAAAGCAAATTTAACTATTTTTTGTACCTTTACATTTCCATTCCCAAAACTTTATTTGACAACATAGAAAGATACAGATATGGCACTATCCTTTTGGAACCAGGAACTGGCAATGGACCTCGGTACGGCCAACACCATCATCTTCCAGAACGACCAGATCGTATTGGACGAGCCGAGCATCGTCGCCATCGACAACAATTCCGGAAAATGCATCGCCATCGGCCAGAAAGCCAAGCTGATGCACGAAAGGGCCAACCCCGGCATCAAGACCGTCAGGCCCCTGCGGGACGGCGTTATCGCCGACTTCAACGCCGCGGAGATGATGATCCGCGGATTCATCAAGCAGGTGAATTCCAAGCACAAGTCGCTGTTCACCCCGAACATCAAGATAGTCGTAGGCATCCCTTCCGGCAGTACCGAAGTGGAGATCAGGGCCGTGCGCGATTCCTCCGAACACGCCGGCGCGCGTGACGTCTACCTGATCTTCGAGCCTATGGCCGCCGCCCTCGGTATCGGTCTCGACGTCGAGGCCCCGAAGGGCAACATGGTCGTCGACATCGGCGGCGGCACCACCGAGATCGCAGTCATCTCCCTCGGCGGCCTGGTGGTCCAGGACAGCATCCGCACCGCCGGCGACGTGTTCACAAGCGACATCCAGTACTACCTCCGCCAGCAGCACAACATCCGCGTCGGCGAGATCACGGCCGAGAAGATCAAGATCGCTGTCGGAGCGGTCATCCAGAACCTGGACGAGGAGCCGGAGCCGTTCGTGGCCAGGGGTCCGAACCTCATGACCGCGCACCCGGTCGAGGCGACCATCACGTATCAGGAGATCGCCCACTGCCTTGACAAGTCCATCGCCAAGATCGAGACCTCCATCCTCCACGTGCTCGAGCAAACTCCCCCGGAGCTCTACTCCGACATCGTGGAGAACGGCATCTTCCTCTCCGGCGGCGGCGCCCTTCTCAGGGGCCTCGCAAAGCGTTTCTCAGAAAAAGTCAACATCCCGTTCCACGTTGCGGACGACCCGCTCCACTCCGTGGCGCGCGGAACCTGCATCGCTCTCAAGAACACCGAGAACTATTCTTTCCTCATGAGGTAGAATGGTCGACGAGCGGAAAACATGGGCCAAAGTCATCAGCACGGTAGTCTTCATTCTCATGGAGATCGCCGCGCTGAGCATGCTCAAGCATTCCGGAAGCCTCCAGGACATATGGGTTACCAAGGCCTCGCACCGCGTGATGGCCTGGGTCTGGGGCGGATTCGACAGCATAGGGCACTATTTCTCGCTCCGTACGGAGAATGAAAAGCTGGCCGCGGAGAACGCCATGCTCACGGAGTCTCTCAGGCGCAGCCAGGACAAGGTCCAGAAAGCCATGGAGAACGGCCTCCTGACCGACACCACCATGGTCTTCGCCGGCTACGACCACGTTCCTGCCAGCATAGTCAAGATCAGCCGCAACAAGCAGCACAACTATTTCATCCTGAACAAGGGCTATGAGGACGGTGTGCGGCCCCAGTCGGGCGTCATCACCGCCTCCGGCATCGTCGGCATCGTCGATGCGGTGGAGAAGCACTACTCCTACGGCCTGTCGTTCATGAACACCGGGGTCAGCATCAGCGCCCGCCTCGGGAACGAAGGCGCCGTCGGCCCGCTGACCTGGGACGGCATCTCCATGGACGGGGCTGTCCTCAGGGACATCCCGCTCCAGTACAAGTATGCCCCCGGCGACACCGTCTGGACCAGCGGCAGCTCCATCCTGTTCCCTCCGGACATCCCCCTCGGCATAGCCGGGTCGTCAAAGGTGGTGAACGGTGCGGTGAACGAGATCCAGGTGGACCTCTTCCAGAGCTTCACCGCGCTCCGCTACGTCACGGTGGTGTCCAACGCCGGCAGGGAAGAGATCATGTATCTTGAGAACCTAGAAAACGAAGGGGAGGAGTAGGCCATGAAAGACACGAGATTCCTGATCCACTTCCTCATCCTGCTGTTGGTGCAGGTCTGCATAGCCAATTTCTTCAGGCTTTCGCAGTACGTCATGCTGTCGATCCTGCCCGCCATGATACTCCTGATCCCGATCAAGCGCGGCACGGTCGCGGCCCTCTTCATAGCCTTCGCCACCGGTCTTGCCGTCGACCTGCTTTCGGACGGTCTCACGGGCCTCAACGTGCTAGCCTTGGTGCCCGTCGCCTTCTGCCGCCTGGGCATCATCCGCCTGGTCTTCGGAGACGAGGTCTTCGCCCGCAAGGAGGACATCTCCATCCCCAGGCAGGGCCTGTGGAAAATGTCCGTCGCCATCATCATGGCACAGTCCCTGTTCCTGATCATCTACATCTGGGCCGACGGCGCCGGCACCAGGCCGCTCTGGTTCAGTGGTTTGCGCTTCGCGGCCTCGCTCGCGGGAGGTTACCTGCTCTCGCTGCTTGTCGCCGGCATACTTGCGCCGGAGCGCACGGGCGTCGCCAGGAGGTAGGGTATGGATTTCAGCAGGAAAAACAAGCTTCTGGCCGGCCTCGGGGTGGTGGTCGCCATCCTTCTGGCCAAGCTTTTCTCCATCCAGATCGTCCACGACGAGTACAAGAAGAGCTCGGAGAACAATTCCATGGTCTATGAGACCATCTATCCCACACGCGGCATCATCTACGACCGCAACGGGGACATCCTCGTCGGCAACAAGACGGCCTACGACATCATTGTGACGCCCCGCGAGGTGAAGGCCTTCGACACCCTCGCCCTCGCCACGGCGCTCGACGTGGACGTACAGTTCATCCGCGACAGGATGGACTATTACCGCAGGTACCGGAGCAGCATAGGCTACCAGTCGCAGACCATGATCAAGCAGGTCCCTCCGGAAACCTACATGAAGTTCGCGGAGATCCAGTACAAGTTCCCCGGCTTCAAGGGACAGATGCGCAGCATACGCGACTATCCGATAGACGCCGGAGGCAACCTCCTGGGATATGTGTCCGAGGTGGACGCCGACTACATCAAGCAGCACCCGGGCGAGTACAAGTCCGGCGATTACATAGGCCGGACCGGTATCGAGGCCGCCCGCGAGCAGGACCTCAGGGGTGTCAAAGGCTATCACGTGTACCTGCGCGACTCCCACAACCAGATCCAGACCGCCTACAACGACGGCGAGATGGACATGGAGGCCGTCCCGGGGAACGACATCGTCACCACCATCGACGCACAGCTGCAGAATTACGGGCAGCTCCTGATGCAGAACAAGGTGGGCAGCGTCGTCGCCATCGAGCCGGCGACCGGCGAGATCCTCGCCATGGTCTCCAGCCCCGGCATCAGCGTGGACCAGCTCGCCGACATAGGCCAGCATTACAACGACCTCATCAACGACCCCTACCGCCCGATGTTCAACCGTACCGTGATGGCTTCCTACCCTCCCGGATCGGTGTTCAAGCTCGTGAACGGCCTGATAGGCCTGGAGGAAGGGGTCCTGCAGCCTTCGGACAAGTATCCCTGCTACAGTGGATTCCCTTACGGCAACGGCCGGAAGCTCGGCTGTCACGGCCACGCCTCCCCCCTTGCCCTGCTGGACGCCATCGCCACCTCCTGCAACGGCTATTTCTGCTACGTGTTCCGCAACATCCTGGAAAACAAGAGGTATGATTCCATCCAGGATGCCTTCGACAAGTGGAGGGACTACGTGCTGAGCTTCGGCTTCGGCCGCAAGCTCGGCAGCGACTTCCCCTCCGAACTCGGCGGCAACATCCCCACCTCCGCCTATTACAACAAGATATACGGCCGGCGCGGCTGGCGCTTCCAGACCATCATCTCCTTGTCCATCGGACAGGGTGAGATAGGCGTGACGCCGCTCCAGATCGCCAACCTCTGCGCCACCGTGGCCAACCGCGGCTGGTACATCATCCCGCACATCGTCAAGGACTCCCAGAACGTCACCATAGACGACAAGTTCCGCGAGCGCCAGTACCCCCTCGTCGACACGACCAATTTCAAGAAGGTCATCAACGGCATGTACATGGCGGTGAACGGCGGCGGCGCGGCGGGCGGCACGGCCTTCGCCGCCGCCATCCCGGGCCTGGACGTCTGCGGCAAGACCGGTACGGCTCAGAACCCGCGCGGCGCCGACAATTCCGTCTTCATCTGCTTCGCGCCCAAGGACGACCCGAAGATCGCGATTGCGGCATACATCGAGAACGCCGGATTCGGCGCGACCTGGGCCTGCCCCATCGCGTCCCTGATGGTGGAAAAATACCTTACCGGGGATATCCGTCCCGAAAGGAAATACGTGGAGGACCGCATCCTCAACGCCGACCTCATGTCAAGGGTGAAAACCGATTAGAGAGATGCACGAGCCCGGGAGTCAATACAAGAGGGGCCTGAAACAGGCCGTGGACTGGAGACTGGTCATCTACTACCTGATACTTGTCTTTATCGGGTGGATCAACATCTATGCTTCCATCCATTCGTCAGAGCCGGCGAGCATCTTCGACTGGACCGCCCGCAGCGGCAAGCAGTTCATCTGGATAATAACTTCGCTGGGGCTCGCCGCCCTCATCCTCTTCGTCCTCAACCCAAGGCTGTGGGAGGTCATATCCATACCATCGTACGTGCTGGTGGGAGTTCTGCTTGTGCTGGTGATATTCCTCTCGAAGGACGTCAAGGGCTCGCACTCCTGGTTCGAACTGGGCCCGGTGAAGTTCCAGCCGGCCGAGATATCGAAGATTACGACGTCGCTGCTGCTGGCGGCGACCATGAGCAAGCCTGGCTTCAAGATAGGCAAGGCCAAGGATTTCCTCACCATCGCGCTCATCATCGGCCTGCCGATGCTCATCATCGTGGCCGAGAGCGAGACGGGCTCGGCGCTCGTCTATGTGGGTTTCCTGTTCGTCCTCTACCGCGAGGGGCTGACCGGATGGCTCCTGGCCATCGCCGGCATGTGCATCCTCCTGTTCATACTTACGCTGACGGCATCGCCGTACACTTCCATACTGGTGCTGGCGGCAGTCGTCACGCTGGGATATTTCATGCACACGGGGCGCTTCGGAACCTGGATCAAGCGCTGCGGCCTGCCGATACTCTTCTTCGCCTTCCTGCCCCGGATCTGGACCTGGGTGTGCGAATGGCTGGTGCCCGGCGGGGCGCTCCTCGGGTCCGTCGACCCGTCGGTGGCCGACGCCATCACGGGCGCGGCCGGCCGCTGGACCGTCCTGCTCAAGTTCAAGCCCATGTACCTGCTGCTGGCCGTCTGCGGCCTCGCGCTGCCCGTCTGCATGGTCAGGGCCTACCGCGACAAGCACATGTACCTCTGGGCCGCCATCGGCGCCTTCGTCCTCGGAGTCCTGCTGACCTTCTCGACGGAGTTCCTCTTCAACGACGTGCTCCAGGACCACCAGCGCGCCCGCATCGAGGTTCTGCTGGGCATGAAGGAGGACCTCGCCGGCGTGGGCTACAACGTCAACCAGTCCAAGATCGCCATCGGTTCGGGCGGCCTGTTCGGAAAGGGTTTCCTGCAGGGCACGCAGACCACCTACGGCTTCGTGCCGGAGCAGAGCACCGACTTCATCTTCTGCACCGTGGGCGAGGAATGGGGCTTCGTCGGCTGCGCCGTGGTCATCCTCCTCTACGTATTCCTGATATCCCGCATCATATCGGACGCAGAAAAAAGCCGTGAATCCTTCACCAGGATCTACGGCTATTGCGTGGCGAGCTGCATCTTCATGCACCTCTTCATCAATGTCGGAATGACGATAGGACTGATGCCCGTCATCGGCATACCCCTGCCCCTTCTGTCCTACGGAGGCTCCTCGCTCTGGGCCTTCACGATCTTGATTTTCATCTTCATAGCCCTGGACCGCGAGGAGAAGAAGTACTTCTAAAGGACGGTGCTGAACTCTTCGAGGGACTTGCGGACGTAGTGGCGGGCGGTGGGCTCGGCGTCGTCCGTGGGATGGCCTATGGCAAGCAGGAAGGAGACCTCGTACCCTGCGGTCTCGGGGAAAAGCTCCGCGACCTTGGCGGGATCGAAGGAGGCGATCCAGGCGCCGCCGAGGCCCATGTCAAAAGCTTCGAGCATGATATGGGTTGCAACGATGGCGGCGTCGCCGTCGGCGGCATTCTTGCCGTCGAAGCTGCGCACCCAGGCCTCCTCGGCCTTGGAACCGACCATGAAGACGACGGGGGCGCCGAACGCGTCGTGCACCTTGTGCAGGCGTTCGAGAGCCTCGGGGGTGGTAATCGCCCAGACGTGCACCGGCTGGAGGTTGGCAGCGGTAGGCGCGAGCCTTGCCACGTCGAGGATCTTGTTCACCTTGGCGAGACGCACGGGCCTGTCGGTATAAGAGCGGCAGGTGAAACGGGCGGCGGCGAGGTCTTCGAAGTGAGTCTCGTACTTGAGCTCCGAGATATGCTTGTCAACTTTTGCGAAATTGGCGCGTTGCGAGATCTTGGTCAGGTCGCTGATCCTTTCGAGGAATGTTTTTTTGGCCATTTCAGTTTTCTTTTCGTGGTTTTACTGCAAAAAAGCCTTGAAATATACGTACAATTCCCCGAATTTCCAAAAAAACGCGTATCCAGGCTGCTCCACACTTGTTTGAATCAGGGTATTTCGGTAAATTTGAACTCGCACGAAACTGTAGCCGCCACATCATGAAATCTGTCCGCTTACTTCCGGCAATGCTTCTCCTGCTCCTGCGACTGCCCTTCCTGCATGCGCAGGAGGCTTCGGGCTGGCTGCATCCGGAACTGTCGGCATCGACCTACCTCACAGGCGTTTATGACCATGGCGCTTATGAAGGGCGTTTCTCGGTCCTGTCCGCACTGTCGGCCACGCTGGGGCGCGGGACCGCGGTGGAGACCTCCGTATCCTTCGACGTGATACAAAAAAAGGTTATGGGCTGCGAGCTCGTATGGCGGCCCGTGAACGCGCTCCGCGTACGGGCCGGCATACAGCGCATGCCCTTCCTCCTGGAGACCACCTACTCGCCGCGTACGCTCGAAGCCGTGGGCTTCTCGCAGGCGGCATCGTACCTCGGAGGCTATTCCAAGGACCTGAGCGGGCGCAACTCCCGCAGCCGCGACTGCGGGCTTGCAGTCGAGGGCTCCTTCTGGCCGCGCGACGGAGGCTACAGCGTGCTCAGCGTCGTGGCGGGGCTCTTCAACGGCAACGGCTATTCGTTCAGGGACGACAACGGCGCCAAGGACTTCCAGGGGCGCGTCGTGCTCCAGCCCGCGCGCCGCTGGAAGGTCTCGCTGGGCGCGATGGTCGGGCGTTACGGCGAGGAAAAGCTCGTCCGTGACCGCATCAGCACCGGTTTCTGGTACGACGACGGAAAGTGGTTCGTCCGTTCCGAGAACATATTCGGCGTCACCGACGGCCTGCGGAGCGACGGCTTCTCCGCCCTCGGCGGATGCTGGTTCAGGCCGTCCATGGCGCTGTCCGCGCGCTGCGACCGTTTCCAGACGGACCTGTCGGACCCCCTCACGGTTACCACGCAGGCGCAGCTCTGCTTCTCCCACATGCTGAGCGCCGACCGCAACTTCAGCTACCGTCTCCAGTACGGGCACGCCTTCCATTCCGACCCCTCCGTCCCGGGCAGCGACACGCTGTACTGCTGCCTCATCTTCCGCTTCGGCGCCACCCTCTGATATCCGCTTAAAACCTTATACCATGAAAAGAATCCTTACCCTCGTCCTCTGCCTGGCGGCAATGTCCGCAGGCCTTTTAGCCCAGAACGAACGCCCCTGGTACGACGGCGAACCCTGGGAGCGCAGGACCATCAGTTATGACATCAAGACCATGCCCCGCATCACCGTTCAGGGCAACAAATTCGTGACCGCCGACGACGGCAAGGTCGTCCAGTTCCGCGGCATAGCCATCTCCGACCCGGACAAGGTGGAGCGCCAGGGCCACTGGAACAAGGAGCATTTCCAGCATGTCAAGGACCTGGGAGCCAACATAGTGCGCGTCCCCATCCACCCCGTGGCTTGGCGCGAGCGCACGCCGAAGGCGTACATGGCCATGCTCGACCAGATGGTGCAGTGGTGCACCGAACTGGGCCTTTACGTGATGCTCGACTGGCACACCATCGGCAACCTCGAGATGGAGATGTGGCAGGACCCGATGTACGTCACCACCAAGCAGGAGACCTACGATTTCTGGAGGAAGATATCCCAGCGTTTCAGCGGCAACAACACCGTGGCCTTCTACGAGCTCCTGAACGAGCCGACGACCTACCGCGGGCAGCTCGGCGTCTGCACATGGGCTCAATGGAAAACGCTGGTGGAGAACATGATAGCCGTCATCCGCGGCTATGACGCCGAGACGACCGTGCTGGTCGGCGGCTTCGACTGGGCATACGACCTCACCCCGGTCCATGAGAACCCCATCAACGCGCAGAACATCGGCTACACCACCCATCCTTATCCCAACAAGGTCACCCAGCCCTGGAAGCCCAAGTGGGAGCGCGACTGGGGCTTCGTCGCCGCCACCTACCCTGTCTTCGCCACCGAGTTCGGATCAGACGTACGCGGGAACCAGACCATCGACTACGATGACGAGGAGTTCTACGGCAACCAGATCCTGTCCTATCTCGAAGAGCAGGACATGGGCTGGTGCATATGGGTGTACGACCCCACCTGGGGCGGCGCCAAGATCAAGAGCTGGGACTACGAGCCGACGGAGGGCATGAAATACTGGTCCGCCGGCATGAAGGGCCAGCTCAAGTGGCAGAAGAAGTAGGCCTTTACTTTCCGGCCTCCCTCCATGTGCGGCCGGTCACTACCGGCGCGGAGCCCGTCGGAGCCTGACGGACGGCAGCCTTCAGAGGGCCGGTGTGCGCTGCCGCACCGGCCTTCTTCCTATTGACGGCATCGTATGCCGCGAAGTCCTCGTAGGTGCCGTTCCAGTCCTTGCCGTAGGCCAGCTTGTGGATCCTGTACCAGATGGTATAGCGTGACGGGGCGTTGAAGCCGCCCTCGTTGTCGTTCATGATGCTGTTCTCGGAAGGACGCCATACGTTGTACATATAGGTGAAACCTCCCTCATATATACCGACCTCGTCCTTGTAGCGTGGATCGGCAAGGAACCGCGCCCATTTCACTTCCCCGGGATCGGAAGTAATGTCCACGTTGGAGTACCACATGTTGCGGGAACGCTCCCTTATCAACTCCCTGTCAGTGACCGAAAGGTTGCCTGAATAATGGTACTCGTCCGCCAGCTTGGCGAATCCGTGGCCGCCGGACTCATGGCGGAGGACCTTTCCCGTTTCGCTGAAGTTCCTGTCCATTTTCAGGAAATAGGTCACTGCGGGGCCGCAGGCGAAATCACGTCCCGCCGTCACTTCGGGATAATAGAAGTAACAGGTTCCGCACAGTCTGACAGTGCCATCGAGGTCCTGGTTACCGCAAACGATTACAAGCACCTCGTCCATCCGCTTGTCGTCCCCGACGGCCTTGCGGGCAAACTCCAAGCATTTTTCGTCATTGCCTTCCATGGCCGTACCGTTAAGCAAGACTGTTCCGAGGCTTCGTCCGCCGTGGCTGTAACCTTCAGTCGCGGATACGGCAGTGACGATATAGATGTTGAACAGTTCGCGGAACGACTTGTACGGCTCCACCGCAAAGTATTCCTCGATGCATGCCTCCAAATCGCCGAGATACATGCCTGACGCGATCTGGCGGTCGGAGTAGGCGTCGCCGATGAAAACGATATCGATGCCGTTACCCTTCGATGCCTTCTGGTATTCCGTCACTTCGCCATCCTTGGAGTAGTCTTCCGAGATATAGAAATCAGGCTCGGGAAGGTCCGTATAATCAAACGGTTTCATTACTTCCCGATATGGTTTCCATACAGCGTCGGAGGTGTATATCATGTATGACTTGGAAGGGACATAGAAGGTTACCAACGGGTTCCCGGTATCCTCGATGGAAGCGCAGGCTGGAGGCAGTATGCTCCTGAAATAGACAGATTCCAGCTTGTCGCAGAACTGGAAGGGATTGTACCCCATTGAAACCAGGTTGGCGGACAGGGTGACGCTCCTGAGTTCATGGCTGAACGCGAAGGCATACATCCCGATATCCTTCACCTGGTCACCCATCGTGACGGAACGGAGACCGGGCTTGCTTGCGAAAACATGGCCTCCGAGAGCGGTGACCTCGTCCGGAACCACGTAGTCTCCGCTGAGGGTGGGAACGACGAACTGCAATGTCCCGTAATTGACCAGACCCTTATGGTCGGAGGTGGTATAGGGGCCGTAAAGATTCTCCAGGTTGACGCAGTCGGAGAATGCTTCCCCGGAAACGTTGACGAGGCTTTTCGGGAAAGTAACGCTCCTGAGGTTCTCACAACCGTCGAAAGCATAATTGGAAACTGCCATTACGCCCTCCGGAATCTCGTAGGAAGTGTCGTCCCTGCCCGCAAAATAGAACAGCGTGTTCGGATACATCGCATAAGGATCGAAAAGATACTTGCGGTCCTTCGATATGAAGGGGCTGTCGCCAATGAGGTTCTTCAAGTTGTGACACGATAGGAATGAATACAGGTCCATGGACTTGACCGAAGCCGGGATCGTGACTGATTCAATCGAAGAGCCGCTGAAGCAGCTCCGTTCCATAGTCGTTATACAAGATGGAATGACGACGGATTTGAGTTCCTTGGTGTTCGCAAACGCCCCTTCCCCTATGATGACGGTTCCTGAAGGGATCTCGTAATGAGAGATACCTGCCGGAGCGAAAGCGTATATGATACCGTCGATGACGATGCAGCGTTCGTCTTCCGACACATGGTTGCCGTAGAAGCGCTCCAGGGCCATCTGCTTGTAGCACGTAAATGGAGCCGTCACCCTCAAGGATGCGGGCACCCTGAATTCAGTGACCATGGGCACCTCCCAGAAGACCTGGCTTCCTATGATTTCCACACAATCGGGGACCAGTATGCCCGTAAGCCTCTCAAGGTCTTCCGAAACGTAGGTGAGGATGTCGAAGCGGGTCAGGGGACCGCCGAAGCGGAGCACGCCCATGCCGTTCTCGAACGTGTGGGACACCAGGCTGTATCCGGACTGGTTCTCGACATTGGTAATGGGCTTCTTGTCGGCGGTAGTGTACCATATCTCGTTGTCCTGGGGAAGCTCGCCCTCGGGGAATCCTCCCGCCCTGTACGCCAGGCCTTCGTCGGCGGAGGAGATACGGCCGAATACCGAACGCTTCAGGTCCACCTTGCGGTCGAGCTTGAGCTGCGCGACCCTCTCATCCTCCTTGACCATGTTCAGGGTGATGCCTTTCTCGAATACGGTAGGGATGCAGACGATATAGTAATTGACTCCGGGCCTGAAAGACCCGCCGGGGGCGTTGAGCCGGATGACCTTGTCGCCGTCAGTGGATGCGGCCTCGACCTTCACCGAGGAGTCGCCGACGGTAGCCTTGAAGCCCCCGGCGATCACCTCGCCGTCATTGCCACGGAGCTCGACATACGCGACGCCTTCGCTCTTGACCGAGAAACAGATGCCGCTGACGAGGTTGCGGAAGCGGATGCTTCCGTCCGCCGAAGATACTCCGGCGCTGTAGAGATACCCGTTCGCGACATTGCCTTCCACGCCATCCTGCGTGGCCGGAAGGGTCGCCTTGATGACGCTTCCGTCATATGAGGCGTCGTCCTTATAGGGATAGAGGGCAAGGTATTTGTCCGCCTTGCCGATATTGCCGGTGAAACCGCACTCGGCCGAATTCTCCTTGATGTCGGTGGTGAAACGGGCGGAGGAATTGCCGGCGAAGACCTTTATCTCGTCTCCCGGGACCCAGTAGACCTTGGTCCCGTCCACGAGGGTGGACTTGGTTGGGATGTCCTCGAAAAAGGCGTTCAGGGTAAGCTCTCCGCCGTTTCCGGTGTCATCCGGAAGCTGCATCTCCTGGGGGGAGCAGGCAACGGCCGCTGCAATGGCCGAAAGGATGTAAATGTACTTTTTCATCGCTCTTCCTCCCTTTTATTTCAGATCCTCGTATTCAAATCCCTCGTTCGAGCCGGGGAGCTGCACCTTCACCTCGCACTTGGCGCTGGCACTGCCCGCGGAGGCGGTGACCGTGACGGTCCCGGGACTCACAGCCTTCACCAGGCCGTTCTCGACCGTGACCTTGGAAGCGTCGCCGCTGGTCCATTTCACGGTCTTGTCCGTGGCATTGGCAGGGGTCACCGTGGCCTCCAGCTGGAACGACGCGCCGGGGTTGAGCGCCAGGCTGGTCTTGTTCAGGCTCACGCCGGTCACGGCGACGGTCTTGGCCGTGACCTTGACCTCGCACTTCGCGGACTTGCCGCCGGCTGTGGCCGTGACGGTGGCCGAGCCTTCGGCCACGGCCGTCACGACGCCGCCGGCGACCGAAGCCACACCGGCGTTCGAACTGGACCACGTGACGGTCTTGTCAGTGGCGTTGGAGGGCGTCACCGTTGCGGACAGGCTGGCCGTGCCGCCCACCTCAAGGGAAACCGAACTCGGATTCAGGGAGATGCCGGTGACCGCCACCACGGGGTCCTCCTTCGGCCCGCAAGCAGCCATCGCCCCGATGACCGTCACCGCCGCCAGCACCTTCAGCAAGCTTGAAACGAACTTTCTCATATCGTGTCTGATAATGTCTTTCCATTCAAAGGTACAATCTTTTCCTTACTCAGGCAAGACCCTCCGCTACACCCGGGGTGGCCGGATTGTCATTCCGTGCAAAAAAAGGCGCCGCAGCCCCCGTGACGGGAAACTGCGGCGCCGTTCCAACCAAATTATAAAACCAGCGGATTATTTCCAATTAGTATACTGTGCCGTCGAAGGGTCTGTCCAGCCCTCGTTCTGCTTGAGGACGCCGTTGGACAGGCTGATCTCGGACTGAGGGAAGGGACGGAAGCCCCAGGTGGCCTCGTAACGGGCCTTGTAGCCCACGCCCTGGTCCTTCATCACGGTCGCAGCACTGTTGTTCTTGATGGGCTGGCCAAGCTGGGTCTGGAGGGCGGCGATGCAGTAGGCCTTGCCGTAGCGGCGCATGTCGGCCCAGCGGATACCCTCGAAGGCGAGCTCGTGCTGGCGCTCCTTGCGCAGGGCGTCCACGCTGTAGGCCTTGTCAGGCAGGCCGGCGCGTGCGCGCACTGCGTTCATGCCGCTCTTGCCGTTGTAGATGACCTTGCCGTCGGTGAGCTCGGAGTGCATCAGGAGCACGTCGGCGAAACGGATGATCTGCACGTTCTGCAGGGAGTGTCCGCGGCCGAGGTCGCTGCCGGAGCCGCCGTACTCGGGAACGGACGAGAACTCATAGAAGAACTTGCCGTTGACCATGGCGCCGTAGGCCTGATACTTCTTCTGCCAGAAGCCGGTCTCCTCCATCTGCTGGTCGTTGCCCCAGGTGTAGTCCTTGTCGGCGTCCTCCATCTCGTCGTAGATGTAATAGATCGAAGCGGCCTTGCGGATGTCGCCGGGCTCGTCCTTCTCCCACTGCTCCCAGACGTAAGGGTTGACGGTGGCCATGCCGTAGCCGCGGCTGAACGGGAACGCGTTCACCTCATAGTGGGAGCGCTTGCGCACGCCGAGGTACTGGTCGAACTTGTTGCGGTTGCGAGAGGACTCGGCTACGTTGGAGAAGCAGATGCTGAACATCTCCTCGGGGTTGACGTCGTCGGTGAGCCAGGTGCCGGCCACGCTCTGGGCGTACTTGTAGTCGGCCTTGGTGGCAGAATTCATGTAAGGCCACATCAGGCGGAAATCGGAGGCGAGCTTATGGCCGCTGTTGGCGATGCAGTCCTCGAGTCCCCTGACCACTTCGTCCTTGCCGATGGTGCCGGAAGTGAGCTCTCCGGTCTCAAGGTCGACGAGGGGCAAGGTGGTGATGCTCTTGCCCTCCTTGTCGCTGTAGAAGCCGGTGTAGAAGAGATACACGCGGGCGAGCAGGGCCTCGGCATCCCACTTCGTGACATGCCTCAGGCCGGAGACGCACTGGTCCCAGGGCTTGGAAGGCATGATCGCGATGGCCTTCTGGAGGCCGGCGGCGATGGTTCCGTAGATTTCCTCGGTGGTACCGGGAGCGGGATACTCGGAAGCCTCACTCACGGAATTGGGAACGGCGGAAACGAGCGGAATCTCACCGAACTGCTGCGAAAGGTCATAGAGGAAGTATGAACGGAGGAAGTAAGCCTCGCCGAAGAGCTGGTTGCGCAGTTCCTCGTTCTCGACCTTGTCGAGGTTGGCGATGGCCATGTTGGCCCTGGTGATGCCGGAATAGTAGGGCTCCCAGTAGTCCAGCTGGGCGTTGGGCTCGAAGTAGAGAAGGTGGTCGTAGGCCTGGATCTCATAGTCGTCCTGTCCGCCGCCGCCGAAGCATTCGTCGGAAGCCGTCAGGTTGGCGATGAACGAGTGGGCGCTGGGCTCGTAAGCGGCCTGGTTGAGGACGCTGTAGATACCCGTGACCAGCTGGAGGGCATCGGTCTCCGATGCGGGGAAGTTACTGGTGTTGCTCTCGGTGTAGCTCACAGTGTCGAGGAAGTTCTCGCAGCCTGCGAAAAGCATGGAGCCCAGGACGAGGGCCGAAAGGTATTTCATTATCGTTTTCATGGCAGACTAGAATTGAATGTTGACACCCACGAGGAAGGTACGGGCGCTCGGATAGTAACCGAGGTCGATGCCGGACACCCAGTCCTCGTCGAAACCGTAGCCGATCTCCGGATCCATTCCCGAGTACTTGGTTATGGTCAGGAGGTTCTGGGCAGTGAAATAGAGGCGGCACTTGCTGATGAGGTTGCTCCTCATCAGGCGGCCGAAGTCATAGCCGAGAGTGACGTTGGAGACCTTGAAGAAGTCGCCGTTCTCGATGTAGATGTCGGAGATGTTGGACCAGTTGCGGTCGGCGCAGGTGGTCCAGAGAGGCAGGCGGTTGGAAGTGCCCTCGCCGCTCCAGCAGTTCAGCAGGTCGCGGGTGTAGCTGTCGGTAGGACGGTCGAAGAACGAACGGTAGGACTTTGCGATCTGCTGTCCGAACGCGCCGTAACCGGTGACGTTGAAGTCAAAGCCTTTCCAAGCCATCCACAGGTTGAGACCCGCGGTGAAGTCGGGATGGGGATTGCCTATCATGGTGCGGTCCTCCTCGGTGATCTTGCCGTCGCCGTCGGTATCCACGAAAATCAGGTCGCCGGGCTTGGCGTCCTCATACTTGGCGGCGGTACGGTCCACCTCTGCCTGGTTCTGGAAGACGCCTGCGGTCTTGTAGCCGTAGAAGTAGCCGATAGGATAGCCGACCTGGGCGCGGTACATCTCGGAGGTACCCTGGCTGAGGACGTCGTCCTCGCCGTGGATGATGCCCTCGGCGTTCGCGATGCGGGTGACGATGTTCTTGTTGTACGAGCCGTTGAGCTTGACTCCGTAGGTGAACTCGCCGGTGTGCTTGCCGTAGTCGAGGGAGACCTCGATACCGGAATTGCGGACGTCACCACCGTTCACGTAAGGGGCGGAGAAGCCGTACACCGCCGCGATAGGGGCCTGGACCAGCCAGTCCTTGGTGTCCTTGATGTAGGCGTCGACGGTGAGGCCGAGCCTGGAGCCGAAGAAACGGGCGTCGAGACCGACGTTGGTCTGCTCGGAGGTCTCCCAGCTTACGTCGGGGTTGGCGAGGACGCCGGGCTTGGCACCGGTCGAGAGGGTTCCCTTGTTGGCGAAGTAGTAACCAGCGCTGCTGGACAGCGAGATGGTGGTCAGGTACTGGAAATTGTCAATGCTGGCGTTACCGTTCTGGCCCCAGCTGGCGCGGAGCTTCAGGAAGTCCAGCCAGCCGTCGGTACCCTCCATGAAGGGCTCGTTGGAGATGATCCAGCCGGCCGACACGGAAGGGAAGATGCCCCAGCGGTGGCCGCGGGCGAAGTTGGACGAACCGTCGGCGCGGACCGTGGCGGAGAACAGGTAGGTGTCACGGAAGCTGTAGTTGACACGTCCGAAGAAGGACGCGAGGGCGCCCTGCGAGGACGGGGAGCCGGAGGCGGAGATCTGGTTGATCAGGGCCGGCTTGGTGTTGGAAATCCATGCGCGGGTGAAATCGTTCGGGAAGATGCTGTTCATCGCGGAGGCCTTCAGGCTCTCGCCGAAGCCCCACTTCTCGATGGACTGTCCGAGCACGGTGTCGAACACGTGGTCATCGGAGGCGAAGTGATAGGAAACCGTGTTCTCCCAGGTGTAACGGTGGTTGAGCTTGAGGCTCTGGGTCACCTGGTCGTTGACGTTGTACTGCGATGCGTTCAGGGCGTAGATCATCTTGTAGCTGCGGTTTGAGGATCCGGACATGCGGAAACCGAACTGGCTCCTGAACTTGAGGTTCTTTATCGGCTGGAGCTCGGCATATACGCTGGCGTGCAACGAGTAGAACCTTTCGAGGTTGCGGCCGCGGTTGTAGTAGTCAAGGCCGATAGGGTGCTTGGCGTCGCTGAAGAAGTTCCATCCGGCAGCCTCCTTGGCGGCCTCGTCGTAGAAGCCGGTGATATTGCCCTGGGCGTCCTTGGTATAGACGGGAAGGAGCGGGTTGGCGCCGATGGCGTCGTGCAGGGAGCTCTCATAGATGTCGCCCTCGCCGATGCCGCTGTTCTGGCCGTAGCTGAAGTTGAGGGTCTCGCCGATCTTGAGGACGTCGAGGTTGTGACGCTTGATGGCGACGTTGTCGCTGTTGATGCGGAAGGTGTACCTCCTGTACTTTGCGTTCATGGGCTCGATCTCGTTCCAGCCGAGGATACCGTCCTGGGAGGTGTAGGAGAGACCCATGGAAATCTTGTTTTCGGCGGAGCCGCCGGCGATGTTGAGCGAGTGGTTCTGGGTGCGGGCACCCTTGTTGTACATCTCCTCAACCCAGTTGGTACCCGTCCAGCTGCCGTTCATGATCGACTGGTAAAGGTCGGCGGGCAGCACGGAGGCGAAGTCGACGGTGGCGACACCGGAGTTCTGGCGGGCGAGGTTGTAGAGCTGCATGTACTCCTTGGCATCCACCATGTCGGGCATCTTGGCGATGTACTGGGAGCCCACGTAGCCGTCATAGGAGACGACCATGCGGCCTTCCTTGCCCTGCTTGGTGGTGACGAGCACGACACCGTTGGCGGCGCGGGCGCCGTAGATGGCGGCGGAAGCAGCGTCCTTGAGGATGTCGATGGACTCGATGTCGTTGGGGTTCAGGGCGTTGATGTCACCGCCGGCCACACCGTCGATGACGTAGAGGGGCTCGGAGTCGCCGATGGTGCCGATACCGCGGATGTTGACCTTGTAGCCGCGTCCCGGCTGGCCGGAGTTTTGAGTGATGGAGACACCCGGGCTCTGGCTCTGGAGGGCGTTGAGGGCAGAGGTCGTGCTGAGCTTGGCAAGCTCGTCGCCCTTGACCTGGATGGTCGAGCCGGTGACGAGTTTCTTCTGCTGGACACCGTATCCGATGACCACCGCCTCGGAGAGCTGGTCCAGCTCCGGCTGGAGGACGATGTCAACGACACTGCGCGATTCGATGGCGACTTCAGCGTCCACATAGCCGAGGATGCCCACGGAAATAATTCCGCTGGCAGGGGCCTCGATCGTGTACTGGCCGTCTGCATTCGCCGTAGTCCACGTCGTCGTACCCTTGACGACGACCGATGCGTACGGGACGGGAGCCCCGGTAGCACCGTCTGTGATCGTTCCCTTGACCGTCAGGTTCTGGGCGCCGAGATTCAGCGCCACAGACAGCATCAAAGGGATCAAAAGGGTCTTGATGGCTTTCATGTTACTGATTTTGAGTTAGTTGATTTTAGAAGTCGATTTATGGTTTCAGTTGTCCAATTCGATGTGCACGTTGCCGGCGACCCGGCAGGTCACCGTCTTTTTCTGTCCCGGCTCGAGCGGGAAGAAGTTGTCGCTCCAGATGGCCGGGACCACGAGGTTCCCGGAGGCGTCCTTCGCCTTCAGGATGTTCATATAGGAAATGGTGTCTGAGTTATTGGTGAGCGTCACCTCGGCTTCGCCTTCGCCCCAGGCCACAGTCATCTCCACCTCGGCGGGCCTCTGCGAGAAGGCGAAGCCAAGGTCGGACCAGGAAGTGATGGGGGTGATGTACCAGTTGGTCCTGCCCCACTCATATTCGTTGTCCTTCGCGCCGATGCAGTAGAAGTTGTCGGCGAGGAGGCCGCTGCCGTCCGAGACGGAGAGGGCCACGAAATGCGGCTCGCCGTCGTAGCGGGAGAGGTCGAAGACCGGCAGCACGTCGCGGTAGCCTGCATAGATGTCGCGGGAGTCCTCGCCGATCAGGCGCGATGAGGCGTCATACACCCTGACGCCGGCCTTGAGGGCGACGGGGGTGTCATCCGGCCTTTCATTCACGACGTAAACGGTCCTGTCGTCATAGTCAAATATCATCTGGACGGGCTCGCAGGCCTTTTTCGTGCCATAATATCCGGCGGTCGGGACTCCGTACCAGTCATAGAGCTGCCAGTACAGGGAAGGCCAGGCGGAGTTCAGCATCCACTGGACGATGCCGGTGGAACGGGGCATGCGGACGCGGAAGGCCTCGAACATGGCGCGGGTGCCGTCGTAATCCACGGCGTGGGCTTTGCGGACATAGTCTTCCAGGCCGTCATAGCCGCCGTATAGGCCTTCGATGGTCTTAGTGAGCTGTTTGGTGGAGTTCATCGCGGAACCGGATGCGGTGCAATGGTAGTCCCAGGAGTCGGAGAGCGGCCAGAGGGCATCCTCGGGAATCATCCTGCGCAGCGACTCGAGCTGCGGAAGGTTGGCTCCGATGCCGGTCTCGGTGTTCCAGCCGAAGGCGCCGCCGGCGTCCCTGTCAAGGTACCAGTAGTCGGGAGCGACGTACTCGTAGGGGCCTTCCATCTTGGTGCCCGACCAGCCAGCAGTGCTCTCGAGATTCTTGGCGGAGCAGACATACGGACGGTAATCCTCCCTCTCGTAGATGGCAAGATAGCGCGCCTCAAGCCCTGGGTTGGGGATGCGGTCGCTGCCAGTCAGCCAGGCGATTACGGAAGGATGGTTGTGCAGGCGCACGACCTGGTCGTGGAAATACCTGACGGCCAGGGCCTCGGACTCGGGGGTGTTGATGCAGCCGTAGCCCTTCACCTCGGGAAGGCCGCAGTAGTCCTCCCACTCCCACTGGCAGCTGAAGCCCACCAGGGCCATCAGTCCCAAATAGTCGCAGAGATTGTACACGGTGTCGTCTTTACCCCAAATGTTCTCGAAACGAATGAGGTTGAGGTTCATGTCCTTGACATAGCGGACCTGGCGCTCGATAGACTCCGGAGTATCCTCCAAGAAGATATCGTCGGTCCAGCCGGCACCCTTCAGCAGGACGTCGCGGCCATTGAGGGTGAACTGGCGGTAACCCTCCGGGGTAAGGCGGCTCTCGATCTTGCGGATGCCGAAGTTGAGAATCCTGCCGTCCGAAGACTTTCCGCTTTCATTCACGTCTACGGCAAGGGAGTAAAGCTCGGGGGTACCCAGGTCATATGTCCACCATACACGGGGTTTTTCGACCCTGAGAAGGGGAACGTCGAACGGGGTCAGGGTGACGTCCCTGGTCTCGCCGGGGCCGAGGGTGACGGGAACGGCCGCCGTACCGCAGTCGTCAAGGGCCAGGCTGACGGCTGCATCGACCGCACGGTCCTCCTTGTTGCGGAGAGTCACGCGGACCGTGAGGTCGGCCGACCCGAAAGTATCCGTATCCAAATCGGGAATCACGAAAACGTCCTCGACAGAGACGGCTCCCGTCTCATGGAGCGTAACGGGACGGACTATGCCCATGCTCTCGTCCAGCGGACGGGGATTCCAGTCAACGAAGCCGATGTTGAGGTCGCCCGACTGTGCCCTGCGGAGTTTCACCTCCAGCTTGTTACGCCTTTTCAGGAGGTCCGTAATGTCGTAAGTGCGGCGGATGAACGGTCCGAAGGTAGTGTCCGACGATGCTATTTGTCTTCCGTTCAAGTAAATGTCGGCATAGTAGTTCAGGCCGTCGAACACCAGTTCGGTGTGCCTACCCTTCTTAGGCTTCGAGGAAAAGGTCTTTGAATAGGTCCAGGTACCGTCGAAGACGGATTTGTCCGCCTTTTCATAATTCCTGCCTTCGAGCAGGTCCTTTCCGAGGAGGCCGGCGGCATGCATCGAGCCGGCAACGGTCGAAGGGACCATGGTCTCGAGGCGCTCGCGTCCACCGTCGTGTGAGAGTTTCCAACTGCCATCAAGCCAGTTTTCCCTGCCGCAGGCGCAGGCGGCCAAAGCCAGGAAAAGGATAAATATCTTTTTCATATTAGGATACAGATAGTCGTGGTTTTGCAAAATTATTGATTAGATTTGTACTGTAAATACAAATTTGCGCATTTAAGCACACAATTTGCGTCAATGTATTGAAACGGTTTAGTTTTTTTTGCCATATTTGCGTCAGACAACTCAAACAAACTGACAATGAAGGTCAAACGTTCATTTCTCCTTGTTTTGTCCGCATGCGCGCTGTGTGCGGCGTGTTCCTCCCCCTGCCGTATCGTATGGACCGAAGGCGGGACCGACCCGGAGAGCGGCAAGGCCCTGCATACTCTTGAAATACTGAACCCTCCCGCAGGGACTGACTGGACCATCTGGTTCGGGCAGTTCCGCACCCCGGTCACGATGCAGGAGGGCTCCCCCGCCACGATAGAGCACGTGAGCGGCACCTTATACCGCATCATCCCGGGCGAGGGGGCTGACGGATCCGACATGGTCCTGGCCTATGAGGCCCGTCCCCTGGCCAACCAGTGCCGGGCCCCGGAAGGCTTCTACCTGCAGGAGAAGGGCGGGAAGGCCCGTCCCGTAGGAGTGTCTTACAATTTCCTCCCGGCGGAGGAAGTGAAGACCTTCGCGTGGAACCATGTCGCCACGGGGGTTTTTGACATCATCCCCCGCCTGAAACAGGTGGAAACGAATGAAGGCGTCACGAACATCCAATACCTTGCCCCCAACGACATCGTTTATGACAGCAGCCAGGTCCCCGGCTGGTACCGGATAACCCTGGACGGGAAGATCCATATCGAGGCCGCGGACAAGGAGGGCGCCGAACACGCCGTCGTCACCCTGACCAAGCTCAGGGAGAATTCCGGTGATTTCAACGTGCCCGACTGCGTCATCACAGACTGGCCCGACCTTCCTTACCGCGGCCTCATGCTGGACGTCAGCCGCAATTTCACGAAAAAGGACGACATGATACGCCTGATAAGCCTCCTGGCCCATTATAAGGTCAACCGCCTGCACCTGCATTTCGGCGACGACGAGGGCTGGCGCATAGAGATAGACGGACTCCCTGAGCTCACCTCCTACGGAGCGTTCCGCGGCATCCCCGAGCTGCAGGAGGACGGCTCCATAAAGGAGCCCGACGCCCTGCAGCCCACCTACTGCGGTTCGCTGGACCGCGATGACAAGGCGTCGCCCGCCAACGGATACTACTCACACGAAGATTTCGTGGAGATACTACGGTGCGCGTGGGACTCCGGCATACGCGTCATCCCTGAATTCGACACTCCGGGACACTCCCGCGCGGCGGTCAAGTCCATGGAGGTCAGGGCCGCCCGCACCGGTGACACGACTTACCTGCTGTCCGAACCGGAAGACACTTCCGAATACGAGTCCGTGCAGGACTATACCGACAATGTCATCAACGTCGCCCTCCCCTCCACCTATGCCTTCATTGGCAAGGTGTTCGACGGGCTCATCGCCATGTATGAAGAGGCGGGCGTTCCGCTCGAGGCCATCCACATCGGCGGCGACGAGGTGCCTGAGGGCGCCTGGACGGGCTCGCCGGCCTGCCGGGCCCTCATGGAGGCCAACGGCAGGACCGATACCGCCTGGCTGACGGACTACTACATCAACCGGGTGCTGGACCTTGCCGAGGAAAGGGGCATAAAGATAGCCGGCTGGCAGGACATCTGCCAGGGAGTGGAGCCTGCCACCTTTGAGCGGCTTAAGAAGGACCTGGCTTTCACCAACTTCTGGACCGTCTCGCATGGGCGCGACGAGCTGGCTTACCAGTTCGCGGACGAAGGGATACCCGTCGTAATCTCGAGCGCCCCGAACTGCTACCTCGATTTCGCATACAACCCCTCCAAGACCGAGCGCGGGCACAACTGGGGCGGCTACGTGGACGAGAGGCGTTCCTTCTCCCTCCTCCCGTACGACATATACCGTTCGGTGCGCTGGGACGATTACGGGGAGATCGCGGACATTTCCCAGGCTGACGCTGGGAAGACCCCTCTGCTCCCGGATTCCCGCGGGAACATCATAGGCGTGTCCGGCCAGCTCTGGGCGGAGACATTGCGCAACTTCGACCACGTGACCTATTACATCTTCCCTAAGGCCCTCGGCCTCTTCGAGCGCGGGTGGAACGCCACGCCGGCCTGGCAGGACACCAGGGTATCCGACGACCCCGCCTTCACCGAAGATTTCGACCGCTTCTTCAGCATCGTCACCGACCACGAATATCCTTACTACGAGTCCCTGGGAATAACCTACCACCGCCATTGACATGCTCCGCCTGCTCATCATAACCGACTTCACGGAGTCCTTCGCGCGCAAGCTGCTGAAGGGCATTGTGGACTATTCACGCACCAAGGAGCAGTGGGTAATATGCCGCATGCCTCCAGCGTACAAGGCGCAGATCGGAATTCCGGGCGTGGTCAGGTTCGCAAAGGACTGGGGCGCCGACGCCGTCATCGGGCAGTTCGAGGAGACCGACGACGTCGGCCTCTTTGCCAAGAACGGCATCGCCGCAGTAGCGCAGGATTTCAAGAAACGCTTCACCTCCATCCCCAACATCACCGCGGATTACATCGGGACGGGACGCATGGCCGCGCGTTTCTACATAGACAGGGGCTTCCGCAACTTCGGCTTCTTCGGCTTCAACCACGTCTGCTGGTCCGACGAGCGTCTCGAAGGCTTCCGCCGGGAAGTGGAGGAAGCCGGCTTCGGCGACTCATTCTATCCCTACAACCTGCAGGACATCGACCATCTGTGGTACTATGAGCGTGACAAGATGGCGGAATGGCTGCGCATGATCCCCAAGCCCATAGGCATCATGGCCTGCGACGACAACCAGGGCAACAACCTCATAGAAGCCTGCCACTCAGCCGGAGTGAAGATACCTTCCGAAGTGTCGGTCATGGGCGTGGATAACGACGAACTTCTATGCAACCTGGGCAGCACCACAATGTCCAGCATATCGGTAGACATAGAGGAAGGAGGCTGGAAGACCGCGGAGCTCATCGAGCGCATGGTCTCCTTCCCCGGGGCACCGGTCGAGGATGTGGTCCTGAATCCTGTCAAGATAGTCGGCCGCATGTCCACCGCCGCCTTCGCCACGGACGACGACCAGATCCAGAAGGCGGTCCAGTTCATACACAGGAACTACCAGAAGAAGATCTCGGTCAAGGACGTGACGGCCGAGGTCGCGTTGTCCCGCAGGCTCCTCGAACGGAGGTTCAAGAGCGTGACGGGACAGACCATCTACCAGTATATCACAGACCTGAAGATAAAGCATTTCTCGGAAATGCTCCTGAATACGGGGGACCAGGTGATCAACATCGCCCTCTCGCTGGGGGAGAACGACACCAAGAGCATCGCCAGGCGCTTCAAACAGCTGTACGGATGCACCCCGCACGAATGGAGGGAAATACATCAAAAAGATAAACAGACATGAGAAAACCCATCATCCTGGCCGCCCTGCTGATGCTGGCGGGCGCCCTGCACACCGGAGCGCAGCAGCCGGACGCCATCCGTCAGCTCGAGCTCCATCCGGAATTCCTGGACGGAACCGACTACCTCTGTCCGACAGGGCCGGCGGCCCTGACTCCGGCTCCGAAGGGTTACAAAGCCTTCTATATCAGCCACTATGGCCGCCATGGCGCACGTTATGCCTGGCAGAGCGACATGTACTCCAGCCTGAACGAAGTCTTCTCCACGCAGGAAAAGGAGGGCAACCTCACGGAGCAGGGTAAGGACTACAAGCGTCGCTTCGACAGCCTCTTCCCGTCGGTGCGCTACCGCACCGGGGACCTCTCCCGCAAGGGCTGGCAGCAGCAGCAGGAACTCGCCGCGCGCATATACGCCAACTTCCCTGAGGTATTCCCTGACGGGGCCCATGTCCGTGCCTGGACGTCGACTTCCACCCGGTGCGTCATGACCATGTCGGCTTTCTGTATCGGGCTCAAGGGACGCAACCCCAAACTGGATATTTTCGAGAATTTCGGCGTGTATTTCCTGCCGGCCATCCTGCCCATGGACCGCAGCAACCCCTTCCGCCGCGAGGTCATACCCGAGACACCGCTGGCTTTCAAGGAGACCTGGGAGGAGTACGTGGACAGGACCGTCGACTACAAGTCCATCCTCGCGCGCCTCTTCAAGGACCCGGACAAGGCTGTTTCCGAAGAGGACCAGTGGAATCTGGCGTCGTACTTGTATTTCTTCGCGGCGGGCATGGCCAGCCTTGACACCGATCTGGACTTCACGGATATCTTCACACCCGAGGACCGCATCGCCCTCTGGAAGGCCGACGATTTCCAGTTCTACGCCAACGCCTGGCCCACCCATCTGGGATACAGCCCCATCGTTGACGACATCATCGCCAAGGCCGACGCGAGGATAGCCGCCGGCGAGGTTGGCGCGGACCTTCGTTTCGGCCATGACTACACTTTCCTGCCGCTGCTCATGACGCTCGGCGTCAACGGATACAACCACTCCGTGGAGAATCCGGACGACATCCCCATGTGGTGCCGCCTGCAGGACGTCCCCATGGGAGCGAACCTCCAGTTCGTATTCTACCGCAGCAAGCGTTCGCCGAAGGTGCTGTTCAAGGTACTCCTCAACGGTCAGGAGGCCCGCCTGCCGCTCGCGACCGACACCTTCCCCTACTATGACTGGGATGCTTTCAAGAACCAGGGCTACAGCCCCGTGATGGGCGGAGTGACGACCATCGACACGACCGTCCCGGAGGTCTCCGGCCTGTGCGCGGCTCCCGCCGGTGACGGCATGCTGGCCGCCTCCGACGACAACGGTGTGTACCATGTCGCCTGGGACGGCACCACCACGGAGTTCTTCAACAGCCACATGGACTGCGAGGGCGTGACGATCGACCCTGAGACGAAGGACGTCTATTACATTATCGAGAGAAGGCAGGAGGTGCGCAGGCTCAAGGCCCCGGACTACAAGGATTCCGAGCTCCTCACCACCATCAAGGACGTGGGATACCGCACCAACAGCGGCCTGGAGGGCGTCACGTTCTACAAGGACGGGACGGTGCTGGTCGGAAACCAGGCGCATCCCACCCTTCTGATGTGCTATTCGCCCGAGAAGGATGAGATGCTGTGGCAGAAGGAGCTGACTTTCACCTCCGAGATCGCCGACCTGTACTACGACCCGGTGCGCGACGTGCTGTGGGTGGCGGACAGCGAGCGTCACGTCTTCTACCTCTGCAGTGCTGAGGGCGAAGTCATGAACTCATACCCGATGCCCGACATAGACAACGGAGAAGGGCTGTTCGTGGATCACGCGAACAGCTGCATCTGGATCGGAGATGACACCACCTCCAAGGTGTACAGGATCAGTTTCGAGAACCTATAATCCCATTTCCGCGGCCTCTACGGCCTTGAAATAGCGGTAGCTGTTGACCTTCACCTCGCCGATGGCGGACTCGTCGCAGACGATGATGCCGGCGGGGTGATTCTGCAGTGCGCTGACCGTATTGTAGTGGGACAGGGGGCCTTCGATGGCGCTGGCAAGGGCGCGGGCCTTCTTGGAACCGAACGCGAGGATCATCACCTCCTTGGAAGCCATCACCGTGGCGACGCCGACTGACAGGGCCTGGGAAGGAACGGCCTCTGGGTCGCCGCCGAAGAAGCGGGAGTTGACCTCGCGGGTGTCCTGGGTAAGGGTGACGACGCGGGTGCGGGAATCAAGCGGGGAGAAAGGCTCGTTGAAAGCGATGTGACCGTCCTCGCCGATGCCTCCCATGAAGAGGTCGATGCCTCCGGCCTTCACGATGGCCTCCTCGTAGGCTGCGCATTCGGCGGCAAGGTCGGGGGCGTTGCCGTTGAGGATATGGATGTTCTCCAGGGGCTCGTCGATGTGGTTGAAGAGGTTGGTGAACATGAAGGAGTGGTAGCTCTCGGGGTGCTCAACGGGCAAGCCGACATACTCATCCATGTTGAATGAGATGACGTTCCTGAAGGAGAGCTCACCGGCCTTGACCATGCGCACGAGTTCGGCGTAGGTGTTGAGCGGGGTGGAGCCGGTGGGAAGGCCGAGGACGAAGGGCTCGTCGGTGCGTGCTGCCTTTTCCTTGATCTTGGCGGCGATGTAGCGGGCGGCCCATATGCCGCCGTCCTTCGCATTGTTTCTGATAATGACTTTCATATAGGTATTAGTAGAGTTTTAAGAATACTTCAAGCGCTTGGTATTCAGCCATTCCCAACTGGTCGTACAGCCTGGCCGTGTTCTGGGTCCTCTCCTCGGCGCGCTGCCAGAACTCGCGCGGGTCTTCACCCGGGAAGGGCACTATATCCTTCTGGGAGAGGTGGCGGAAGATGGCGTGGCGCTTGAGCACGACTTCGTCGGGACTCAGCGGCACCGCCATGTCCACGCGGCCGGGCTCCCACTCCATCCATGCTCCGCGGTACAGCCAGACGTGGGTGTCCGCGAGCCAGTTCTCTCCCTCCGCACGGAGCTGGTCGAGGGCCTCCAGGGCTGCCTCGGTGCATACGCGGTGCGTGCCGTGCGGGTCGGCGAGGTCGCCGGCCATGAACACCATGTCGGGCCGGACCCTGCGGATCAGGTCCTTGATGATGTCCACGTCCGCCTGCGTGCGAGGTTTCTTCTTGATGCCTCCGGACTCGTAGAATGGAAGGTCGAGGAAATGGACGTTCCTGTCGGCGTCCAGTCCGAAGGAGCGGACCGCGGAGCGGGCCTCGCTCCGGCGTATGGCGCCCTTGAGCTCCAGCAGGGGCCTGGGCTCGGGCTCGCCCGCGACCTTGGAGGCCACCAGGGCCTTCACCTCGTCGAAGCGGTCGGCCATGCCCAGCTGGAAAGCGGTGTCCATGTGCTGCAGGACCACGTCGTCGTGCACGGCGACGTTGCCTGAGGTCTGGTAGGCCACGTGCACGTCGTGCCCCTGGGAGACCAGGCGGATGAACGTGCCGCCCATCGAGATCACGTCGTCGTCAGGATGCGGCGAGAAGATCAGGACCGTCTTGGGGTACGGCAGGGCGCTGACGGGACGGTTCCTGTCGTCCGCGCCTGGCTTGCCGCCGGGCCAGCCGGTGATGGTATGCTGCAGGTCGTTGAAGACGTCGATGTTGACCTTGTCGAAAGTGCCGTAGTTCTCCAGAAGTTCGCCCAGGGAGTTCTCCAGATAATCCTTCTCGGTGAGCTTGAGGATGGGCTTGCCGACGGTCTGGCAGAGCCAGACGACGGCCTTGCGTATGAGTTTGGGGGTCCAGTCGCAGGGGCCTACGAGCCAGGGGGCGACGGTGCGCGTCAGCAGGCTGCCGCCGGTCGCGTCGGTGAAGAAGCGGATATGGTCGTGGCTCTGGAGCAGCGAGGCCGGGCACGCCGAGGTCATCTCGCCTTCGACCACGGCCCTGATCGCCTCCGCCTTGTCCTCGCCCCATGCCATCAGCATGATGCGGCCGGCCGTGAGCATCGTGCCGATGCCCATCGTCAGGGCGCTCTCCGGCGTGGAGGCGAAGTCGTGGTTGAAGTTGCGCGACTGGCGCTTGCGGGACTTGTACGAGAGGCGCACGGTGCGGGTGCGTGTCTTCTCGTTACTGCCGGCTTCGTTGAACCCCACCTGACCCTCCTCGCCTATGCCTATCACCAGCATGTCGAGATCGCGGGCCTTGCGGTCGAAATCAGCGCAATACGCGGAAACCTCAGCCTGCGGGACGCTCCCGTCGGGGATGTGGATATTCTCAGGGAGGATGTCGATATGGTCCAGCAGTGCCTTGTGCAGGCGGTAGTTGCGGCTCTGGAGTTCGTTTTCGGAAGTCGGGTAATACTCGTCTATGGAGAATATCTCCACGTCGCGGAATGAGACCTCGCCGGCCTTGCAGCGGTCCGCCAGCTCCTCATACAGTGTCACGGGAGTGGCTCCGGTGGTGAGTCCTAGGCGGTACTTCCGTCCTTCGCCGCAGTTCCTTATGGCGTCGACCACGAGGTCCGCCACGGCGTGCGACGCCTGACGCGACTCCGGGTAGATGTCCGTCCATATCTTCTCGTAGTTGTGGAGTATGCCGGCGGGAAGGTTCCTTTCGACAAGTCCTCCTTCGTACGGAAGGGTGAAGTGTTTTTCCATAAAATATTTGCAGAACGGTTATTCGTCCTGCAAATATAATAAGATTCAGCCTTTTTCTATACGGGATTTGCGGAATCCTGCACGCCGATCGCGCACGTGAAGGGCTATTTGTAGCTTTCCTTCACGTAAGTGGAATTGCGCAGGAACAGTGCGCTCTCGCGAAGACCCTTGAGGATGTTCGGAGTGCTGGCGTATTCCATCTCCACGACATAATCCTTCATTCCGGCCTTGGCGGCGTTGTTGAAAATCGCCTCGAAGCCGACCATTCCGCTCTGGCCTATCTCGTACTTGTCCTTGATGTGCAGCACCTCGAAGCGGCCGGGATATTTGTTGAAATACTCCACGGGGCTGGCGCCGCCCATGACGGCCCAGTAAACGTCCATCTCGAAGAAGACATTCTCGGGCTTGGTGTTGGCGATATACCCGTCAAGCATCGTTGTGTCGCCGACCTTAGCGAACTCATGGCTGTGGCTGTGGTAGCCGAAACGGATGCCGGCTTTGTTGCACTTCTCTCCGATGGCATCCAGGTAAGCGGCATAGGTCTTGATCTCGGCCTCGGTCTTGAGGGGGGGAGAATAGGATACTGCCAGATACTTTACTCCTGCGGCCTTGTGGGCTGCGATGCACTGGTCCCACCACTTGAGGGCCTCCGTGAAGTTGCCGGAGGCGAGTTCGGACGCGCTGAGGTTGTGGCTGGTGTGCGAGGAAACGAACTTCAGGCCTGCCTTGTTAAGTTCGGCAGTGAAGGCTGCAGGCTCCAGGCCGGAGAACTTGCCGTCGGCGTAACTGGCGGCCTCCACGCCGGTGTAGCCCATCTGGGCGAGACGCTTCAGCACATATTCATGGTTCTTGGCGAAGAGTTCCGGAGAGCCGATGAGCGAACGTGCGGAGTACAACTGGACGTTCATTTCCTTCTTCGGGGCATCGACCTCCTCGGCAAGCCTGTAACTCACATAGGCGAACTTCTTGCTGTCGGGGCTCCAGGAATTGACATTGATTGTGCCCTGGCCGCCGAAGAGCTCCACGAGGACCTTGGGCTCGCCGCCGGTGGCGGGAATCATACGGAGCTGGACGTTGAGGTCGGCGACGTGCGAACCCGGGTCGATCTCATAGTCGTGATAGGCTATGTACACCACTTTCTTCCCGTCGGGGGAGATGTGCGGGAACCAGGAGTTCATGTCTTCGTCGAAGGTCATCTGGGTCTGCTCCTTGCCGTTGGCCTTCATGCGCCAAGCCTGCATGCGGCCGGTGCGGACGCTGCAGAACCAGATATATTTGCCATCCATGCTGAACTCGGGACCGTCGTCCAGGCCGGGGGCGTCGGTCAGGCGGACCTCCTTGCCTCCCTTGGTGGGCATGGCATAGACGTCAGCGTCGGGCGACACGTCACGGAAGGCGCAGTACACCGCGGTCTTGCCGTTGGGGCTGATACCGTGGAGGTAGCTGGGGCCAAGCGGGGTGATCTTCACCGGTTCGCCGCCCTCGAAGGGAAGGACGAACACATATGAATTATAGCTTCCCTTGTTGTTGGGATCGTTGCTGCTCAGGCCGATCCACTTGCCGTCGGCGGTGATGACGTGGTCGTTGTTGCACTGGGTGATGGTGCCGGTGTTCATCTCGATGAGGTCGGTGGACCCGTCGGGGGCTATCTTGCAGAGTTTTCCGCCGGTATTTACCACGAGCCATTTCCCGTCCGGAGTCCAGTTGGGAGCCTCCACCACGAAGGGGAATTCCTTGATCACTTTGTGGGTGTCGGTCTCGGTGTCGTAGATCTCAAGGTAACTAATCGTACGGTTGGGATGCTGTGCCATGGCTGTCATAGTGCAGGCCAGAATCAGGGCCATGCATGGGAGAAGTTTGTTTTTCATATTCGGTTTTGATTGGTGTACATGCGTAAAGATACGAATTAATCGGTAAAAATCGCTATCTTTGGACAAAACGTGCCATGACATACAACCAAAACTGTTTCAATATGAAAAATTCCAGCAAAACCATCCGCCTCGCGCTCCTCGCAGGAGCCGCGGCACTGCTGCTCGCTTCCTGCGCGGGCGGCGGCAAGTCCATCCCCGACACAAAGAAAGGCATCATGGACGCCTTCGTCGCCGGCACGCTCGACCCGTCCTATGCCCCCGCCGCCTTCTTCATCCATTTCCACAATGACCAGAAGGTAGGAGACCCGGCCGTGCAGGCACACCTGGACTATTTCCACGAATCCGGGATGGACATACTCAAGGTCCAGTTCGAGCAGGGCGCGCCGCGTATCCGCGAGTTCACCGAGGAGGGCATCAGGCTCATCCCCGAGGATTTCTACAGGCCCACGCTGGAGATCATAGCCAAGCTGCAGGAGGCCGAAGGAGAGAACACTTACGTCCTTCCCACCGTGTACAGCCCCTACCAGGTGTCGCACAATACCATGGGCGAACCCATGATCATGGCCGCGGCGGTGGAGCAGCCCGAGCTCTACAAGAAGGTGCTGGACTCCTACTGCGCCGCACTAGTGTGGCTCATCAAGGAGTGCAAGAAGATAGGCATCCAGGGATTCTACATGTGCACGCAGGGAGGCGAGATAATGTTCTACGACATACCGGGCTTCTTCGACAACTTCGTGCTCCCCTACGACATGGCCTTCATGGGTGAATGCTGCCGGGACACGAAGATGAACATCCTGCACATCTGCAACTGGGAGGGCCCCTACGACGACCTTACCCGCTACAAGGACTACCCCGGACAAATCGTCAACACGCCCGACAACCTCAACGGCGTGCCCTTCACCCTGGCCGACGGTTTCGAACTGTTCGGACGTCCCATGCTTGGCGGCTTCAACCGCCAGGGAGAGTTCAACACCGTTTCCGCCGAAGAGGCCGCCGCGCTCACGCACAAGATACTTGACGGATCCCCCAGGGGCCGCGTCATGATAGGCGCCGACTGCACCGTCGGCAACGCCCCGATTGAAAACATAAAGGCTGCCGTAGCCGCCGCGCACGGGCAGATTTAAATAATTAACAGTCAATGAGAAAGATCTTCACCACGGGCCTGCTGGCCCTTTTCGCCATCGTTTCGGGAGCCCAGACCGTCATCCCGCTCCACCAGGAATCCGACGGCAGGTACACCATGAACGCCTCCGTCAACGGAGTCGGGGTAAGGACTTACTATACGCCCGACAACTGGTACGCCAGCATGTCCACGACGACATACCTGTTCCTGTATGAGAACGGCTACATTGCCGACGCCGACGTGAACGGCATGACGACGGTGAAGATGCCCAACGGCACCTCGACCAAGGCCGCATCCTTCGTGATACGCAACCTCAAGATAGGCAATGTCATAGTGCAGAACCTTCCAGCCTTCGTCGTCACGAAGCAGACGGTGCCCCTGCTGGTCGGGAACTCTGCCTTCGACTGCTTCGGGACGGTGTCGCAGGAGGGTTCCCGGCTGATAGTGGACGACCGTTTCGAGGAGGATTTCGAGGTAGCTTCGACTCCAGCTGAAGAGCCTGCCACAGAGGCCGAGACCGAGGCGGAGGCGCTGGTGAAGACCCTCAAGGCCTATCTGGACATGAAGGAATACGCCCAGGCCGCCGAGTGCTTCGAGACCCTGCAGGACATGGGCGTGCTGACCATGTACAGCGAGTATCAGTACGCGATGGTGCTGAACATACTCCGGCGCAACGACGACTGCATAGCCCTGACCAAACCCTGGCTCGAGGAGAATCAGGGCAAGGCCATGACGCTCGACTACTGGATGTACGACGCCTTGGGCGACTGTTATGCCCGCAAGGGCGACAAGACCAACGCCATCCGGTATTACGAGGAGGCCGTAGCCGCGTACTGCCGCCTGTTCAACACCACTGAGAAGGAGATCAAGAAGAGCAAATTCAAGGACGAGACACTGGGATACACCCTCTACGACCTGGCCATGCAATATGCCACCAGGGATATCAGCAAGACTTACTACTACGCCTCGCTGGCGGCCAAGAGCGGCAACGCCAACGCCATCGAGTATTGCAGGAACACTAAAATCAGTTTCTAAAATAAAACCATGAAAGACAACCATTTATCCAGAAGGGACTTCGTCAGGGTATCCACTGCCGGAGTGGCGGCGATGTCGCTCCCGGCGCTGGCTTCAGCCAGGACGGGCCTCGCGCCGGAGACGCCCGGAGCCGCTCCGCAGCAGCAGGGCGGCGGCGCGGCGCAGAACATCATCCCGGCCTGGAGGCCGGGCGACGCAGATTCCTTCACCCGCTATTACTTCGACTCCCTCATGCTGGAGGCCCGTTACCTGGACTCCGACATCCCATCTACTAAATTCGAACTCTTCGGGGAGACCTTCGACACGCCCATCATGACCGCGGCGCTCTCCCACCTCAACAATCCCCAGAACGGCATGATACTCTACGCCCAGGCGGCGGCTGCCTGCAATGCGGTCCACTGGATGGGCATGGGCGAGGACAAGGAACTGGAGGACATCATCGCCACCGGCGCCAGGACCATCAAGGTCATCAAGCCACACGCGGACAACAACGAGGTCTTCCGGCGCATCAAGCACGCGGTTGGTGCCGGATGTTTCGCCGTGGGAATGGACATAGACCATTCTTTCAACACCACGGGCGGATACGACGTCGTCCTGGGGCTTCCGATGAAGCCCAAGACGACAGCCGAGATCAGATCCTTCGTAAAAGCTTCCAGCGTGCCGTTCATCATCAAGGGAGTGCTGAGTGTCACCGACGCCAAGAAATGCCTGGAGGCCGGCGTGGCCGGCATAGTGGTCTCCCACCACGGCGGCCACGTCCCGTATTCCTGTCCGCCCCTGATGGTCCTCGAGGACATCGTCGACGCCGTCGGCGGCAAGATGAAGATATTCGTTGACTGCGGCATCGTCAGCGGAATCGACGCCTACAAAGCCCTGGCGCTCGGCGCCGACGCAGTTTCAGTCGGACGCCACCTGATGCCCATCCTCAGGGAAGGGGCTGACGCCGTAGCCAAGCGCATGAAGGCTATGACCGCCGAACTCGCCCGAATCATGGCAGACACCGGAGTCCACAATCTCAGCGAGATGGACCCCACGGTCATACACCGTACCCTCTTCTAGTCCGAACCTGAACGGGCTACCGTAAAACCTAAGGAAACAGAACGCCCCTCGCCGTCCACGACAGTGACGGTATGCTTTCCGGGGGGCGGGGCGAGACGCATCTGGTGGATGAAGCGGGTCTCGCCGATATAATCGTCATCCAGATGCCAGTAGAGCGTCGCGGAAGGATCCCTGTGGACTGCCTGGAATACGGCGCCGGGCTCGGAGCCGTCCAGCTGGCGCGGAAGGGTGAGGATGCTGCCGGGCTCGGGATACAGGAATTCCAGCTGCGCCGCGTCCTTCGCAGGACGCACCTGATACTCCGGGTGCCACGACTTGTAATACCACTCCATGCCGGGAGGCAGTCTGAAAACACCGTCCTTATGATACGGGCAGACGGCGCTCTCTGCCGCCTTCTCAGGTAAGAGAACGCTCTCATAATCAGGACAATCCTGGCTCCTGAGCATTCCCGATTCCTTGCATACGTCCAGGTACACTCCCCCTTCCATGGGCTCCTCGAACCAGTCGGAGGAAGGCGGGAGGAGGCCCAGCAGGTCGAAAAGGACGGGACCGGAGGTCTTAGCACCTGTCATGCCTGAGACGCCGTGGCCGTCTGCGTTGCCGCACCAGACGCCTACTGCATAGTCCGGCGTCACGCCCACGGCCCACGCGTCGCGGAAGCCGTAGCTGGTGCCGGTCTTCCACGCCGCCTTGCGGACGGAACGGACCAGTTTCCAGTCCAGTTCGTCGGGACGGTTCACTTCCTTCAGCGCCTCGAACGTGTACCACAGGGCTATCCTGTCTGTAAAGGGAGAATCGTCCGTGAGGCCGTCATAGCTGCGGACCATCCCCGCATACGCCCCGGTGATGTCCGCGAGCGTTCCTTCACCGCCTCCCAGGATGAGCGAGAGGCCGTAGTCGGCGGCGTCGCGGTTCAATGTCGACAGGCCCGCCGTGCGCAGCACTTCCAGGAAGCGCGGCGCCCCGTAGGCGCGCAGCAGGTGGACGGCGGGGACATTGAGCGAGCGGGCCAGGGCCTCGGCGGCAAGCACTGCCCCGTGGAACTGCAGGTCGAAATTCTGCGGGGTGAATCCGTTGAGGTTCACCGGGGTATCCTGCAGGAGAGTCCTCGGAAGTATGGTCCCGTCCTGGAGCGCGGCGCAGTAGAGGAAGGGCTTCAGGATGCTGCCAGTGCTGCGGGGCGCCGCGGCGATGTCAACCTCCGAGCCGTTGCGGGTCCTTGATGGAGAAGCGTTGCCCACATAGGCGATGGTCTCACCGGTATGGATGTCCAGGATGACGGCCGCGAGGTCGGCGATGCCCTCCATCGACAGTTCGTCAGACCAGCGGGTAGTCGCCGCCTCCACCTGCCGCTGCAGGTGTATGTCGATGCCGGTACGGGTCTCCCGCCCGTGGGGCTGCCTCTCCACGTAATGTCTGGCAAGGTTCGGGAGCGGATACGGAGCGTCCGGAAGCGGCTCTGCCAGAGCGTTTTCCAATGTGGATGCATCAATATATCCGCGTTTCTCCAATCTCTCCAGGAGGCGGTTGCGCTTCTCAAGCAGGCGGTCGCGGCCTTTTCCGGGATGTATGGTGGAAGGAGCGTTCGGAAGAACGGCGAGCGTGGCGGATTCGGCCCATGAAAGCTCGCCGGCCGGCCGGCCGAAATAGCGCCACGCCGCCGCTTCAAGGCCCACCACGTTACCCCCGAAGGGGGCGTGGGAAGCATACAGTGCCAGTATTTTCTTCTTGGAATATCGCAACTCCAGCCTCGTCGCAAGGACCGCCTCGACAAGCTTCTGCCACAGCGTCCTCTCCTTTCCGCGGGAAAGGCGTATGACCTGCATGGTGATGGTGCTGCCTCCGCTGACCACATGGCCGGACTTCAGGTTGCTCACCACGGCCCGGACCAGGGCCGCCGGATCCACTCCGGGATGCCAGCGGAAATGCCTGTCCTCGAACTGTATGAGCGCCGTGGCGTAGCGCTGCGGTACCGTGTCGCAGGGCGGAAAACGCCACTGCCCGTCGTCCGCGATGCGGGCGCCGAGCAGTTCGCCGCCGCGGTCTGTGACGACCGTCGCATATGGCGTACCTTTGAAAAGGTCCTTCGGCAGGCAGCACAGCCAGCCTGCCAGAAGGACCGCTAAGATAATCAGAATGACTTTCTTCCGACGGCTCATCGGATGACGGACGTCGTCCCGGACTCCGTGTTGGCGGACACCTGCGGGTTGTACATGGCCGAGCAGGTGACGGAAGGAAGCGTGTAAGCGCCCTCGTAAGCGGCGCGGAGTTTCAGGGTGAAGGTCTTGGACGCGCCGTGCGCAAGGTCGAAGAACCAGTCGCAGCGGTCGTCGCGGATGTCGCGGTACGCGGCGTCGCCCTCAACGGCACCACCCCTCATCCTGTCGTTCTGGATCTCCCATCCGGAAGGAATGCTCTCGCTCAGGGCGAGGGAGCGGTAGTCGCTCTGGGTCGGATTGGTCACTTTGACCACGGCCGTGAACTCGGTACCCTGAGAGATGGAAGCCACAGGCAGTTCATTGCCCTGGGCATCCTGATAGGAGACGCTGAGCCTGAGGCCGTTGGACTCAGCCTGGACCTTGGTCCCGGCAGGGGCGCGCGAGATGGAAGTGAGCGTCGCGTACATGACGTCGTCCGCGGTGTTCTTCACCTCGACCTTTCCTGAAACGGACTGGCTGTAGACGGACTTCGCCGACGTTACCTCGTTTCCGTTCACCGTGGCCTTCACGCCCTGCGAGCCGACCTTGCCGTAGAGGCGGTCCATCGCCATGGCGGCGAAGGCGGCTTCCTGAGTGGAGTAATAACCCTTGTTGATATTATCAGCCACCTCAAGGGCGACGGGGATGGCCTGGCCGAGGTCGTCGGTGAGGGCGAGCGCCTGGAGAACCACGGCCCTGTCGCGGAGGTTAGATCCGTAGGTGAAGTCGGCGGCACCGTAATCACCGGAGGCTTCCCTGGTCATCAGCTCCTTGGCCTGCTTGGTCTTGCCGCTGACCGCATAGGCGGCGGCAAGCATCCATTCGGCCCTGCTGTCCAGCGAATTGGTCTCCTTGAGGCGGTTCATCGCGGCGTTGTCGGGAGCGCCGGCCACGGCCATGGTGTACAGGCGGTAGCACTCGTCCAGCTGGCTGAACGCGGCGTCGCCGGCGAAGCGGTAAGCCTGGCTCAGGCCGCCCTGGAAGCGCTTCCAGTTGCCTATGACGTAATTCTGGACCTCGAAGCCGGCGGCTGCCGCCTCGGCGAGGAACTGGCCGGCCATCGAGCTGGCCCAGCTGTCGGAACGGGTCGCGCCGTTCCAGTAGCCGAAGCCACCGTCGCTGCGTTGGCGCACGTAGAGCTGGCGGATGAGGTCGGGGATGAGCTCCCTGGCCTGCGCCGCGTCGGCCTCGGACAGCTGCGGCAGCAGGTGCAGCATCGTCAGGCCGCGGGAGGCTATCTGCTCCGTACAGTTGTACGGATAATTCTTCATGGTCTTGTAGAGGCCGGCGGCGTCCACGGCAGGGAAGCCGGCGAGCTCGAGGGTGGCGCTGTCGCCAGCATCGAAGGAGACGGTCTTGCCAGAAGCGATCCTCTCCTGGCGGACCTTCACGGTCTCGGGATTGGGCTGGAGGACCTGTATGTCAATGGTTTCAGATGCTTTGCGCGAAGCGCCCTCGGCGGTGACGGTCACCTTCGCCGGACCTTCTCCGGAAGCCTTGAGCGCGAAGCGCACCACCTGGTCGCCCTCCTGGTCGAAGCGCGCCGTCGCGGTGGGCGTACCGTCGACCGCGAGCGCGCCCTCGACCTTCACAGTCACCTTCGCCTCCTTGACCTTGTCGTCAAGGGCGAAGACGTTGACCGGAAGGACCACCTCGTCGCCGGTGCAGACGCGGGCCGGCAGGCTCATCAGCACCATGAGCGGCGACTTGACCGCGACGGTTCTGTCGGCGTTGCCGTAGGCGCCGTCGTGCCCGGCCACCACCATGACGCGGAGGCTTCCGACATACATCGGCAGGCGGACGTCATGCTTCATGGAAGAACCCTTCTTCAGGCTGAAAGGTCCGAGGAACTGCACGACGGGGTTGAAGCGGTTGTCCTTGCGGGCAGCCACGACGTTCTCCTGGTCGCCGCCGACCGAAAGCATCGGGCTGAAACGGCCGGAGAAGGCTCCAACGACCTGGTCGTAAAGGTCCCAGGTCTTGACGCCCAGGGCCTCGGTGCGATACATTGCATCCCAAGGGGACGGGGTTTTGAAGTTGGTGAGGTCCAGAAGGCCTTCATCCACGATAGCGAGGGTGTATGTCATCGGCTTCCCGGACTTTTCGGACACCTGGATGGTAAAGTTCTCCTCAGGAGCAACGGTGTCGGCCACCTTGATGACCGGCTCCAGGTGGGAGGAAGGATCCTCCACGCCGAGGCGCTTCACGCCGTAGAGGCGCAGCGGCAGGTCGCCCTCGGACTGGCGGAAAGGCTGCACGAGGGTGATGTGGACATAGAAGTTCGGGGCCATCTCAGGCGTGACGGTGAAGGTGTAAGGAGTATCCTTTCCGGCGTTCGTGGATACCCAGTCGCGCGAGATCACGCCGGAGCCGTTCTCCAGCGAGACGAGTGCCTGTCCGCCGTCGGCGGCAGGGATGTACACCGTAGCCTTTTCGCCCGCTCGGTAACTATCTTTGTCGGAAGAGAAGGTGAGCATGGTGACGGCGTCGGGATCGATGCGGCCGGAACGGCCCATGTAGGACGGCCAGTCGATGACGACCGTCTTTCCCGTGACATGCCCGCCGGCGACGTCACGCACTATCACGAGGTAGCGGCCCCATTCCTCCTCGGAAGCGCGTATCGTGAACGTTGCGTCCTGGGCGCCGGAAGTAAGTTTGCCGGAAGCGACAGGCTTGGCGTCCCTGCCGCTGACATAGCTCTGGAGGCTGTACGGGTCGCTCTCCCACCACCATCCCCAGTTCAGCTTGAACACGGAGTACTCGAGCTGGCGGCCGGAGAGGCGCTCGCCGGAGGCGTTGACGACGGCGACGCGGACCGTATGGTCCTTGTCCGTCTCCAGGTCGCCGTCCGAAGGGAATTTCACGCCCACGTAGGCCGGGAAGGGCGAATACGGAACGGTCTGGGTGGTGAAGCTCTCGTCACCGCCGCTTTCCATGACGGAGGTGACGATGAAGGCCTGCAGCAGGCCGGGCGCGTCCTTCGCGGCCGGCAGTTCGAAGGCCGCCTCGGCCGTGCCGTCGCCCGAAAGGACTGTCTCGAAAAGCCCGTGCTCGCTGGCCTCGAAGGTCGAGGCGGGGTTGCGGAAGACATATCCCTCGAAGCCCGGGAAGGAGGAAGGACCCTTGGAAAGGGTCATCTTGGCGGAGGCCTTCAGGCCGGAAGCCGGAATGCCGGTAAGCCATGCGGAAGACACCTTGGCGGAGGTCCTGGAGCCGCCGGCGAGGACGCTGCCGGGCAGGTCCAGGTTGACTTTCAGTCTGTTGGGCTTGATGGTCTCTATGTGGAGGCTCTTGTGGAAGGCGGAGCCACCGACCTTCACGTAGGCGTTCCACCAGCCGGTGGGATCCTCTGAAGAAGTGACGATGGGGAAGGTGTAGAAGCCGTCCTGGCCCGTGGAAACCATCCTCGTATAGAACTGTCCCTCCGGGGTGTAGAGCTCCAGGGTGGCCGGATGGCCTTCGGGGATGCGCTGCGTCCTGTCGGAGAGGATCATGGTGACGTGGAGCGTGTCGCCGGGGCGCCAGACTCCGCGTTCGCCATAGACGAAGCCCTTGAGGCCCTTCTGGACGGTCTGTCCGCCCACGTCGAAGCGGCTCATGGACTTTTCGTAACCGTCGGCGAGGCGCAGGTAGCCGACGGTCTTGCCCTTGCGGGCGAGGAGGACGAAGGGCTTGTGAGCCACCTTTATCTCGGCGAGGCCGTCGCCGCCGGTCTTGGCCGTGGCGATGCGCTGGAGCTGGAAGTCATAGACCTCCAGGTCCACGCCGGAGGAGGGTTTCGCGCTGCCCAGGTCCGTGGCGGCGGCCCAGAGGGTGTCGCCGCCGGCGTACTGGGCGAGAAGGCCCAGGTTGGACGAGAGGAGGTTAACCACAGGGAAACGGTCGGCCTCCATGTAGAAAGTGGGCTTCTCGGGATTGTCCCTGTCCTCCCAGTTGTACTCGTTCCAGTTCACGTAATTGTCCCACCAATAGCTGTTCTGGACATCCCAGACGGCGTTTTCTTCCTCGGAAGGGGCGCCGTTGGCGACGGGCAGCATCTGCGGGGCGGCCTTTCCTCCGTACAGGGAATACTCCTTGCGGAAGGAGAGGATCACGCGGTATATCGCGCCCGGCTCCTGCTTGAAGAGGCCGGAGAGGTCGATGCTGAAATCGTTCCACTGGTGCAGGTCACGGGTGGCGTCGCCGCCGAGCGGAACCTGGCGGCTGTAGACGAGCCGGCCGGCACGGCGGAGCTCGCCGTTGCCGCCGAGGTCGTTCTCCTGCAGGAACAGCAGGACGTTGTCCTCGTATATCTTGATAATCCTGAGATCCACGGCCGAAAGGTTCACGGCGCGGAAAGGAAGGACGAGGCCTGTCTCATCGGGAAGGATGTTGCCCTCGAGCGGGATCTCCACGGCCGGCGCCGGGTCGGCGGAAGCAAACGTCGCCTGGAAGGACTTTCCAAGGGCGTCCCCGCCCGCGCTGCGCACGGAAGAGTTGACCGCAAGGGTAAGTTCCTTGGAGGGATCCTTCTCGTAGTAGATGGTGGCGCGGTTGTCCTTGATATCGATGTTCTGGCGGATGACGTTGCCGAGGGTAATGAGTCCCTCCTTGCCCGCTGAAACTGAAAGGGGTTCGCTGAAGGTGACGACCACCCGGGGATTGCCGTCGGTGACGTTCCTCGCGTCGATGACCTTGAACGCCCCGGCGGCCGGAACGATGGTCTTGAGCGGCTCCGCGTCACGGAAACCATTGACTTTCAGGGATATCTTCACGGGCGTGTCCTGACTGCCCCTGGCGATGCCGGCCGTCTCGAAGCGGTAGGTGTCGCCCTCGCCGGTGAGGGTCACGGCGGTGGAGGGGTCGACCGTCAGGACGATATCCTCCTTCGCGGCCGGAACGCTCAGGCGGATGGTGCCCTGCAGCCTGGCCTCGTTCTGTATGGTGATGCCGTCAAGGGAAAGGGAGGCCGTCTTGGGGGCCGCCTGTATGCTGAACGGGAACGCCTGGCACTGGGACTCCTTGACATCAAGCACCTTGCCCACCAGGAACGAGCCCTCGTACACAACCCCTTCCTTCAGGGCCTCGGGCACGAACTCGACCACGGTCGGGCTGAGCCAGCGCTCGCTTCCCGCGAGCTTGGGCTTGAACTGGAACAGGCCGTCGGTCTGCCTGTCCATCGGCACGGGCGACGCGAGTTCCACGCGGACCGCCGTCCCTTCGGACAGCACTCCGCCGGTATAGGCGCTGATATATGATGCAAATGCGTCATCCGGAGACTCCGATTGTTTTGGCGCGCATGCCACCAGGGCAGCAAAAAGGGCCGCGATGGCCCCGACGTGAAATATACGCATGGCGAAAGAGTGTTTCTCAACTTACAAAGATACAACTATCGTTTCTCATATCAAACAGCACCGGGCCCCTTTGGGCCCGGTTTTCCTACGGTCGGAGGTAGCCGTGGCGGACAATGTCGTCGCGGGAATGTACCGGAAAGGTGTAGCCGTCTGCGATGATGAAGAGGTCGTCCGTGACGGAGGTGATGGCGGCGTAGTTGTGATCGGTGACGATGATACCGTGGTCGGGGCGGCGTTCCCTGATAAGTTTCTGGACGGCCTCGATGTTCTTCGGATCTATCTGGGAGAAGGGCTCGTCCAGGATGTAGAACGGGCTTTCGCTCATCAGGACCATGTACAGTTCCGCCAGCCGGGTCTCCCCTCCGGAGAGCTCCCAGACGGCGGAATCCCAGTAACGCGAGTACCTGGGAAAACGGCTGACGAAGGCCCTGAAGTCAACCCCGTACAGGTCGAAGGCCCGCCGGAGCCTCATCCCGTCGGGGATAAGGCGGCTCTGCGGAAGGTATTTGATGGAGCGTCCTATAACCCTCCTGTCAACGGGTTCTCCGTCAATGCTGACCATGACGTTCTCCACCCTGAGCCCGCCCATCAGGGCGCGGAACATGCAGGACTTCCCGGTGCCGTTCCGGCCCAGAAGTCCCGTTACCATCCCGGTGGAGGATGTGATATACCCTCCGCGCAGGACGGTCTTGTCCCCGAAGCGCACCATGACGCTGTCCACTATTAGCCTATGCTTCTCCTCCATTGACCAGAAGAACCGTTGTAAGCAAGATGAAAAACATCAGGAAATCAATCACAAGGGACCTGATTATCAGACGCCTGGGAGACAGGCCCAGGTCGATGTAGAAGAAGTTGGCGTCGCGTGACTTTGCCGAAAGGAAAAGAAGCAGGGTCACCGCAGCCACGGGCACCTTGACGATGAAGGCATCCACGAATCCCGCATAAGAGACGTCCCGCAGCATGAGCCCCGTGCAGACAAGATTGTACACGGCGCCCGTCAGGAACAGCCACTTCCCGTAATTCCACGTCAGGAATATTCGATCCTTCAGACCCATGCCCCCTCCTCTATCAACTATCATTCCGTAAAGCCGTCACACGGACGCGAAAGCGGGAGACACCTGTCCGGATGCCTCCCGTTTCACAAAAACCCAATTATTTAACCAAACGCTGATGGTTTCAAGGAACTATGATCTGCTTGCCGAGCTTGAGCTTGTCGCCAGAGTCGTCGACAGTCCAGTACTGCGGCTTGCGCGGGCCGTTGCCCTCGGAGTGGTGCACTACGTAGCGCAGCTCGCCCTCGAAGGTGCGGAAAAGCATTCCGTGGCCGGAATTGTTGGCGAGGAACGGTTCGGGCTCCTGGACCCACGGGCCGGCGATGGTGCCGGACTCGGAGTAGCAGACAGCCTGGAGGTAGCGCTCCTTGCCCCAGGTGGACCAGAGCATGCCGAGCTTGCCGGTCTGGGTGCGGAACATCTGGGGGCCGTCGGTAACCCAGCCGGGCATCTTGAGGCCGAAGGTGGCTTCGCCAAGGCCGTTCATCTCGCCGCAGCAGGGCAGCTCGCTGGCGCGGAACATGGTCACAGGCCACTCGGAGATGGTCTCGGTGAGGTCCGGGGAAAGCTCGATGTAGTCCATCGTACCGTCGATGAGCTGGGTCCACTCGTGGACGAAGACCATGTAGATGTGGCCGTCCTCCTCGTAGAGCGTACCGTCGATGCAATCCCACTCATGCGGCTGGTAATCGTAGCCGGGGGTGACGGAGAAGGGCACGAACGGGCCCTCGGGGCTTTCCGAACGGAGCAGATAAGTCTGGTTGTGGGGCACGTTGTAGCGGCGCGGTACCTGCTGGATGAGGTCGCTGTGGTCGCTCCAGGTGCCGGCATAGTAATAGTAATCGCCGATCTTGTGGATCTCGGCGGCAGCGGCGAAGCCGGCTTTCTCGCACCAGGTGCCGCTGAGGTCGATGACATTGTAGGGTCCCTCCCACATCACGAGGTCCTTGCTGCGGTACTGACGGCCGCCGGAGCTGGTCAGGTAGTAGGTCTTGGTGACCGGGTCCGGATAGATGAACGGGTCGCTCATGGAGAGGTCGTTGAAGTGCACGGTGCGGATGCGGTTCTGCTCCTCGCGCATGCGGCGCATGCGCTCGGCCATGCCGGTGGTGTCGCGCGGGGCCTGGACGGTGGCGGAGCCTCCGAAATTGTTCTGCCCGGGGGCGGCAAGCGGAGCCTGCTCACCGGGTTCGATGCGGACCGGCTCGGCCTCGGTAGGAGCCGGGGTGTTCGTGCCACACGACGCGAACATTGCCGCGGCGAGGGCGATAAGGAATAGTGTTCTGGTTTTCACGTGTTTATGTGTTAAATGTTATTATGTTCTTTATCATCAAGGATGGAGGAAAAGGCGGCGGACTGTGTTGAAAAACGAAAGAGGCGTTTTTTTATCCACTATTTTTTACAAAATTACGGAACTTTACAGTCAGTAATGAGGACATTTATTCTTATGTGGTGGACTTTTTTTCAAGAAAGATGGAATTTTTGTCAGCAGTTTTTTCACATAACGAAAGTAGTGGTCCCAGACAGGGGCCACTACTCGCTGTAAAGCGTATGTAAGGGATCCTATGAGACGTCGGCGCGGGCCATGGCGTCCTTGTAGTACTTCTGGTTGATGAAGACATCCTCCTTGTAAGGGTTGATGTGGCGCTTCTTCGAGACGCAGATGATGTAGCCGAGGGCGATGATGTTGGTGACAAGGGCGAGGGCGCTGATGAACACCATCATGGAAGGATTGGCCGCCACCAATGACGGATCCACCGTTGTGCCTACGATGCCGTCGACGGCTGCCTGGCCTCCCGCGGCATACAGTTTCTCGATGGTGCCGACGCCTTCGGGATACAGGACGGGAAGCGTGGCCCAGTTGAACCACTGGCTACCGTCCTTGAAGGTCTCCTGGAAGAGCGGGAACACCTGCGCGAACATGCACCAGATGGCCAGGGTGTTGGCGCGGTTCTGGATCCAGCCGCCGCGGTTCCAGAGGAGGGCGGCGATGGTCGGGGCGAGGAGCAGGGCGACACCGCAGTACCAACTGTGGGTAGGCAGGCAGTTATAGGTGTAGGCGAAGTTCCAGATGTCGTAAATGACGATGTACACCCAGGTCATGTCGGCCCAGATCATGTCCTTCTTGTCCTTGGAGGCATAGACGTTCCACCATGCCGTCATACAGAAGATGTTGAGGATACCAGCAACGCCGTTCATCACGTTGTGCCAGCCGCCGTACTGCCATACGCCTTCGGAAGTGAGCCACCATTTGTTCCATCCCATGGCCGCGGACTCGAAGTCGGAGGCGCAGGCGATGAGGATGTTGATGGCCACGATGATGAACGGGAAGGGCTTGAACCAGTGCTTGGCACCTATGCCCCATTTGTACTTGATCATCATGAAGCCGATACAGCCCGCAGTGGCGGCGTACAGCTTGGCATAGTGGAACCAGCCCTGCATATAGACATGGGTCTGGTTTTCGAGGGCCCACTGCTTGCCGGTCCTGACACCGATCCAGATGGCGAGGAAGTAAATGGTGAGGGCCAGCGGGACGGCCAGGAAGGTGATGATGCCGCCTGCCTTGGTGCGGCGGGCGAACTCATTGAGAAGGATGAGACCCAGCAGGACGACGAGCATCATCGCCCATTGGGGCAGGGCGTGAGCCCCATAAACTTGGAAGAACATTGCTGTAAGGATTATAAAGGTTTAAGGTTATCAGTTACGTTATTAAAACGTTGCAATATAAACAAATTGCGCCGTTTTTCCCAATTTTACACTTTCTTTGCAGAAGAAACCATCCAAGGAAATGAAGAGACTGCTTATTATCCTTCTGGCGCTCGTCGCCGTGCAGGCCGGCGCTCAGGACATGGCGCGTTACCAGCATATCGTCAAGAAACTCAGCTCGGCCAAATACCAGGGGCGCGGATATGCTCGCGACGGTGCCAACAAGGCTGGGAAATACCTGAAGAAGGAGTTCTTCAGGGCCGGCGTCGACGAGGTCATAATCCAGCCCTTCCTGCTGGACATCAACACTTTCCCCGGAGTGATGAAAATGTCTTTGGACGGGAATAAGATGGTCCCGGGGGTGGATTTCACGATGCGCGAGTACTCTCCCGGCATCAAGGGGAAATTCCCTCTTTACTACATCGACACCCTGAATTATGACTCAGAGAAGATCTTCCGTGACCTGGAAAAGCCGGAAAACAAGGATGCGTTCGTGGTGTGCGACTTCATGTTCTCATACAAGCACCGCGCGGATTTCAACCGCCTGCAAACCAGCGGCGGAGCCCCGAACGCAGGCATACTCTTCACCTGGGACGAGCCTCTCAAGTTCTACAAGGCCTATGGCGACCACGTGGTGGACAAGCCGATAGCCTGGGTGCCACACCGCTTCCCGAAGGATGCGAAGGAGCTGAAAGCCAAGGTTAAGAACAAGTTCCTGAAAGGCTATGAGTGCTTCAATGTCATTGCGAAGGTGGAGGGCGCGCGCCATGACAGTTGCTACGTCTTCACCGCGCATTACGACCATCTGGGCAACCTCGGCCGCAAAGTGTTCTATGCAGGAGCCCACGACAATGCCTCCGGCACCGCTGCCATCGTCACCCTGGCGGCTTACTATGCAGAGAACCGCCCGGAATTCGACATGTATTTCATTGCTTTCTCCGGCGAGGACGCCTACCTGAGGGGCTCGCAGTGGTATGTGGACCATCCGCTTGTGCCGCTGGAGCAGATCAAGTACCTGTTCAACCTCGACATGATTGGCGACAACAATCCCGTGCAGTACTGCGAGGTCAGCAAGGAGGGCATGGACGGCTATGCGCTGTTCGAGGAAATCAATGGCGAAAAACATTATTTCGAGGCGCTGGACAGGCAGGCGCTGCAGGAAAACAGCGACCACTATCCTTTCGCCGTCAGGCACGTCCCGTGCATTTTCCTTGAGAACGAGGGCGGCGACGCCTTCAAGTATTATCACACGGTTTACGACACTTACAAGAACGCGATCTTCGACAGCTACGAGCCCGTATTCCGTCTGGTCCGCGACTTCATTGACCGTTATCAGCGATGAAAGCCAAGGGAAAGAAGCATTCGTTCCAGACGCGCAGGCGCGCCTTCTCCATCTGGCAGAAGCTGGGATACCTCCCATGGCACAAACCCGTGGAAGCCAAGGATAAAAAGCGTTCCGGCGATTTCTACAAGGGGGCTTTCGACAGCATACCTTTCCTCAACGACGACGCCAAGCGCACCTTCACCCACCTTCTCCTCCGCCCCGGGTACATGATCCGGGACTATATCAACGGGCAGCACTCGAAATATCTGGCGCCGCTTACCGCGCTCATCATCTTCTACGCCTTCTTCGCGCTGGTCTCGGCCCTGTTGAAGCCTTATCAACAGGAGGACCGCATTCCAATCAATGCAGAATATTCTATTGAGGAAGGCGAAAACGGGACTCCTAAAGAATTCGAAAAAGTCATGGGCAACATCGTAGATATCGTGAGGAGGGGCTATGTTCTCCTGCACTTGGACGAGTTCCCGGACGAAGTCGATTCGCAGCGCGAATCCTCACTGGCTGCGTTTGAGGGTGTCCTTCGCAGCCAGGGGATTCCGCTCTTTATCGGAGAGTTCCTGTTTCTGTGGCTGGCCATGATGGCCGTCATGCGGAAGGGCCCGCTGAGCCCTTCCGCATGCGCTGCAACATCGGCTTACATCCTCTGCCAGTTCAGCTTCTTCATGCTCTTCGCCGTGCTTCTTTCCTGGGGCAGCAGCTCAAAGATCGGCCTTGCCCTCATGTTTCTTCTGTTGTTCATCGATTACAAGCAGCTTTTGGGCGTCAGCAATAGGAAAGCCCTCTCCCTTACCATCCGTACCGGCATCATGTACGCAGTATTCATGGGTTTACTGCTCCTGACCGTCGGTATCGTGGTAGTCTTCCTTGCCTTTCTCAAGGTTTAGTTCCTCCTTCTCTGGCCGCCCTGCTGCTGAGGGGGCTCGGGCATGGTGAGGACCTGGGCGTTCATCCACTCGAAGATGTTGGCGTGGCCCTGGGGGGCGACCGTACCGCCTCCGTCGTTGCTGGGCTTCACGTCGCCCTCGCTCTGCTCCTGGGAGTGCGTGACAGCGTCGTTAAAGAGGTAGCACCATGAGAAGTGGCCGAGAAGCTTCTGGCCGGGGTTGTCGATACCCTGGACGTTCTCGAACATCGACATCCAGACGTTCTTGCCTCCCGCCTTCACGATACGCTGGAACATGGGGATGCAGTGGGTCTTGGGATCGACCGTCTGGTCGTCATAGGACTGCACGATCCATATGTTCTCCTCCGCGAGCAAAGCGATCTCATTGTCGGAGATGTACTGGTTCGTGTAAGCCTCGCAGGTGGGATATGCCGCCGCGAAGAACTTGGGATAGCGCATCAGCATCGCCACGGTCATGTATCCGCCGTTGGAGCAGCCTCCGAGATAGATACGGCTGCGGTCCACGTCGGGATGGTTCGCGACAAAGTCGTCGATGCAGGACTTGAGCACGTCGGCGTAGAGGGAAGGATATTCGCCGTGGCTGAAGCCGTGCACGGAGCCCATCCACATGGTGGGGCACTGGATGGAGAGCACGTAAGCACCGCCTGCTCCGCCCTCAGTCGTGAAATGCGACTGGATCTGCGGACGGATGAGGGAGACGACCTCGTTGCCGAGAAGGGTGATCGACACGTCGACACCGCCTTCGCCGCCGCCATGGAGCCAGATGACCAGAGGGTTGGCCTTTCCGTCACCCTTGAGCGACCAGGGCTCGTAGGAGGCATAGGTGAGGGTGATGTCCTCGGCCTTGCCGGTAGCCTTGCCGGTGAAGGTGCCCTTGTTGAAGAAGTCAGCCTCGGAGAGGAAGTCCTTGAGGGCTTTGTCCGTCGCGCACTCGATGGCGGTATATTTCTGCTTGCCGACCTTGAGGACCTTGCCCTTCTTCAGGCCGACGCTGACGCTGTACTCGTCCCTCCAGACGCCGTCGCCCTTGGTCAGGCCGAGGCCGCGGCCGGAGGCCTTCTCGAGGCCGAGCGCGAGGTATTCGCCGTCCGGGTCGAACGCTCCCCTGGAGTCGCAGGGATAGACTGATTTGACGTTACGTTCGGTACCGTTCGTGTTCACGGACAGGACGGAAGGATCAAGGATCTCAACCTTGAATTCCGGCTTGACCACCACGAGGTTGACGGCCGTCGAGGACTCATAGGTGGTGACACCTACGACCTGGGGCTCCATCTTCAGGGTCTGAGCGCTTGCGGAAAGGACTGCGGCACATGCAGCCAGCGCTGCTGCGAAAAGTCTTATCTTGTTCATAGTCTTTCTTGCTTTTGGAGGTTTACCATGTAGTGTTTGTAGGGACGATGTCGACGAGCTTCTGCGCGTTCATCCACTCGAAGAGGTTGCTGAAACCCTGGGGGGCGACGGTGCCGCCGCCGTTGTTGGTCGGCTTCATGTCAGCGGTCGACTGCTCCTGGGCGCCGGTGACCTGGTCGTTGAACACGTAAACCCAGGAGAAGTGGCCCATGAGCCTCTGGCCGGGGGTGTCGGTGCCGATCACGTTCTCGAACATCGAGATCCAGACGTTCTTGGCCCCGGCCTCCATGAGGCGCTTGTAAGTGGGGATGCAGTACTCCCGGGGATTGACGGTGGTGTCGTCGAAGGACTGGACAATCCAGACGTTCTCCTCGGCGAGCTGCTTGATCTGGGTGTCGGAGATGTTGGCGTCAGCATAGGCCTCGCAGGTGGGATAGGCCGCAGCGAAGAAGTGGGGGTTCCTAAGGACCATGTTCATGGTCATGAAACCTCCGTTCGAGCAGCCGCCGATGTAGATGCGGCGGGGATCGACGTCGGGATTCTGCACGAGGTAATTGTCGATGCAGGACTTAAGGACGTCGGAATAGAGCGACGGATATGCACCGGTGCCCATTCCCTTCGAAGTATCCATCCACATGGTGGGGCACTGGACGGCGAGGACATAGGCACCCTTGTCGCCGCCTTCGGTCGTGAAGTGCGACTGGATGTCGTTGCGGATGAGCGCGACCACCTCGTTGCCCATGAGCTCGATGGACACGTCAGTGCCGCCTTCGCCCATGCCGTGGAGCCAGATCACGAGGGGATTCTGCTTGCCGTCGATGCGCAGGGCTTCGGGCTCGAATGCGCCGTAAGTAAGGGTGACGTCACCCGGACGGCCGGTATAAGGACCGGTGAAGGTTCCGCGGTGGAAGAAGTCGGACTCGGAGACGAAGTTGCGGAGGGCATGGTCGGTGGCGCAGTCCACGGCCGTGTACTTCTGGCCGCCGGCCTTGATGCTCTTGCCGGGCTTGAGGGCGACCTTCACGGGATATGCCGTGCTCCAGGTACCCATTCCCCTGGACACGAGCGGGGCGACGCCGCGCTCCCTGCTGACCTCGAGGCCGAATGCGAGATAGTCGCCGCCATCAGCCCACTCACCGCGGTCATCGCAGGTATAGACGATCTTGACGTTCCTTTCAACGCCGTTGGTCTGGACCGAGAACACCGAAGGGTCAAGGGCGTCGAGCTTCACCTCGGGCTTCACGACCACGAGGTTGACGGAGGTGTAAGACTCATAAGCCGTGATGCGCACGACCTGATTGGTCATCTTCAGGGTCTGGGCTCCGGCTGTCGCCGCAATGGTAAGTGCCAGGGCGGCGAGGATAGGTTTGATACTTCTCATAGTGGTATATTAGATGATTGATTCTGTGCTTATAAGGGCAACCCTCTCAAAAATAATAAATTCGCCGGACAATAGGAAGTTGTTCCGCAAAGATTAAACATTGGATTGCGTATTTGTTCGCAGGGGCAAATTATTGGATGGAAAAGCCGGCTCCAGAGTGCCCGAATGTGTCCGGAAATGGTTACCTTTGGGGGTTCGATTTATTGGAGTAATGACAATGAAGAAACTGATTGGACATCTCCTGTTGCCGGTACTGGCCTTGTCGGCCGTATCCTGCACCTTCTTTATCAACCAGAATACGCCGAAGGGGTATATACGTTATGCCGTGTATCTTTTGGACCGGGACGGCCTGTATGCCGACGGGGCGGAATGGGAAGGGAAGCGGACCGAAGTGCTTAAGGCGGCCAGGTCCATAGCAAGTCTCGATGAAGCCCACGACCTGATACAGGAGGCAGCCGAGGTGGCCGGAGGCAAGCATTCCTTCATCATGGAGCCGGTCAGGGATACGGCGTCCTATCCGGAACGTGTACCTGAAGTGGAAATGTTGGAAGGAGGTATTGTCCACGCCTTGTTGCCGGGACACACGGGTGTAAAGGTAAGCGATTCGCTATACATTCATACGGTGTTCGATTATCTGCAGGAGCACCTGGATGCCAGGGGCGTCATTGTCGACTTAAGGAATAACACCGGAGGCAACATGTACCCGATGATAACCTCCGTTTCTCCGCTGCTGCCGGACGGCATCGTCCTCCAGTTCAAGAGCCGCAAGAAAACTACGCCGATTCCCCTCGGGTATGTGACGGAATCTTATCAAATAGCGCCCGAGAGTATCCGCAAATTCCCGGCTTCCACCCCCGTCGCCGTCCTGACTGACGACAGGACCGGCAGTTCCGGGGAAGCGACGCTGATCTGCTTCCTGGGCCTGGACAATGTAAAGACCTTCGGCGGCCCCACCGCCGGATATCCCAGCGGTAACGTAACCCATACCTTGGCCGACGGTTATCTGTTCGCCATCACAAGGTCCGCCGAAATCGCCCGCACCGGTGAAGTTTTCTGTGAAGACCCCATCAATCCTGACGTCATTACAGATACTCCCCTGGAGGATGCCGTCGCCTGGATAGAGTCGCTTGATCAATAGTTCCGAGCCGTGGAATACCTGTCAAAGCAACGATACGACGAGATTGCGGCCGAGTTGAAGCATCTTATCAACGAGGTTTATCCCAAGGTGAAGGACGACCTCGCGGAGGCCCGGGCCCAGGGGGATCTGAGCGAAAATGCGGGATACCGTGAAGCGAGGCGCATCCAGGCGAAGACCATCAGCCGTATCCGTTTCCTGCAGAAGGTCCTGGAGCATTCGCGCGTGATCAACCCCGACGTCCTCCCCAAAGACCAGGTTTCCCTTCTGAGCAAGGTTGAATTCACGAACCTCTCGACGAATACCCGCATGACATTCAAGATAGTCAGCCCCCACGAGATGGACCTCGATGCCGGCAAGATTTCGCTGAAATCCCCGATCGGCGCCGCCCTGATGGGCAAAAAGGTCGGCGAAATCGCCGTGGCCCAGGTCCCCTCCGGGACCCTGCGCCTGAGAATCGAAAGCATCACGCTCGATTGAGCGTGATGCCTGGTTCCATAATCATTACTTTGTGCCCCGGGCGGGAGCACTTTTGCTATTGATTATTAAATAGTTGACATTTTTACAAGCTAATATACAAGCGCTGCTTGGTCGCCACAACTATGGATAATCACAATAAAAAACATGCGATATAAGAAACAACCAATAATGAGAAGGTTCAAAGAATAGTGGAAGGTCCGTTTCAAAGAGTTCCTTTCATTTGAGAGAATCATTAGAGCGCGATCCCCACACTTTGCCATATAGTAATTACATCAACAACTAAAAGCTAACATTACTTAATCGCATCAACATATAGGTTAGTTTGATACTCTTCTTTCCCTATTTTAAAGACGACTTCATAATCGCCAGGTTTTTGAAATACAACTTGGTTAATTCGTAGAACAATGTCATGAATCGCCTCTCTCCCATCAGTTACACTTATCTTTATTGGTTGCGCTCCCGTTGTGACGATATCCGGCCCCCCTTTTTCTCGTAAAGTAATCGAAAGCGAGTTATCAACACTTTTGTCAAAAGACAGTTTTAATACCACGAACAAATCGGGCATCATAAAAGGAAAGGCCGTTGGCGAAATATGATTAAATGTACCGACAATTGTTGTTTTCCCGTTGGCGGTTTGCGCAAATTCGCACAGTGTAAAAATCTGTATAGTCATAATTATTCTATTTATCGAGTTGTGGACTTGTGGAATAGCCAAGTTTTTTCAATAAATTTTGGAGAGGAGTTCGAATCACAGCGATGGAATGACCTTTTGTGGTAAAAATGGTGGCGCCATGTCGTGCACTTACGCCTTCTTCAACATAATGAGATTCTTTTCCTTTTATGGCGAGCCAAATCTCAATAGCATCAGCAGTTAAACGATCATTTAATGCCCTATGAAAGTCCTTTGTCTGATTCTTAATCAATTCATCTTGAGGCTCTCCAATTGTTTTTGTCACTTCAGCATGAGAATTATAATCGCAACTGAACAACTTCATTACTTGGTTATACTTCGTATTCTTGACAAGCCCTTTAGCTTGCCAACGCCTAGTATCGCCATCTAAAACAAGGCCCTCAATAGTATCGCCTATATTATTATATGTTGCCATCGGTAATTTCGGGTAATGCTAATAGCCGATCGGTTTCTTCAGGGTCAAAAGAAAAAAGAAGAGAAAGATCAGAAGAACTATTCAAATCTTTAATCTTATCTGCAAATCGTAAGATAGCTCTCATATCTTCCACTTGGGGCTTATTCTCCGTTGTAATCACATAATCTTCTTCATGAAGTTCGATCTCTTTGTCAAAGGCCTCTTCTGTAAGATTTCCTTCGAGGAACTGAGAATAGAGGCGGAAGTAGTTTCTTTCCACTGTCCTGTTATTGATAGCACGAACAAGGAGGTTAAGAACATTCTCCGGGATAAAAGAGTTAAGAATCGTCGTAAATGAATCTCCTTTATACGATCCTACGAAAACTCCTGTATTAACTTTAGGGTTATGAACACCCATTATCATTACAGACGGACTAACACCGTACCCATATTCAAAAGAGGGTATCGGTTCCATATTAATTGCATCGGTCATAGTGTTGTCCTTATAGTTTTTCTTTTTTAGGGTATAATGCTATTATACCAAATACAAAGATAATACTTTTTATTATAAACGTACCGTTCTCTTGTTTGAATGACTGTTTCAGCCATGTGTTTTCTTTCAAAAGGAACGAAAGAAAGAACAATAATGACACATTGTTGGATTGAATATCTTCAATCATCATCTCCTCATTCCACTTCTCCTTTCACGAGTAGTGCATATCTTCATCGGGATTTCGTTTGGTCACTTGGCGGTTTTTGGGCTGTGTCCGCACTCTGTAAAAACAATTAACAAGATTAAATAAAGGGAAAGGAAAGATAACACAACAGGTTGATTATCACCGTTGTGCAAACCCTCGTGCAAGCTTGTGCAAGGCCTTCCTGCGTTATTTTTCCTATCCTTGCGGCAGATAACCGCATCCACAACCGGACGCACTAAAAACATTTATCATATGACAAAAACAGATACCACTCCAATTGTGATGCTGACGCTCCAGGATCTTCGTGATGTCATTCGTGAAGAGATGGGCAGCAGCGTCAATGTAACGCACGAGAGCGAGACGCCCTCTGCTTCTAAACACGTCCCGGCAAAACTGGCCGGGAAAGAAGTAGTCTTCGGTCTGGACGGCATCTGCAAGATCTTCAATTGTAAGATGTCGCGTGCCCAGAAACTGAAGAATACGATTATCAAGGATGCCGTCCATCAAAACGGAAGGACCATCATTACCGATGTCCAAAAGGCATATGAACTATTCGAGACCTATTCCAAGAAAAGGAGGTAAAGATGATCCACGAGGACAATGGACCGGTCTTTCCGGTCGTTATCTTTCCGGAGAACATTCGGA
>JAFZQO010000053.1 GCA_017620335.1 Bacteroidales bacterium
GAGTGTTACCTCCACTTCAACCTGGACATGGGTAGATCACTAGGTTTCGCGTCTGCTCGCGCTGACTGAACGCCCTGTTCAGACTCGCTCTCGCTGCGGCTCACGTACCTGAAGTACTTAACCTCGCCAGCGCGAAGCAACTCGTAGGCTCATTATGCAAAAGGCACGCCGTCGCGGATCACTCCGCTCCGACCGCTTGTAAACGAACGGTTTCAGGTTCTGTTTCACTCCCCTGTTCGGGGTGCTTCCCACCTTTCCCTCACGGTACTGGTCCACTATCGGTCTTCCGAAAGTATTTAGCCTTGCGGCATGGTCGCCGCGGATTCAGACAGGATTCCACGTGTCCCGCCCTACTCAGGTGCCAGTCTCGAACGCATCCCGTTACCTGTACGGGCCTATCACCCTCTCCGGACCGACTTTCCAGACGGTTCCAGTTCCTGATGCATCCTTTGTGACTGGTCCTACAACCCCGGCCGCGCCGTAACGTGACCGGTTTAGGCTCTTCCCATTTCGATCGCCACTACTTTGGGAATCGATATTTCTTTCTCTTCCTGCGGGTACTAAGATGTTTCAGTTCCCCGCGTTCGCTCCAACTGAAGTTGGTGACAGGTCTTCAACCTGCCGGGTTGCCCCATTCGGATATCTCCGGATCAGTTCCTGTTTGCGGATCCCCGGAGCTTTTCGCAGCTTACCACGTCCTTCTTCGCCTTCGGAAGCCTAGGCATCCTCCGTTCGCTCTTGTTCTCTTTCTCTGAATGAATCAATTTCGACTGTTGGACGTCACTTCCCAGTGACGCCTGTCTCATGATTAAAACTCGTTTGCCTATTATGAAATTGCAGTCCTATTTTCCACAACTCGAAAAAACTCGAATTCTAAAATTTACAGACTTTTAATCTCTAACTTCTTTACCTCGTTGTAATCTCTCTCAGTATTGTCAATGAACTTGATTTCGTTTCGATTAAACATAGTTTCTTTCGAAACGGGCTGCAAAGATACGGACTTTTTTGAATCCTGCAAATCTTTTTGCGGAAAAAATCGAAAAAACTTCACGCGCACGCGTAAAGGTCACTCGGCATACAGGGCTATTATATTGAGTATCACCTTGGAAGCCGCCTCCATGCTCTCGAGAGGGACGAACTCCATCTTGCCGTGGAAGTTCAGTCCGCCTGCGAAAATGTTGGGGCAAGGCAGGCCCATGAACGACAGGTTGGCGCCGTCGGTACCGCCCCTGATGGGCTGTATCCGTGGCTTGATGCCCTCCATCTCCATGGCCTTGACGGCCTTCTCCACCACATGGTAGTGAGGCTCCACCTGCGTACGCATGTTATAATATTGGTGACGGATGTTGGCGGTGGCCGTCCCCTCGCCGTATTTCTGGTTGATGAAATCCACGCACTGCTGCATCACGGCTTTCCTGTGCCCGTAGAGGGCCATGTCATGGTCCCTGATGATATAGGAGATGGTGGCTTCCTCGACCGTTCCGTTGAAGCCGATAAGATGGAAGAAACCCTCGTAGCCTTCTGTGTATTCCGGTTTCTGCTCCACGGGGAGCAGGTCGTTGAGCTCCATGGCGATGCGCATGGCATTCTTCATCTTGCCCTTGGCATAGCCGGGATGGACGTTGCGCCCCTGGATGCGGATGGTAGCGGCGGCGGCGTTGAAGTTCTCGAACTCCAGCTCGCCGATGTCGCCTCCGTCCATGGTATAGGCGTAGTCCGCATCGAACTTCTTCACGTCGAACTTCACCACGCCGCGGCCGATCTCCTCGTCGGGAGTGAAACCGATGCGGATCTCGCCGTGCTTGAACTCGGGATGCGTCATGATGAACTGCACCGCGTTCATGATCTCGGCCACGCCGGCCTTGTCGTCAGCGCCCAGGAGGGTGGTGCCGTCGGTCGTGATGAGGGTCTCGCCCTTGTGGGCGAGCATTTCCGGGAACTCGGAAGGCCTGAGGAAAAGCCCGGGGACACCCTTCAGGGCGATGTCTCCGCCGTCATAGTTCTCGATAATCTGCGGCTTGATGTCCGCTCCGGAAGCGTCCGGGGCGGTATCCACATGGGCGATGAAGCCCAGTTTCGGGACTGCCTTGCCGGTATTGGCCGGGATGCGGCCCATTACATATCCGTATTCGTCGAGGATCGCCTCGACTCCGAGGGCCAGGAGCTCGTCGCGGAGCATCGCCAGCAGCGTCAGCTGCTTCGCGCTGGACGGCTGGCTCTCCGACTCCTCGCAGGACTGCGTGTCAACTGCGACGTATCTGAGGAATCTGTCAAGGATCTTTTCCATACTTCTATTTGTCTTTTTTCATCGATGCATAAATCATGTAAGCCACAAGGCAGAGGAACGGGATGATGGCCACGGCCTCGCCGAAGCGGCCGTTCCAGCCGTACATGAACCAGTCCACGTTGGCGAACTTGAGGATAGCGCTGACCACGCCCATAAGGGCGCCGCCCGCGATGAAACCGCTGGCGATGAGCGTGCCCTTCTCCTGGCGGGCGGCGTTGAGCGCCTTGTCCTTGGAGCGGGAACCGACGTACCAGGAAATCGCGCCGCCGATGAGCAGCGGGAGGTTGAGGTCGATCGGGATGAACATTCCGAGGCAGAAAGCCAGGGCCGGAACCTTGAAGACGGTGAGGAGGATGGCGATGAGCGCGCCGATGCCGTAAAGCAGCCAGGGAGCGCTTCCGCCGTTCATCATGGGCTGGATGACCGCCGCCATGGCATTGGCCTGAGGGGCCACGAGGGCCTTGTCACCCACGAAGCCATAGGTCTTGTTGAGTACCAGCATGACGCCCGCCACAGTCACGGCTGCGACGAGGGTGCCGACGAACTTCCAGGTCTCCTGCTTCGCGGGAGTGGTACCGATCCAGTAACCAATCTTGAGGTCGGTGATGAAGGCGCCGGCCATGGAAAGGGCGGAGCAAACCACGCCGCCGATGAGCATCGCGGCGACCATTCCGGAATTGCCCTTCAGGCCCACGGCGACCAGCACGAGGGAGGTGATGATGAGCGTCATGATGGTCATGCCGCTGACAGGGTTGGAGCCCACGATGGCTATGGCGTTGGCGGCAACGGTCGTGAAGAGGAAGGAAATGACGGCCACGATGACCAGGCCGATGAGGGCCTGCCAGACATTGTGGACCACGCCGCCGAAGGCGAAGAAGGCGAAGACGGCCAGCAGGGCTATGATGATGCCAAAGATGACGGACTTCATGGAAATGTCCTTCTGGGTGCGTTCCACGGCAACGGCCGCCTCGCCCGGCTTGCGCCGGAATTCCCCGGCGGCCAGGCCCACGGCGGACTTGATGACGCCGGCAGAACGGATGATGCCTATGATTCCGGCCGTGGCGATGCCGCCGATGCCGATATGGCGCGCATAATCCTTGAATATCTGTTCGGGGGACATCTGGCTGATGGTGTCGACCACTCCGGTATGCATGAGGTCTATCACGCTGCCTCCCCAGAGCAGGTTCATCAGGGGGATGATGACCAGCCAGACAAGGAACGATCCGCAGCAGATCACGAAGGCATATTTGAGCCCGATGATGTAACCGAGACCGAGAACCGCCGCTCCGGTATTGAGCTTGAGGACGACCTTGGCCTTGTCGGCGACGACCTGGCCCCAGTGCATGACCGTGGTGGTCACTGTCTCGCTCCATGCCCCGAAGGTGGCCACGATGAAGTCGTAAAGACCGCCTATGAGGCCGCTGAAGAGCAGGGTCCTGGCTCCCTTTCCGCCTCCCTCGCCGTTGACGAGCACCTGGGTGGTCGCAGTGGCCTCGGGGAAAGGATACTTCCCGTGCATCTCCTTGACGAAATACTTGCGGAACGGGATGAGGAACAGGATGCCGAGCACGCCTCCGAGCAGGGACGAAAAGACCATCTGCCAGAAATTGACGTCCAGGCCCAGGATGTATATGGCCGGAAGGGTGAATATGGCGCCGGCCACTATGGATCCGGAGCAGGCTCCGATGGACTGGATGATGACGTTCTGGCCCAGGCCTCCCTTCTTGCCCAATGCGCCCGTCACGCCGACGGCTATGATGGCGATGGGAATCGCAGCCTCGAACACCTGGCCCACCTTCAGGCCCAGGTAAGCAGCTGCGGCCGAGAAGATTACGACCATGACAAGGCCCATTATCACCGAATAAGGGGTGACCTCCGGGAAAGACTTTTCGGGGCCGAGGATGGGTTTGTACTCCTCTCCCGGCCCGAGCTCGCGATGGGCGTTCTCAGGCAACGAATAGTTCTTGTTCTCTTCCATGACTATAGGGTTTCTTCTAGTGTATCCTTATCCTTCCTGCGGGCATCCTTCCGGGCCTTCTTCTTCTCGAACTTCCGGATGTACCTGTCAAGCTTCTTCTGGTCCCTTGCGGCCTCCTTCTCCGCAGCCAGGACAGCTTTCAATGTGGCCTTGCGCTTCTTCTCGAGGGCCTTTGCCTCCTTGGCGGCGGCCTTGGCGGCATCGCGCGCGTCAAGCTCCGCCCAGCGGGCCTCGCGCGCGTCTACGCGGGCCTGCCGCTTCGCCTCGGCTTCCTCCCTGCGGGCCGCCTTCAGCTCTTCCGCCGTCGGTACATGCACCGGTTCCACCGCCGCTGCGGCCCCGGGGCCTGCAGCCAGGCTGTCGGCCGGCTGGACGGCCCCTTCCTGACCGGTACGGGCCGCCAGGCTGTCCTTCGGTGCGGCAGGAGCCGCCAAACTGTCCTTGGGAACGGCCAATGTTGAGTCGGCAGGAGCGGCGGCCAGAGAATCCTGTGCCGCCAATGCGGCCTCCTGCTCCGCCAACGCCTGGCGCTCACGCGCCTCGGCGTGGCGGACCCGCCTCAAAGAGTCGGCCGCCGCGAGCTTCTTGGCTATGGACTTCATATGCCCCGGGAAGTACCTTTCAGTCTCGTTGAAGCGAGGCATGGACCTGGCGAGATAGCGGGTGCGTTCCGAACGGCGGAGCTCCAGCGGAGAAATATCCTTCCTGTCCTTCGGACGGCTCTCAGGCTGCCAGTGGAAACCTTTCATCTGCTTCTCCTCAGGCGGGAGCTGGACTACCGGATAAGCGTCGTTCTTGGGATTCTCGAAATAGAATATGCGGTCGATCTCCCCGTCCACGAAATTGGCGGAGATCATCTTCGCCTCCACCTTGTTCACGGTAGCGAACGCGTCATTCTCCTTGAGATAGAACAGCGCCGAAGAGCCTCCGAGGGCATCGAAGCGCTCAAGTACGGTGGTGCTGTCGAAATAGGCGAGGATCTCGGCCCCCTTTATCTGGTCGAAGCAGATGCTGTCCTCCTGGATGATTATGAAAGCGTCGGACATCAGGTTAGCCTTGTCCATGCGCTGGTTCTTGATGGAGACGTAAAGGCTGTCAGACGTGTACTGTCGGTTCCCTTCGTTCCAGACTATCGGTGAGATAAAGAGCCGCGCCAGCGAATCGAGGTCACAGTACTCCAGCGAATCGCAGCGGGCCTGCATGTCGGACTTGAAGACACGGATATGCCCAAGGGCGGTCAGGAACCCTATCTCCGTGGTGTCACGGTTCTTCAGCGAATCCGCCACGAAAAGCGCACGCGCCTCAAGGGAGTCAAGGCGCTTCTTCTCCCTCAATGCGACGGAATCGACCGGGGACATCTCCTTTAGGGCAAGGGAATCCAGGCCTTCCCTCTCAACGGGATCCAGCGACTCCATGTCTATCTTAAGGGAATCCACCGGCGCCTCGGCTGCCCTTTCAGGGATGTCCTGCAGGGCTTCACCGTTCAACTCCATTCCGCCTTCCTCCAAGGAAACTCCCTGCTGCAAGCCTCCCCGCTGGATGCCGGCACCGTCCTGCGGCACCTCGGTAGCCGCCCTTGCGCGATACGCGGAAACGGCATCCACCTTGAGGTTCTGCAGGCGCTTTTCAGCCGTCTCCACGATATTCCCGTTTATGTCGCATTTGGGAACGGTATGATAAACCATCCTGTCGGCCGCCATGTAGATGGTGTCGATCTGCCCGCCCTGGTCGGTCTTGGCTATGACAGTGGCGTTGCGCTCCAACGTGACCTGAGAAAGCGTGTCGACATAGAACAGGCGCTCCGACAGGGCGGAAACGTTGCGCGTGGTGTCCATCACCTGGATGTGACCGAACATCTCCAGGTTGTTGTGCGTACGGTCGAAATAAAGGGAATCAGACCAGCCTTCCTGGGTGTCGGACATCATATGGACGTTCTTCTTGAAGAAGAAGCGGTCGTTGGCCTTGTCATATGAACCGGACTCCGAAGAAAGCATGTTCTTTCCCTTCCAAGCGTCCAGTCCGCCGAAGAACTCCGCGAAATCGTAGTCGGTATGATACGCCAGGCTGGTGGTCTTGATGTAGACGGAATCCGTGTACATGTTCACGTTGTTGTCGAAGTAGAAAACCTTATTCTTCGACTCATAAGTACCGTCGGTACTCTCAATGATCTGGCCGTCCTTGTCGCGCATGGATGCGCCGCGCTGGAAGACGGCGACGCTGTCCTTGGTGTTGTAGTCAAGGAACCTGGTACGGAGAGTGTTGCCGTCCTTGTCCAGCAATTGGACCTGGGAGCCCCTGAACTGGGCCAGGTTTTCGTCGATCAGGTAGTCCAGACTCTCGCTAGAAAGGACGGTGCGGTCCTGGATGATCTGGACATGCCCGTACGCGTTGATAATGCGCTGGTCGACGTTCCAAAGTGCGGAGTCGCAGACAAGGTAGGTATTGTTGTGTAGGAAACGGGCGTCGAGAGCCTTGCGGAAATGCTCCCCCTGCCCATTCTCGAACTGGTCCAGCCGCCTGGCATTCATGAGTACCACGACACTGTCCGTCTGCCCCCTGCCGGACTGGGCGGACAGCGGCGTCAGCAATGCCGCTGACAGCAGCAATACGATGAATGGCTTGCGCAGGGACATCTGGGGGGACTACTCTTCGCGGAACTTGCCTGCCCACTCGCTGCGGTTGAACTCGCAGTCCTTGAACATGGGGTCGAGGACGATATAGGTCTCCTTTATCTTGCCGTCGATGAACTGGTCTATCACCTTCATCTGTTTCTCATACCTGACCTGGGCGGCGATATCCGTGAAATCGTTCTCGAAGGTGGCGGTATGGGCGGGAAGCACCTTGTCCAGGCGGATGATCTTGTACACGAGGTTGCCTTCACGGCCCTGGCTGAGGCCTTCGTTGTCGCGCGAGGCGATGGGTATGGAGATCTCTCCCTCCTGGAGGTCGCTGATGGCGGCATAGTCCTGAGGTTTGATCTGGTCTATCTCGAAATATGAGGATCCGGTATTGGGGTCGGCCATCTGGCCGCCGTTGGTACGGGTGGCGGGGTCCTCGGAATAGAAACGGGCGGCCAGCTCGAAGGTCACGGCCTTGTTCAGGATCTCGGTGCGCAGGGAATCCAGGGTCTTGAAGGCCTTGTCCTGGTCCTCCTGGGTGTACTGCGGCTTAAGGATGATGTGGCGGGCGTTGAACATGTCACCCTTCTTCTCAAGGACCTCGATGAGGTGGAATCCGTCCGGGGTCTCGACTATCTGGGAAATGGTGCCGGGCCTCAGGGCCATGGCGGCGTCGGAGAAAGCCGGCCAGTAGATCGTCCTGGAGGCCATGCCGAGCTCGCCTCCCCTCCTTGCGGCGCCGTCTTCGGAATAGATGCGTGCGAGGGTGGCGAACTTCTCGCCGTTTATGATGCGCTCACGAAGCTCGAGAAGGCGCTCCTTGACGGCCAGGGACGCAGCCTCACGGTCGGGATAGATGCATATCTGGCTCATCTGGTACTTGATCGGGACGACCGGAAGCCTGTTGACGTCGACGGTGTCAAGGTACTGCTTGACGTCGTACGGGGTCATCTCCGGGACAGTCTCGGCGATGTTGGACTGCTCCTGCTGGGTTAGGCTCATGTCCTCCAGCTGCTGGCGCCATTCCTCGCGAAGGCGGTACAGGGGCTTGCCGTAATACTCCTCAAGGCCCTCGTCGCCGCCCAGATAGGAGCGGTACTCGTCGATACGGCTGGAAAGCTGGTTCTCGACCATGTCGCTGTTGATGGACAGCGAGTCGATGCGGGCCTGCATCAGGAAGAGCTTGGACTCCAGCATCTGCTCCAGGATCTCGCAGCGCATGTTGCGGTCGGAGGACAGGCCCTGGGCGCGCATCATCTGCACCTGCGCCTCGATGTCGGCAAGCGAGATCATCTCGCCGCCCACGACGGCTACGATCTTGTCTATCAGACCTCCGTTATATCTCTGTGCGAAAGCGGCGTTGCCGATGCATGACATGGCGGCGAGCGCCAGCACGATGAATGTCTTTCTCATTTCTCAGAATAAATAATAAAATTCTCCTTGGACAGGGCATTGTCAAGCAAGTCTTGTTCCAAAGTGGCCAGGAGCTCGTGTTTCCTGTTGCTTATGATGATGTTCCGGATGCGGTCCTCGCAATATTCCAGCGGTGCGAGGGTCCCGGCCCGGCGGGTTTCCAGTACGTAAGCGACCTTGACGTCACCCCTGTCCTCGCGCATCTCGATGTACGAGCCGGAGAGCCTGGAGAGCATGGTGCCGTAGTCGGTGCCGAACTCCCTGGCCATGGTTACGGCGTCGATCCAGCGGTCCGACCAGTCCACATAGCGAAGGGCCGAAGAGTAAGCCAGGCTGTCGGCCTCGACGATGTCCTCGTATTGGTTGGAGGACATCCTGCGGCGTATGGTCTCGTAATTGGGAGAGTCCTCCATGATGTCCAGAAAGCGCGCCTTGAGGATGGGGATGTCGAGCACGAAAAGGTCGTTGTGGGCATCGTAATACTCCTCGATGTCGGTGCGGGAGACGGTAGTGTCGAGACGCTCGTTGACGTAACGCTGCTCATAGCGATAGCGCAGCAGGGAGTTCTTGTAGGCTTCCAGCTCCTTCGACACGTCCTTTTCTTCCTTGGAGAGCTGTTCGGAAGCCATGTCTAGGTAAAGCTGCTCCGCCGCCCAGGACCGGATGTACTGGTCCGCCAGGCGGGTGCTGTCCTCCGGGGCGGTCCCGTTGGGAATGAAAGCCTCAAGGTCGGTAAGGTACAGCTTGTGCTGCCCCACCTTGGCCACCACGTCCCCGTCATGCAGGAAATCCCCTATCGCGCGGCAGGAGAACAGCAGCACGGAAAGGGAGCACAGGAGTATGGTACGCAGTACTTTCACTTCATTTTACCTTGTAACTGGCAAATATAGGAATAATCTTCGTCAAACAAAAATCTGCGGGGCCAGAAGGGCCCCCTGGCGGGTGTCCCTGGCCTCCAGGCGCCCGTCCAGCATGTGCAGGATCTGGAAGTTGCGGATAAGGCCCCACTCCGTCTTTTCGACGAAGCGCGGGGGGACTTCGCCAGCCACCCTTTCGATGTACAAGTCGGGGCGCAGGCGCTCAAGGATATCCACAATGAGGTCCAGATACTCATCCAGGGTCCATTTGAGGAAGCGTTCGGAATGCTCGCGCGCTTCCGCCTCCATGCGTGTGCCCTTCACCAGCTGGAGCTGGTGGAACTTGACGCTGTGAAGCGGGAGGGAGTTGATGACGGCGCACTGGTCCAGGAGCATCTGCCTCGTCTCCCCGGGAAGCCCGAGGATGAAGTGGGCGCCGACGTCGAAGCCGCGCGCGGCGGTGGTTTCGACGGCCCTGCGGGCGCAGTCGAAACCGTGGCCGCGCCCCACGTGCTCCAACGTCGCGTCATAGCACGACTCTATACCGTACTCCACCTGGATCACCGGGATCCGGAAAGGCGCTTCCTTCCCGGGCATCGGTGTGTCCCTAAGCCCTTCGAGAAGGTCCAGTTTAGCATCATCGATACAATCCGGCCTAGTGCCGATAACGAGGCCGACGACCTGCGGGTGGGCCAAAGCCTCGCCGTATGCCTCCCTCAGCCGGTCCACGGAACCATAGGTGTTGCTATATGACTGGAAATAAGCGAGATAATGGGAAGCTCCGCGGTAGCGGACCCTATGGAAGGAGATGCCCTCGTCCAATTGCTGCGCTATGCTCTTCCCCGGAGTGCTGTAGCCGGGATGGAAGGCTGCGTTGTCGCAGAACGAGCAGCCGCCCGTTCCGACGGTTCCGTCCCTGTTGGGACAGGTGAACCCGGCATCGACGACAAGCTTCTGCAGCCTCTCGCCGTATTTCTCCCGGAAATACCCCGCGTATGAATTGTACCTCTTCTCCATATAGCTCCGCAAAGTTACTGGAAATTACCTATATTTGCATCAAATGACAGCTTGTATGAAGACTTTCGTTACAGCGTTCTGCGCGATGGCCCTCTGCCTCGCGGCGGCCGCCCAGGTCCCGGGCGGCGAAGGCCGCCGCTGGGCGGTCACCGGCCTGTCGGCCGACTTCATGCGCGAGGCGCCGGACTACACCGCCGAGAACGGCGACCAGGCCCTGATGGGCACGGTTGTCGAGATCATCGGCGAAGAGGGCTACTGGCGGCGCATCGTCACTCCGGAACCCTACACTGCCTGGACCACGGACCTGGGCCTGACGGAGATGTCCGAAACGCAGGTCAATGACTACATCGCCTCCGACAAATACATCTGCACCGCAGACATAACTTACATCTATTCCGAGCCTTCAGACAAATCTTTGAAAGTCAGCGAATTCGTAATGGGAGGACTGGTCCGCACCGTGTCCGGTAGCAATGGAAAAACCCTGAAGAAAGGCCGTTTCCTCGCCTGCATGCTGCCCGACGGGCGGCAGGGCTGGGTGCGCAAGGGAGACGTTGAGGACTTCGCAGCTTGGGCTTCTTCACGCAGCCTGACCGGCGATAACGTCGTCTCGACCGCCCTGCGCTTCCTCGGGACCCCTTACATGTGGGGCGGAACATCCGTCAAGGAGGTGGACTGCAGCGGCCTGACGCGCTGCGTTTTCTTCATGAACGGGCTGCTGCTGCCGCGCAACGCCTCGCAGCAGGCCCGCGTCGGCGCCCCGGCCCCACTCGATGCCCTCGAGCCCGGAGACCTGCTGTTCTTCGGCACTCCCGCAACGGACGAAAAGCCGGCGCGGGTGAACCATGTCGGCATATACATCGGCGACAGCCGCTTCATCCAGGCCTCGCATTACGTCCGCATCAGCTCCCTGGACCCCTCGGCGCCGGACCATTACGAGCGCGACCCCCTCTTCGCCCGCCGCCTCATCGGCCACGAACTCGACGCCCCCGGCGTCACCAGCCTGTCGAAAAGCCCCTGGTACTTCATCCAACCAGAATAAAAGGATTGTATCTCTGATGCCTTTTTCCTATCTTTGCATCAGAAACAAGTCTGAACACCGTAGCGCTTAGAGTCTACAATGCGAGCTAGGTCATATCGCGCCTGGCCCGCATTGTCGTTTTATGTGGACGATGTCAGCGTAAAGGACTAATAATCAGAGTATGGAAGAGGGTGATGCCATAAAAAGCAAGATCTATCTTATTCGCGGTGAGCAGGTAATGCTTGACAGCGACCTCGCCGAGTTGTATGGCGTTGAAACAAAAAGACTGAATGAACAAGTCAGGAGAAATCAAGACAGATTCCCAAGTGATTTTATGTTCCAGCTGACTGCTCAGGAGTACAACAACTTGATATCGCAAAATGCGACTTCAAGTTGGGGCGGAAGGAGAAAAAATCCTTTGGTGTTTACGAGCCTGGGTATATCAATGCTGAGTAGCGTATTGACTTCAAATGTGGCAATTCAAGCCAACATCCGCATCATGCGGGCCTTCGTGGCTATGCGGAAACAGCTCTCTGAATTGTCGGTACAACAGATGCAAATCGAACGGTTGGAAATGAAGGTCGACAAGCTTAATGATTACGTCGAGACCATCTTGCATGACCAGAATGAAATCAATGAAGAAACCGCAATGCAGCTTGAGCTTATTAACCAATCCATCGCACAGTTGAATACTTACCGAGAATCAGAAAAGCCAAGACCCAGAAAAGGAACTGCCCGGTTCAAACGGTCGTTCCGATCCAATGCCCTACGTACCGTCTCCATACTCTCATAGCGTTTGTCCGGATCCTTACGGGTACATTTGGCAGCAACAGCGCTATACCGATGCGGAAAGACCTGGCGAAGGATAAGCCCGAAGTCTATGATTTTCACATTGCCACCGTTGCGCGTCACAAGTATATTTCCAGGCTTAAGGTCGCGGTGCAGTATCTGCTTGCTATGGATGTAGGCAAGTGCGTCGGCTAATTGGTCCACAACCCTCCGGCGGGCAGCTTTTGAGGGCTTGCCGGTCAGGAACGTGTCAAGCCGCACTCCATCGATGTATTCCATGACAATACAGGGACCGAGCGTATCGTTTACCTCCTTGGCGTAGGCCTTGACGATATTGGGATGGTCGAGCTGCACCATCAGCCCATACTCTTTCTTCAGTAGTTCCAGATAAACACCCTGGTCTTTGTACTCAGGCTTCAGGCCCTTCAGGATGAACCACCGTCCTTGCCTCTTGGCTTTCACCATGCGGTTGAAAGAGCGGCTGGGCATCTCTTCATAAGCGGTGCGGCTGTCGCTGTCCGAAAGGAACCGTCCGTTGATGGGACCTGATGTGCTGACGTCGTTCATTATTGAGCTTGATTCACCGTGTAAAGTTTCAACAAATCCCTCACAAAACTTCCCAGAAACCACAAAGGACCAAAATGGACCGGATAATTCGAGAAAATAAATGCATCTTTGTATCATCACTGAATGCCGATGAACATGAAAAAGACCAGCCCTGAGATCCACGAGCTCAAGAAGCAGATCGAAGACCGTCTGAAAAGGAAAATGAAAACGCCCAATGATTTCATCTTCCTCAGCGGAGTCATCTGGGAACGCCCCCATGAAACGATAAGTACGACCACATTGAAGAGGCTCTGGGGATATATAGATGGTGCCGACGAGACCCGTGGCAGTACCCTGGACATTCTTTCCACATCGCTCGGTTATCAAGACTGGGACGATTTCCTGGCTAAGATAGAAAAGGGAAGCGGGTCCGATCCTGTCGTTTCTTTCCATATCGGCATTGACAAACTGCAGGCCGGCGACCGGGTGTACGTGTCATGGAAACCGGACCGCCGCTGCACTTTCCGCTATCTCGGAGACGCAAAATTCATCGTAGAACAAGCTGAGAACTCGAAACTCAGGGTGGGTGACACTTTCTATACCACACTCTTCATCCTTAATGAGCCGTTGTACATCAATAACCTTGTTCAAGGGAACAATCCTCCCACACCATTCGTCGTCGGCAACAGGGACGGCCTGTGTGAACTGGAATTGGTCCGCGATGAACTCAACCCTATCCGGAAATGAATTGATGTGAAATAAAGAAAAAATGCTATCTTTGCAGCGACAATTCTAAACGATTGAGAAAAATGAATCTTAGAGACATCAAAAAGGACATCGAGTTCGTGCTCAGCGCATTCGTGGATGACTGTTATTTCCTCGCCGCCTGCAATCCCGACATTTCGGATGAAGGGCTCTCCAACCTCCTCGACGAGGCCATCGACCTCTTCAACGACCTTAAGGACAAGGTCAGCGCCAAGGTCGAAGGCGGAAAGAAGGCCTATTACAATGGCCTGCGCAAGGAACTCCTCGAGAAGACCGACGGTCTTTACGACAAGCTCAGCAACCTCGTAAAGGATACGAAATAAGTCTTACGGACAGAGATAAAAGGAGGGTGACCGGCAGTGCCGGTCACCCTCCTTGTTACTATCAAAACCTTATTACCATTTATAACCAACTGTCCTGAATGGACTTGAATCGTTATCTTGGACAGCGGGACGGGCGGATGGTTTAAAACAAAAGCGTATTTTTCAAACTTTTATTTGAACAGGGCCTTGACGAGGGCGGGGACGTCCGCCACCTTCACCACCTGGATGCCCTCTGCAGACTTCTTGTCGAAGGAGGAGAACGAAGAGACGAATATCTTCCGGAAGCCGAGCCTGGCGGCCTCGGCGATGCGCCGGTCGGTCTGGCCGACCGGGCGGATCTCGCCGCTGAGGCCGACCTCCCCGGCGAAGCAGACGTCCGGCGGGATGGCGAAATCGAAATTGGACGAGAGTACGGCGCAGATGACGGCGAGGTCGCAGGCCGGATCGCTTACCTTCAGGCCGCCGGCCATGTTGAGGAAGACGTCCTTGGCGCTGAGATGGAAGCCTGCACGGCGCTCCAGCACGGCGAGGAGCATGTTGAGCCTGCGCACGTCGAAGCCCGTCGCCGAGCGCTGCGCCGTGCCGTACGCGGCTGAACTCACCAGGGCCTGGACCTCGAAGAGGAAGGGCCTGGTGCCGTCCAGCATGGCGGCTACGGCGGTGCCGCTGAGACCCTGCTCATGCATGGGAATCAGCAGTTCGGAGGGATTGGAAACTTCGCGGAGACCCTGGCCGGTCATCTCGAACACGGCCAGCTCGGAAGTGGAGCCGAAGCGGTTCTTGATGCTGCGGAGCAGCCTGTAGGAACCGCGGTTGTCGCCCTCGAACTGCAGCACGACGTCCACGATATGCTCCAGGATCTTCGGTCCTGCGATGAATCCGTCCTTCGTGATATGGCCGATCAGGATGACAGGCACGCCGGTCTCCTTGGCGAAGCGCAGCAACTGGGCCGCCACCTCCTTTATCTGCGACACGGAACCGGGAGCGGAGTCCAGGGCCTCGGTGAACATTGTCTGGACGGAGTCCACTATCATCAGCTGGGGCATCATGGTGCGGGCCTCCTCAAGGATGTTCTCCATCAGGGTCTCGCTGAAAATGAAGCACTGCCCGGCGTCGCCTCCAAGGCGTTGCGCCCTCATCTTCACTTGGTTGACGCTCTCCTCGCCGGTGACATAGAGGGTCTTGAGGCCCTCGCAGTGAAGGGGAATCTGCAGGGAAAGGGTGGACTTGCCTATTCCGGGCTCGCCGCCGATAAGCACCAGCGAACCGGGCACTATGCCGCCGCCGAGGATGCGGTCGAGCTCGCCGTTCTGAAGCGAGATTCGGCTCTCGCCGGAGGCGGAGATATCGCGCAGCTGAACGGGGCGGCGGCGCTCCCCTGCAGGGGCAGCCGCCCCGCCGGAAGCGGGCTTCCGGCTCTCGCGCGGCTGCTCGACCATGGTGTTCCACTCCCCACAGGCGGGGCAGCGCCCCATCCATTTCGGGCTTTCGTTCCCGCATGAAGTGCAGAACCAGACTGTTTTGACCTTATTCGCCATTTTCCTCTGCAAGTAAAGTGATTATGCGATCCATGATGAAATTGATCCTCGAAGAGGGGACCACGGTATTGTTCGTCATTATCGAGAACACGATGGTGTTCTCAGGTTTCCCGTCCGAAGAAAGGATATATCCGCTGAAACAGCGCACGCCGTTCATGCTGCCGCTCTTAATGCGGACACGGGAACGGACGGACTCGGGCGCGCTGCGCAGGCGGCTGGCCAGCGTCCCGCTGCCAGCCTGCGGCAGTGACGCCAGGAAGTCCTTGTAGGACTGCACCTTGGTCATCGCCGTCAGGAAGTTTGTCGTGAACTCCGGAGTTATGTAGTTCTTGCGGGCCAGGCCGCTGCCATCGTAGAACTGCATGCGGTCGGCGCCTGACACGCCGAGCCTGCCGAAGGCGGCCTGGCGCGCCTCCTGGCAGGATTCGAAGCGGGCGGAGCCCGCCTTCTCCTTCGCCATGACGCGCAGCAGCGCCTCCGCGTAATAATTGTCACTGTGTCCGTTGGTCTGACGGACGATGTCCTTCAGCGCCGGCGACAGGCTCTCCCCGATGAAATGCAGCGAATCCTGCACTTCAGCGAGCGCCATCCCCGCCCCGTCGCCGTCGAAGTCCCTCAGACGGCCTGAAGCGTCGATGTCCGCAGGCCCTTCGGAAACATCGATTCCCTGATTCTCAAGGTATCTGTAGAAATAGAACGCGCAGGTGAGGGCCCCGAAGGGGTTGTTGCAGGTTATGCGCTTTGAAGCGGTCCCCAGCGCCAGGGATCCCGTCATGGAAGCCACGGGTACCAGGTCGGTACAAGCATAAAATAACTGGTCTCCGGACTCGGCCGGCCCCGTGACGGCGGTGTGGGTCCACTCCATCCAGGGAGTGTCAGGGAATGTCGGCGTAATCTTCACCGGGTCCCCTATCCTGGCGCCCGGCGCCACTGTGAAGGCCTGGAGGCCGTCGCCGAAGCTCAGTCCGGACATGACCGCACCGTCGCCGTTGGCGGCGTCCTCGAGCTGCCAAGACACATTCTGGGGCTCGCAGTCAAGCCACCGGCCGTCGCCCACGACGTATCCTTCGACCGAGCGTATCCCTGCCGCGCGCACCAGCTTTTCCCATTCGGAAAAAGTCTTCTGCAGGGCGAAGGCCACGCTGTCCCTCGCTCCTATGGTCGGATCCCCGCCGCCGACGATGTAAAGGTCTCCCTTCAAGACGCCGTCCTCGATACTTCCGCTGTAAGCCAGCCTGGTCTTGAAACGGTAGTCCGGACCCAGTTCGTTGAGTGCAAGACCGGTTGTGAAAACCTTGACATTGGACGCCGGCATCATGCGGGTGCGGGAATTGTATTCCGTTACCCTGCCCCCGCCGGCTTTCACGGCGGAAATGCCCCAGACGGCCTCCTTGAGCTCGTCCGTGGTCTTCAACTGCTCGACATATTTCTGCGCGGCGCCCTGGCCCTGGGCCAGCACGGCGCAAAGCAGCGCCGCGACCGCCAAGAACATCCTTTTCATATCCATACAAATTTAGGCAATTATTCTTAACTTTGACTGTTCAAGATTAGTTCGGTTATGAAAAAGACGGTATTGGTTTCAGGAGGCGCCGGATTCATCGGCAGCCATGTGACGGTGGAGCTTGTAGAAGCCGGCTATGATGTCGTAGTGGCGGACAACATGTCCAATTGCGACATGACCTGCTTCGACGGAGTCACCAAAATCATCGGACGCAGGTTGCCGTTCATCCGGATGGATTTCTGTGACATGGAGGCGGTCGAGCGTCTTTTCTCCGACTATCAGATAGATGCAGTGATACATTTCGCGGCCTTCAAGGCCGTGGGAGAGTCCGTCGCCGAACCGATCCTTTATTACCGCAACAACCTTTCTTCCTTCCTCAATGTCCTGGAGGCGGCCCGCTCCCACGGCGGATGCAACGTCCTTTTCTCCTCCTCCGCCACAGTATATGGCGAACCGGACGAAACGCCCGTCACCGAACGCTCCCCGCGCCAGCCCGCCACCTCGCCCTACGGAAACACCAAGCAGATGTGCGAGGATTTCCTGCGCGACGCCGTCAAGGCCTATCCGGAAATCAAGGGCATCGCCCTGCGCTACTTCAACCCCATCGGGGCGCATCCGTCAGCCCTGATCGGCGAACTGCCGCGCGGAGTTCCCAACAACCTCGTCCCCTTCATCACCCAGACCGCCATAGGCAAGCGCGAATGCCTCAACATCTTCGGCAACGACTACCCCACCCCGGACGGCACATGCCTGCGCGACTATATCGACATTGTGGACCTGGCCAAAGCACATGTCTGCGCTGTCGCCAGAATGTTGGATGGCAGGATGAAAGAGCCTTACGAGATATTCAACATCGGCACCGGCCGCCCTGTTTCCGTCTTGGAACTGGTCAACGCCTTCGAAAAGGTGAACGGCGTGAAGGTCAACCACCGTTTTGCCCCGCGCCGGGCCGGCGACGTGACGGCCATCTGGGCCGACCCGTCGCTGGCCAACCGCGAGCTCGGCTGGAAGGCGGAGCGCAGCGTCGAAGACACCCTCGCCGCCGCCTGGGCCTGGGAGAAGCACCTCGCCGGAAAATAATCCCCACACCCCCGCATCCTTCTACCTCAGGTCGAAGGATAACGCCATTTTCGGCAAAAACCCCCACTTCCTTCTACCTCAGGTCGAAGGATAACGCCATTTTCGGCAAAAACCCCCACTTCCTTCTACCGCAGGTCGAAGGATGACGAAAAAAAAGGGGGTTCATGCAGTATTTGAGACAGAAGGACGTTATTTAGTCGTGCAAGAGATGATCAAGGCAGATATCTCGGCGGTTTCAAGGCTGAGGATAGTCGTAGACGGAGAGGGTGTCACCACCCTCACAGCCTTCATGTCATGCCCGCTCAGATGCCGCTACTGCCTTAATCCACAGACGCTTACACCGGAAGGACCCCACAGGGTCATGACTCCGGAGGAACTGTACGCCGAGGTAAGGAAGGACGAACTGTACTTCCTGGCGACGGGAGGGGGCGTGACCTTCGGCGGGGGCGAGCCGCTGCTGAGGCCGGATTTCATCCGGGCTTTCCGCAGCCTCTGCGGCCCCGCCTGGAAGCTCAACGCCGAAACCTCCCTCAACGTCCCGGAGGACGATGTCAAGGCCCTGATGCCGGTCATAGACCACTGGTTCATCGACATCAAGGACATGGACGGGGAGATATACCGGAGTTACACCGGGCGGGACAACGCCCGGGTCCGGGGCAACCTGCGGTTGCTCGCGGACGCGGGCCTCGCCGCCCGCTGCACCCTCCGCATCCCACACATCCCCGGGTACAACACCGACGCGAACCGGGACAGGAGCGTGAAAGAACTGGAAGCCATGGGCTTCAGCGTTTTTGACAGATTTGAATATAAAACGAGGATAAATGGAAAGAGGAAAGGAGATATGCCGGATTCTCAAGGAGATAAGAAGGCAGATAGCCAAGGCCAATGACATAGAGTTCGTCACTGCCGAATGCAAGCACAAGGGCGACTGCGCCGGCACCTGCCCGAAATGCGAGTCCGAGGTGGCATACCTCGAGAAAGAGCTGGCGCGGCGCCGGAGGCTCGGCCTCACGACCCGCGTAGCGGGCCTGGCCCTCGGCCTCGCCGCCATCGCGCCCGCCACACTTGTAACCTCCTGCACCAAGGGAGACATCGAGGAACCGGAAGAGGAACAGCTTCAGGGTGACCCGGCCCCTTCAAACTGGATGGGTATAGTAGGCCCGCCTAACGAGGATAATTGAAGACTTCCATGTCGGAAATCTTTCCGTCTTCAATGCGGAAACGGAGTGCAGTGCGCACGAGGTGCCAGCCCTGGACGCCGGCCGCTCCAGGATTGATGGTCATCATGTCGTACTCCGTGTCCCTCATTACCTTGAGGATATGCGAATGCCCGCAGACGAATATCTGCGGACGCAACCTGTCAATCAAAGCCCTGGCCCTCAGGTCGTAATGCCCCGGATAGCCGCCGATGTGCATCATCAGGACCGACATCCCACCACACTCGAAGGATTGGTGATGAGGGTATTCCAGACGGAGGTCCTGGCCGTCGCAGTTACCGTATACGCCGATGAGCGGCTTGAACGCCGCGATTTCATGCGCCGTCTCCACTCCCCCGCCGAAGTCCCCGGCATGCCATATCTGGTACACCGGCTCCAGGAACTCCCGGAACGGCTCGTCAAAAACGCCGTGGGTATCTGAAATCAGTCCGATATACATGGCCTAAATCCCTTTTTCGCCGCAGTAATGGAAATAGACGGCTGCCACGGCGGCCAATGCCGCAGTCTCGGTGCGGAGCCTCGACGGGCCCAGATGCACCGGCCGGAACCCGCACTCGACCGCAAGCTCCACCTCCTCCCGCGAAAAGTCCCCTTCCGGGCCGATCAGTATCACTATCTCCGGTATACCGGCAGTAGCCATCTCCTCGGAGTAATGCCATCCCTTTCCGTGCTCATACACAGGCTTTTCGAACGCCTTCAGCGCCTCCTCTATCGACACTCTCTTTTCCTCCCCCTCATAACAGCAGCATATCAGCTTCAAACAAGAAGAATCAGAATGTGATTTAATCAAATCTCGGAGGGGAAGGGGTTCGTCGACCTGGGGGACGGCTCCCTTGAGGGACTGCTTGGAGGCGGAGAGAAGGATACGTTTGAGGCGGTCGGTCTTGAAGACCTTGCGCTCGGAATGGTCGCCGATCACAGGCGTGATCACGTCCAGGCCGAACTCGGTGGCCTTTTCCGCGAACCACTCATAGCGGTCGGAGTTCTTCGTCGGGCAGACAGCCATGCGCAGGCGGTACGGATGCGCCCCCCAGTCGCGCTCGACGCCCGTCACCTGCGCCTCCACCTCCTTCGGCGAAGCCGAAAGGATGCGGCAGGTGTAGAGCGTCCCCTCTCCGTCGATGACATGGATGTCATCGCCCTCGCGGTGCCGCAGCACCTTGACGCAATGCGCCGACTCGTCGGCGTCCAGACGGCAGACGGACCCGTCTATGTCCCTCGAGAAAAACAGTTCCATGAGCTAGCGGCGTATTATTTCGACCTCACCGTCCAGCCCCAGCTTGATGATCTGCGAGGCAAGGCCGGTCGACTCGCGCTCCAACTGAGGAGCAACGACGTAATCCACGGCGGAGCGTATCTCCTCCGGAATGTCTGCGAAAGCCTTCGGTGAAGGCTCGCCGGAAATGTTCGCCGAAGTGGACACCAGCGGCCGTCCCAGACGGCGCACAAGCTCCTTGCAGAAATCCATCATCGGGATTCGTATCCCGACGGAGCCGTCCTCCGCCACGGTATTATATGCCAGGTGCCAGCGGTCCTTCACGGCAGGCTCGCCCTCAGCCGGAGCCTTGGTGCAGACCGCCCCGGGATAGATTATGGTCATGGGCTTGTCATTGACATCCACAAGGTCTATCGCGATGTCCGGAATCTTCTGGATATAGCGCGCCACCATGTCCAGGTCGCTGGCCAGCAGGACCAGCGACTTGGCGTCGGGGCGCCGCTTGATGCCGTACACCCTGCGCACCGCATCCGGGTCGGTCGCGTCGCACCCGATGCCCCAGATGGTATCGGTGGGATAAAGGATCACTCCCCCTTTCCGGAGGACATCCAACGCCTCGGAGAGAACGGAGGGGATATCTGCCTTCTTCATTTTCAGTTGATTTTCAGCCTTGTGACTATGGGATAGTGGTCGGAGAACCTTTTCCTTTCCACTTTGTGGTACAACGCCTCGCACTTCTCGGGGAAAAGCACGTAGTCGATGCGGATGAACGGCCAGAGTCCGGAATAAGTGCCGCCCAGGCCCTTGCCGGCCTCGACGAACGAGTCCTTCTTCCCGCGCTTTAGCTGCTGGTAGGTATATGACATCGGAGTGTCGTTGAAATCACCGGTGACCATGGATTCCACCGGCGAATTGCGTATATCCTCCAGCACCGCGTCGACCTGGCGGGGCCTCCGGGTGATGGAGCTGCGCATCTTCTCCTCGGCTTCATGCATCTTTCCGTCCTCGCGGCTTGCAAGGGCCTTGACCAGACGTGGCAGGGAAAGGCTGTAGCTCTCGAAATGGCAATTATATACCCTTAGTACATCCCCATTGACGTCAAGGTCGGCATAAACGGCCAGGTTCGAACTCTCCTCGAATTCGAATTTCCCGCGGTCCATGACCGGAAAACGGCTGAGGATGACATTCCCGTAGGAACCGTGGGCGTTTACATGCGAATAATACTCGACCTCATACCCGGGCAGGCGTCCGGTAAAAAAGTCCCTGACCTCCACTCCCTTGGGTACATGGACCTCCTGAAGGCAGATTATGTCCGCATCCGCGCGGCGCAGGAAGTTGAACACCGAGTCCGCGCAAGCCTCCTCGCCGGAAATACGCGAATGCTCTGGATACATCACGAACTTGCCCACATTGTAGTCGACAAGGGTCACAGCATCTTCCGAGACCTCGTCCCTGCCTGAGAACTGGACGTACCGTCCTATAAGGAAGACCGAAGGCAGAAGCGCCAGCAGCGGAATTACGAAGGAGCCGGAGCGCCGGCGTACGGCCCAGAGCAGCAGGATCAGGTTCAGGACGAAGAAAACGATGAACAGCAGTCCGAATATGGTCATGAACCAGGCCTCGGCGGGATTGACATACATCGAGAGGTAACTCAGTACCAGAACCCCGGCGATCACGAGCATGACCGTCCGGGCCGTAAATCCGAACAGGAAACGCCCCAGGCCCTTTTTCTTCTTCTGATTCTTCTGAGCCATGACAGGAGGTCAATTACGGTCGAAGAGCGTACCCTTCTTGCGCCAGTACATGATGAGCAGCCAGCCGAAGAGCATGCCGCCCAGATGGGCGAAATGGGCGATGCTCACCACCGACCCGGTGATGCCGAACAGGAGTTCGATGCCGGCGAAGATGATGACCATCCATTTGGCGCTCAGCGTTACGGGCGGGAAGAGAAGCGTCAGTTTTGAATCCGGGAAAAGCATCGCATAGCCTATGATGACGCCGTAGATGGCGCCGGAAGCGCCGAGCACCGGGGAAGCCTTGAGCGCCGCATACGACTGCGCGGCCGTGGTCGAGCCTTCGGCCATGGCCTTCATGAGTCCCTGTACCTGCAGATACTCGACACCTGTGTGCAGCGCGGCCGCGCCCAGTCCGCAGATGAAGTAGAAGATGAGGAACTTCCTCTCCCCTATCATCCGTTCCAGCACGGAACCGAACATCCACAGGGTATACATGTTGAACAGGATGTGCCAGAATCCCCCATGCATGAACATGTGCGTGATTATCTGCCAGACATGGAAATACTGGGACGTCGGGTAGAACATGGCGAAGGTCGCGTACATGAACTCCTTGTTGACCAGCGTCGCGATGAAAACGATGACGTTGATGATGATGAGGTTGCGCGTCACCTTGGGGACGGAGGCCATGAAGCCTCCGCCGCTGGAATTACCGTTATAATAGTAATAATCAGGCATTTACTTAAAATTTCTTGTCGATTTCACCGACTGGGATGATACTGATTATCCGGCGTCCGCGCGAGGTCAGCTCGGCGTTGTCGCAGGCGAAGAGCGAGTCTATCAGGCGCTGCGCCTCGAACGGCGAGGAAGGTACCTTTGCGGTGGAGGCGCCGAGGATGGCGAACTTCTCCGCCAGGGAGGACTGGAGGGTCTCGGAAAGCGAAGTATGGCCTTCGGAGAGTATGAACATCAGGTCGGAGACCATGGCCTCGGCCTTGCCGCCTTCGCAGGAAAAGCCTTCAGGCACCCCGTTCACCACGACCGTGTCCGTACCGAAGGGGACGATGTCGAATCCCAGGGACTTCAGCAGGGCGGCGTTCTCGTCAAAAAGAAGGCGGTTCTCCACCCCCACCCTGACCTGCTCGGGGAAGAGCGAGGACTGCGAGACGTGCTCGCCCTTGGACAGGGCGCCCAGGAACCTCTCGAAGAGAATCCGTTCGAAGGCACGGCGGACGTTCACGACCATCAGGCCGGAGCGCGCCACGGTCACGATATACTTGTCCTGGACCGTGAGCACCTGCGTCGCAGGCAGGACCTTGGATTCGAAAAGCTTTCCATAGTCCTCGCGCTTCTCCACGTATTGCTGCGGGGCCGCCGGCTTGGGTTCACGGGACGGGGAATAATTGGAGAAGTCGTAGTCGGACGCGACCGGCGAGGGCTCGAAGGGGTTGTAGTCCGGGTCGAAATCAACCTTGGGCGTGACTGAGGGCTTGTACTCGTCGAAGCCCTTTCCGATAACCGGCAGCTGGGCCGCCGCATCGTTGTCGAAGTCGATGCTTGCCCCGAAGGAATGCTTGCCCAGGGTCTCCCGCACGCAGGCGTATAGGATGCGGAAGATGAGGTTGTCCTCCTCGAACTTAACCTCGGACTTGGTGGGGTGGATGTTGACGTCCACCGTATGGGGGTCGACTTCAAGGAAGATGAAGTATGAAGGGGTAAGCCCTTCGGGCACGAACTCCTCATATGCCTTCATCACGGCCTTGTGCAGGTAAGGGCTGCGGAAGAAGCGGCCGTTGACGAAGAGATACTGGTTCCCCAGGGTCTTCTTCGCGGTGTCGGGACGGCCGACGAAGCCACTGACGCGCACCAGCGATGTCTCTGCGGAGATGTCCACGATGTCGTCCGCGACATTGCTGCCAAGCAGGTCCAGCACCCTGAATTTCAGGGATTTGGCCGGCTTCAGGACGAATACGTCACGGCCGTTGTGAGACAGGGTGAAGGCCACGTCAGGCCTCGTGAGGGCCACGCGGGTGAACTCCTCTACTATGTGCTTGAACTCAACATTATCGGACTTGAGGAACTTGCGGCGGGCGGGGACGTTGTAGAAGAGGTTGCGCACGGCGAAGGAAGACCCGCGGGGCGCGGCGACCTCCTCCTGCGAGACGAGGCGCGAGCCGTCCACGACGACCTCGGTGCCGAGTTCGTCCCCGGCGCGACGCGTGCGCAGGGTCACCTCGGCCACGGCCGCTATCGAGGCCAGGGCCTCGCCGCGGAAACCGAAAGTGACTATGTTGTCCAGGTCCTCGGCCGTCTCAATCTTGGAGGTGGCGTGACGCTCGAAGCAGAGCACGGCGTCACCGGGAGACATGCCGCAGCCGTCGTCGATGACCTGGACGAGCGTGCGGCCGGAGTCCGTGACGACCACGGACACCGAGGCCGCCCCGGCGTCCAGGGCGTTCTCCATGAGTTCCTTGACCACTGACGCAGGCCGCTGTACGACCTCGCCGGCGGCGATCATGTTGGCTATGTTGCCCGGAAGGATCTTCAGTGCGGGCATTACAGGAGTGTGTAGAATTTGAGGATGCCTAAAAGGACCATCAGCACGAGGGCGAGGCCGATGATGCCGATGATGTTCTGTGCCTTGTTTCCGGCGCGTTTGGTACGCTGGTAGGCCCCGTTGCGGAGCGAGCCCTGGATATAGGATCCCGGGGCGTATTTCTCCTTCTTTTCCGCCATCTCCTTCTCCAGCGAGCCGTCGACATGGCCGAACATCTGACGGCGCTCGTCTTTCTCCTTGTCGTAGTAGATCGGCTTGTAGTCGAAGGTATTATGTTCCTGCTCTCCGAACCAGTTGAATATTCCCATAACAATGTACGTTTATGATTTACAAATTTAGTGATTTTATTTGTAACTTTGCACATTCAAAAACATCCGCCTATGTCTTTCATTGAACAAAGAGCAGTCCGCGAAGGGCTCACATTCGACGATGTCCTGCTCGTTCCGGCGTATTCCGAGGTCCTCCCGCGCGAGGTTAACCTCCTGAGCAGGTTCTCCCGCCACATCACCCTCAACATCCCCATCGTTTCAGCGGCCATGGATACGGTCACCGAGGCCCCGATGGCCATCGCCATCGCCAGGGAGGGAGGTATCGGCGTCATACACAAGAACATGTCCATCGCGCAGCAGGCCGACCAGGTCCGCCATGTGAAGCGTGCCGAGAACGGCATGATCACCGATCCCGCCACCATCACCGCCGACAAGACCGTCGGAGACGCACTCGCCATGATGCGCGAGCTCAGGATAGGCGGCATCCCGGTAGTCGCCGAGGACAACACCCTCGTGGGCATCGTCACCAACAGGGACCTCCGCTTCCAGCAGGACTATTCGGTGAAGATCGCGGATGTGATGACCTCCAAGGGCCTCATCACCCTGCTCAACACCGAGTTCTCCACCGAGAAGATCAAATACACGCTGCTCGAGCACCGCATCGAGAAGCTCCCCATCGTCGACAAGGACTACAAGCTCGTCGGACTCGTGACGTACAAGGACATGGTCCGCCAGCAGAGCCATCCCAACGCATGCAAGGACGAGCGCGGAAGGCTCCGCGTCGCAGCAGGCATAGGCATTACCGCCAACGCGCTCGAGCGCGTTTCGGCACTTGTGGCTGAAGGAGTCGACGCCGTGGTGCTCGATTCCGCCCACGGCCACACGAAGGGCGTCATCGGCAAGCTCCAGGAGATCAAGGCGGCGTTCCCCGACCTCGACGTCATCGTGGGCAACATCGCCACCGCCAAGGCTGCTGAGGACCTCATCGCGGCCGGCGCCGACGGCCTCAAGGTAGGCATCGGCCCCGGTTCGATCTGCACCACCCGTATCGTAGCCGGCGTGGGTGTCCCGCAGCTTACCGCCATCTTCGACGTGGCCGAGGTGGCCGCTAAATATGACATCCCCATCATCGCCGACGGCGGCCTCCGCTACTCCGGCGACATCGTCAAGGCCCTGGCCGCCGGAGGCGACTGCGTCATGTGCGGTTCCCTCTTCGCCGGCACCGAGGAGGCTCCCGGCGAGACCATCATCCTCAACGGCCGCAAGTTCAAGACCTACCGCGGAATGGGCTCCATCGACGCCATGAAGGACGGTTCGTCCGACCGTTATTTCCAGGAAGGGGCCAACACCAACAAGCTCGTTCCCGAAGGCATCGTGGGCCGCGTCCCGTACAAGGGCACGCTCCAGGAGACCGTCTTCCAGCTCGTCGGAGGCATCCGCTCCGGCATGGGCTACTGCGGCGCGCACACCCTGGCGGAGCTCAAGAAGGCCGACTTTGTGCGCATCACCTCCAACGGCGTGGTTGAGAACCACCCGCACGACGTGACCATCACCAAGGAGACCCCCAATTACAGCAGAGGCGAATAATCATTCAGAATCAAATATCCAACACCATGACTACAGGAAACGTCCGTCCCGCCGACATGGAGCGTATCACCACTCCCGCCTTGGCGAAAAAATACATCGAAGAACAGATTCAGGAACTGCGCGCCCAGATCGGCGACAAGAAGGTGTTGCTGGCCCTGTCGGGCGGTGTCGACTCCTCCGTCGTGGCGGCCCTGCTCATCAAGGCCGTCGGACAGCAGCTGGTCTCCGTCCACGTCAACCACGGCCTCCTCAGGAAGGGCGAGCCCGAGCAGGTGGTCCGCGTGTTCCGTGACGAACTCCATTCGAACCTGATCTATGTCGATGCCGTGGACCGCTTCCTCGACAAGCTTGCCGGCGTGGCCGATCCCGAGCAGAAGCGCAAGATCATAGGCGCTGAATTCATCCGCGTATTCGAAGAGGAAGCCCGTAAACTGGACGGCATCAGCTTCCTGGCCCAGGGCACCATATACCCGGACATCATCGAATCCGGCCCCGTCAAGTCACACCACAACGTCGGCGGCCTGCCCGAAGACCTCCAGTTCGAGCTAGTGGAGCCCATCAAGCTCCTTTTCAAGGACGAAGTCCGCGTAGTAGGCAAGGAGCTTGGACTTCCTGACAGCATGGTCTTCCGCCAGCCGTTCCCCGGCCCCGGCCTGGGCGTCCGCTGCACGGGTGCGATCACGCGCGACAGGCTTGAAGCCCTTCGCGAGAGCGACGCCATCCTGCGCGAGGAATTCGCAAAGAACGGCCTGGAAGGCAAGGTATGGCAATATTTCACGATCGTTCCCGACTATAAGTCCACGGGCGTGAAGGACAACAAGCGCAGCTGGGACTGGCCGGTCATCATCCGTGCCGTCAACACCCGCGACGCCATGACCGCCACCATCGAGGAGATTCCTTACGAACTTCTGCACAAGATTACGAAGCGCATCGTTACGGAGGTCCCGGGCGTCAACCGCGTCCTCTACGACCTCACCCCGAAGCCGACCGGCACGATAGAGTGGGAGTAAAATGAATTCCTTCCGCATAGGTCAGGGATATGACGTCCACCGCATTGCGGAGGGACTGCCCATGTGGCTGTGCGGGGTGCGCATCGAAAGCCCGGAGGGCTTCGTGGCGCACTCCGACGGCGATGTCGCCATACACGCGCTCTGCGACGCCCTGCTGGGCGCGCTGGCGCTGGGCGACATCGGCCATCACTTCCCCGACTCGTCGGACGAATTCAAAGGCATTGATTCCAAGATACTTCTCTCCAGGGTGATGGATATGGTCCGCGGCAAGGGATACTCCGTCGGCAACGTCGACATCACCATCGCCCTGCAGGCACCGAAGATAGGCGGCTGCGTGCCCGCGATGCGGGCGACGCTCGCCGTCCTGCTCGGCGTCCCCGAAGACTGCGTTAGCGTAAAGGCCACGACAACCGAACGCCTCGGCTTCGTGGGCCGGGGCGAAGGCTGCGAAGTCTGGGCCGTCTGCCTGCTGCAGCGAATCTGAAAAAAAAAGACCCTGCGGACTTCTCCGCAGGGTCTTGTCATTTAATCCATCAGCTTTATGCGGATGTTGCGGTACCATACGTCGTCTCCGTGGTCCTGCATGCCGATGTAGCCCTCGTGGGCGTCACCGCCGCAGTTGTTGAGGAGCTCGAAAGCGAGGGGCCATGCCGTCTCGCTGAACTTGCTGGCCTGCAGCATGTCTGTCCACTGCTGGGTCCAGAGATGGTACTCGAGCACCTTGACGTCGTTCTGGAAATGCACGACGGTACCCTTGTACACCAGGATCTTGGCCTTGTTCCATTCACCGTAGGGGTTCTGGTTCTGCGGGACGGCCGGAATCATGTCATAGAGTGAGGCGGACTGGCGGTTGCCGTCGACGCCGAGCATGGCGTCCGGGTGGTTGGCATTGTCAAGAACCTGATACTCAGGGCATGAGATATAGATGGGCTCGTAGCGGTCGTTGCCGTTCTCGTCCATGGTCGTCACTTCCTTGGCCAGATAGAAGATACCGGAATTGCCTCCCTTCGAAACCTTCCACTCGAGCTCCAAGGTGAAATTCTTGAACTGGTGCGCGAATATGACGTCGCCGCCCTCTGCTGTCTGGCCTTCGCCGGTGCCGGAGCCGCTGAACTTGAGGCATCCTTCCTCGATGCTCCAGCGGCCGGGCAGGCCGGCCTTGCCGTAACCGCGCCAGCCCTTGGTGGACGAGCCGTCGAAGAGGACGATATAGCCTTCGTCGTCAACGGGGAAATCAGCGAGGTCCACCTGGGCGGCCTCTACGACCTTGTATTCAGGGACGGCCGAAACGGCCTTCTTGCCTTTGTTCCCGCAGGATACTGCGAGCAGTGTCAGTGCAGCCGCAGCTGCGATAATAAGGATCCTTTTCATCTATAGTTTGTGTTTTCGGGATTATACTGGCATTTCGGGCAGTTTCCAGCCCTCGCGATATACGGGTTTGATGAGGCTCTCGGCGAACTCGTTGGCATCCACGGGATCAGTGTATACATTCTCGAAAGTGGGGTGACCGTCCGTGATGGAGAAGCCGTCGTGGATCATCGTGCGTATGGTCGCACCCTTGGGAATGTTGGTGAAACGCATGTTCTCGCCGTCCCATTCCAGCTCCTGGTTCAGGCCCTGGAGACGCACCGCGAGCACGCCCATGGCGACCATTTCGTTGAACGGGCCGGCTTCCGCGAAGTCGGAGGCGCTGGGAGTGCGGTAGGCGGGATCCTCCTTGCAGGCACGGATCCAGTCCTGCTGGTGGTTGGTCTTGATCTCGCGCAGGACGTGCGGGACCTCGGGGTTGCGGCCTGAGAGGAGATAGGGATTGACTCCGTAGCAACCGCAGATAAGGGTGTCCTTCGTTCCGTAGAAGATGAGTGCACCGCCGGAGTCGTTGAGGCTCTTGCCGGCGGCCAGGCCCTCGGGACGGTCGGGCAGAATGCCGCCGTCGAACCAGTTGACGACCACCTCGGGCATCGCCACCTTGGGCATGTTGTCGCGGGCGGGGAAGACGAAGCGGATCTTCTGCGCATTGGGGCAGGAGTCGGTCAGGAGGGCGGTGGAACTGCCCTGCACCTTAGTGGGATAACCCAGCTTGAGGGCCTTGAATGCCGGATGGAGGATATGGCAGGCCATGTCACCCAGGGCACCGGTACCGAAGTCCCACCAGCCGCGGAAATTCCACGGGGTATAGATGGAGTTGTAGGGGCGGAAGGGGGCGGGGCCGATGAAGGCGTCCCAGTTCATGGTCTTGGGAACCTTCTCCACCACGGTGGGACGCTCAAGGCCCTGGGGCCAGATCGGGCGGTCGGTGAAGGCGTCCACGCGGGTGATCTCACCTATCTCGCCGTTCCATATCCATTCGCAGATCTTGCGGACGCCTTCGTTGGAGGCGCCCTGGTTGCCCATCTGGGTGGCCACCTTATACTTGGCGGCAAGTTTGGTAAGAAGCCGCGATTCGTACACGGTGCGGGTAAGGGGTTTCTCGACATAGACGTGCTTGCCGGCCATTATCGCCTCGGCGGCGATGATGGCGTGGGTGTGGTCAGCCGTGGCGACGATGACGGCGTCGGCCTCCGGAAGCAGTTCCTTGAACATCACCCGGTAGTCGTCGTACTTCTTGGCCTGGGGGTAGGTCTTGAACACATGGTCGGCGTACTTCCAGTCCACGTCGCAGAGGCCGATGATCTCCTCGGTCTTGGCGACCTCGGAGAGGACGGCCGCGCCGCGGCCGCCGATGCCGACGGCCAGGACCTTGAGCTTGCGGTCCAGCGGAGGAGGAGGGACGTCCTGTCCCTTGGCAAGAATGGATTTAGGCGCCACCGAAAGGCCGACTGCGGCCACGGCTCCCGCCTTGAGGAAAGATCTTCTTGACAGTTCTTTTGACATAGTTCAGTGTATTTGATTATATGGATTAGCGTTATTGTGAGCAATTTAGGAAAAATACGCGAAGAACACAAATTATTTGCGCCCCCGGGCGCAGGATTTCCGGGCAGGAGGAGTTATATTTGTGCATGAACGAAACAGACCTGGTCAGGCGTTGCGCGCAAGGAGACCTCAAAGCACGCGAGGAGCTATACAATGTATTTAGTCCCCGCATACTGGCTCTGTGCCTTCGCTACGCTCAGGACCGGAGTTCCGCAGAAGACCTGATGCACGATGCGTTCATCAAGATCTTCAAGGTCATACGCAAGTTCAGGTGGGAGAGGCAGGGGTCGCTGTATTCGTGGATGGCCCGGGTGACGCTGAACCTGTGTTTCGACAGCGTGAAGAAACGGAGGAAACTCGCCGCGATGCTCGCGGACAGCGGAGGGCTGGAACGGATACCGGAGGAGCCGCCGGACTATGAAGAGGCCGCGGCGATCCCGGCCGAAAGGCTCCGGAAGATGGTGGAAGAGCTGCCGGAAGGCTACCGGACCGTATTCAAGCTGCACTGCCTGGAAGGGCTTTCGCACAAGGAGATAGCCTCGCTGCTCGGCATAAAGGAAAACAGCGCGTCATCTAACCTGGCAAGGGCCAGGATCATATTGTCGAACAAGATCAAAGCATACTGGGATGAAGACCGATAACCATAACGACTGGGCCGACGCCTTCCGGGAGAGTTTCCCGGAGGAGGTGAGGCCTGAGGCAGGCGGCTGGGAGACCGTCGCCGGCCGGATGCGGCGGGCCGCGGCTCGGCGCCGTGCCGTCGTCGCGGCTGCGGTCCTCGCCCTGCCCGTCGCCGCCGGCATCCTCTTCCTCCCCTCCCGCCCCGACACTAACGATAACGGAATCGCCGTTGTCGAGACCCCTGCACCCGCTGCCCTTACGCCCGGCTCCGACCCGGAATCCGCCTCATCCAACCTCATTGCCGAAGTCTCGTCTACGATGGAAGAAGATTCCTTCGTCGGGCTCCGCCCTCCTCGGAATGACAACAAAGGGACTCCATCTCGGAATGTCATTCCGAGCGAAGTATCTGTCATTCCGAGCGAAGCGAAGGAATCCATCCCCCCAGCACTGGCTCCAACAAACACCGATACTGTCAAGCACGTTCATGAGGCAGCCATGCCAAGCGATAACACGGCATCCCTCATTCAAGGCGATCTGCCCGAACTCTTCGAGGAAGACGCGGAAGAGCCGGCGCGCGCGCGCCGCCTGGCCGTAGGCATCGGCGGCGGCGCCACCGCCGGCGGCACCCCCACGACCGTCACCACGACCACATTGGCCTCCGGCTTCATGACCAAGGCTCCGATGGCAACCGCATCCAACAACTTCTTCAACAACACCTCAGGCACCATCCTCCAGCACAGGTACGTCCATGACCTCCCCGTCAGCCTCGGCCTCTCAGCACGCTACGGCATCACCGACCGCCTCTGGCTGGAAAGCGGCCTGGAGTTCACCAGGATGCACTCCCGCCTCGAAGACCTCAACACCGTCATGCTCTTCGCAGGCATCCCCCTGAGGGTTGACTACACCCTATTCTCCTCCAGGTCCTTCGAGGCCTACGCCGGCATCGGCGGCAAGGCCGAGAAATGCCTCAAGGCCACCCTCGGCGGCATGAAGGTCTCTGAACCCAAGCTGCAATGGTCCGCCTCCGCGCTGGCGGGCGCCCAGATGCGGCTTACAGGAAACGCCTGGCTTTTCCTCCAGCCGGACCTCACCTACTATTTCACGAAGACCTCCCTTCTGTCATACCGCACGGAAAACCGCCTGGGCCTCACCTTCCATGCCGGTCTGCGCTTCGACATAACAAGACATTAGCCTATGAAGAAGATCGGTCTGATACTGCTCTCAGCGTTGATGCTCGCCGGATGCATGAAGGACTTCGGCGAAGACATCACTGTCATTGACAACCATTGGGCGGAGGTCGCCCAGGGTGATGAAGACGAACCCATCGTGTTCCCTTCCGAGGTCTTCCCTGAGACCTGGGTACATGTCGGCGACCTCGAAACCCGTTTCCGGATCTGCAATGTCCCCACCGGCATCCTTGGCATGAAGAAGACCCGTGCCCTGGGGCAGTCCATCCTCCATTATCCGATGAACTACCTCATCCTCACCTACAATTATTACGACGTTCCCGTCAAGATGGTTTATGAGCGCAGCAACCTTCACCGCGAACTGGCCGTCAGGCCGGACGCAGCGGAAGAACTTATAAGGATCTTCGACGAGACCAGGATCGACATCAGCATAAACAACTCGACCGGCTACAGTGACATCACCCTTCAGGACGAGTTGTTCCTGGAGCTTTTCCTCGGTACCGGGCTGGTCCCGGGCCTGGACACAGGCACGAACAAGGGGAAACTCAAGGCCATAGTGGAAAGGAAAAAAGATGAACGCCTCGCCAACAAAGAGACGTTCTCCGACCTGGCCCTCATCCCGCTGGCCTACATGAACGAAAGGCTCGGTCTCGGGCTCAAGTTCGACAACGACATAGTCAACACCATGCACTCATTCACCATGGGCGACAAATTGTTCGGAAAATAATCATTATCTTTACAGTCATGAGAAGAAAAGCGTTCTTATTCCCAATACTTTGCCTGGCGTTCCTTACGATGGCATCATGTTCCAAGGACTCACTTCAGAGCGTGTCCGGAGACCTGCCTTTCACCGTGACCACGCCAGAAACCAAAGTGTCCATAGACAACACGGACCAGGACATCATCTACGTACACTTCATTTCCCCTTCCGACATCGACGGCTGCGTCTTTTTCTGCTTAAATTTCAAGGGTCTGGATCCCGCGCTCTTTTTCTATCTCAAGGAGAAAAGCATGAAAGCCGGAGCAGAGCCGGAGATAGAAAGGCTTGATTTCGGGATTTTCTATTCCAGCGATTCACGCAATTATTCTTCTGTGATACAGAAAGGACATATCTACGTAAAAGAGCGGGAGCGGGACAGGATCGTCCTGCGTTTCAAGAACGTATGCTTCAAGATCGGCGCCGGAGAGTTTATATACAACGGCGATGTCACCTTCCCCCGCCACAGTGGAGAGTACTAGATGGAAAATGGCGCAGGCATTTGACCTGCGCCATTTTCCGTGTCGGGGTGATGTGACTCGAACACACGACCCTCTGGTCCCAAACCAGATGCGCTAGCCAACTGCGCCACACCCCGGTTTTTTCGGATTGCAAATATACGGAAAAAGAACGGATTCCTTCGCTTCGCTCGGAATGACATTTATTTCGTGAGGTAGTCCTCGACGAACTGGCCGTCACGCATGAAGAGGGTACGGTCGCACATGCGGGCGAGCTCCGGATCGTGCGTGACTATGACGATGGTCTGCCCGAACCTTTCCCGGAGGGAGAAGAACAAATTGTGTATCTCGTCCTTGGTGCGGGTGTCGAGGTTGCCGGAAGGTTCGTCGGCGAAGAGGATGGCGGGGCTGTTCACCAGCGCACGGGCTATCGCCACGCGCTGCTGCTCGCCGCCGGACAGTTCGGAGGGCTTGTGGCCTTCCCTTTCGGAAAGGCCCATGACCCCGAGCAGTTCTCGAGCCTCGGAGCGCGCCTGCTTCTCGCCCTTCCCGGCGATCAGCGCCGGAATCATCACGTTCTCAAGCGAAGTGAACTCCGGAAGCAGGTGATGGAACTGGAACACGAAGCCCAGCCTCAGGTTGCGGAAGACCGAAAGCTCCTTGCTCCCGAGCGCCAGCACGTCATGCCCGTCGATGACGAGCCGGCCGGCGTCGGGCGTGGAAAGCGTGCCAAGGATCTGAAGCAATGTGGACTTGCCCGCCCCCGACGCGCCCATGATGGAGACTATCTCGCCTTGGGACGCCTCGAAACTGACTCCCTTCAGCACCTTCAGCGTACCGAAGGACTTCTCTATGTTCTCTGCCTGGATGATCATGGCCCAAAGGTATGAAAAAAAAGGGACACTTGCCATAAGTGTCCCCTTTTCATACAATTCCAATTATAATTAATTATTACCTCTCTGCTGGTTTCCTCTCTGCTGGGAGCGGTTGTTGTTCGGTGCGGGGAACCCTCCGCCCGGCTGCCCGCCCATGGGCTGGCGCAGCCTGTTGATCTGCGACTGGCGGAACTTCTCCTCGCCTATGTACAACTTGCCCACCTTCTCCGCCGGGAGGACATTGAGATACTCCTTGAGGTACTTGGCCGACACGTTCTGGTCGTCGACGGCCTTGGTGTACTTCTCCAGGAGGGCGTTGATCTCGCGGCCGGTCTTGCCGTCACGGAGCGCCTTGTCAAGCTCCGCGAAGGCCTTCATCGACGCTTCGATGGCTTCACGCTGCTCCTTCTGGGCCTGGTTGTAAAGGGGCCAGAAGGTCTGCGCCTCCTTCGGGGTGAGGGACATCTCGTTGGTGAGGAAGGCTATCTTCTCGCTCTCGAGCCTCTCCTGCCACTGCTTGGCGAAATCGCCCATGCCGTTCCTGTTCTGATTCTGGTTCTGGCCGGATGCCGAAGCCGTAAGGACTAGAAGGGCCGAGAACAATATGGCGCGTATCAAAGTTTTCATAACTTATTGATTTAGAAGGTAAGCGATATAATCTACGGAAGTGCCGGAAGAGAGCAGGTACTCAACTACGTCGTCCTCGGAGCTGCTCTCAGGGGTATAAAGGTCCATCGGAGCGTCATCATAGATGGCGTAAGGATTCGTCATCGGGATGAGTTCAGCCATATAGTAGTATTCCGGGTAGGCAAACTCCGCGTCGGCGGGAGCATGGTTCCTTCCCAGGAAGAAATTGCCCACGGCAAAAGCCATCAGCATGCAGGCCGCGAGGGCGACATACGGCCTTACCCGGGTCCAGAACGGCACCGTGACAACGGGCGCCGGAGCGGCCAGGGGATGCTCGGAAGGAATGGCTTCGAGACGCTTCTGGAGCGAATCGAAATACCCTTCCGGTACCTTGAATGTGTTCTTCATCTCTTTCATAACCGAAACCTTAGACATTGAAGGGCGGTACAGGTTTAAAGCCCGTCGTTAAAATTCTCCTTCAATTCCTTCTTTATCTTCTCATAGGCAAAGTGATACGAGGCCTTGAGCGCTCCGACGGACGATCCCATGATCTCGGAGATCTCCTCGTACGACAGTTCCTGATAGTACCGTAGGCAGAAAACCGCCTTCTGTTTCTGCGGCAGTTTCTGGATGGCCTTGCTCAACTGGAGCTCGAGTTCGTCCCCGTTGAACCAGGGGTCGTCCTCGACCTTCTTCACCTGATTGTCCGCGAGGCTCTCGAAAGAGAGGGCCGAGCGGACCTTCTGCTTGCCGAGGAAGTTCAGGGCGACGTTGGTGGCGATGCGATACAGCCATGTATAGAACTGCGCTTCCCCCCGGAAGGAAGGGAGCGCAGTCCATACTTTCACGAAAATGTCCTGCAGGAGATCGTCGGTATCCTCATGGGAGCAGACCAGGGAGCGGACGTGCCAGTAGAGCCGCTCGCTATAGTTCTTGACGATTTCGTTGAACGCCCTCTGCTGCTGCCCGTCGCGGTACAGTTCGAGGATCTCCTTGTCGGTCATTTACTTCCTTGCAATCGCTTTCTTGGCGGCCTCCACGATGTGGTCGGCATCAAGGCCATAAGCCTTCATGAGCTCGGCCGGCGATCCGGACTGTCCGAACTTGTCGCCGCCGTTGACGAACTCCATCGGGGTGGGAGCCTTGCGGGCGAGGACGCCGGCGATGAGCTCGCCGAGGCCTCCGTGCATGCTGTGCTCCTCGGCCACCACCACTGCCTTCGTCTTCAAAGCTGATGCCAGGACGGCCTCTTCGTCGAGGGGCTTGATGGTCGCGATGTCGATGATCTCGGCGCTGATGCCCTGCTCCTCGAGGGCCTTGCAGGCCTGGAGGGCCTCCCACACGAGGTGTCCGGTAGCGAAAATGGTGACGTCGGTGCCCTCCTCTAAGACGATGGCCTTGCCGATCTCGAACTTCTGGTCGGCGGGGGTGAAGATGGGGACGGAAGGACGGCCGAAACGGAGATAGACGGGGCCGACATACTCGGCGGCGGCGATGGTCGCGGCCTTGGTCTGGTTGTAATCGCAGGGGTTGATGACCACCATGCCGGGAAGGGCGCGCATAAGGGCGACGTCCTCCATGGTCTGGTGCGTGGCGCCGTCCTCGCCAAGGGTGATGCCGGCGTGCGAAGAAGCGATCTTCACGTTGGTATGGCCGTAGGCGACCTCCTGGCGGACCTGGTCATAGACGCGGCCGGTGACGAACTCGGCGAACGAGCCGATGAACGGGATCTTGCCGGTGAGCGAGAGGCCGGCGGCGGCGCCGACCATGTTGGCCTCGGCGATGCCGCACTCAACGAAGCGCTCGGGGAACTCGGCGGCGAATTTCTCCATCTTGAGGGAAGGGAGCAGGTCGGCGGTCATGGCGACGACGGCGGGATTCTGCTTTCCGGCCTCGTAGAGACCGTCTCCGAATCCGCTGCGGGTATCCTTCTTTCCAGTGACAATATATTCTTTCATGGTAATGTCGTTTTAAGGATTAATAATCACCGAGGGTCTCCTCGAGCTGGGCGAGGGCGGCGTCGCGCTGCTCAGCGGACGGGGCCTTGCCGTGCCACTTGTGCGTACCGGCCATGAAGTCGACTCCGTGGCCCATCTCGGTCTTGAGAAGGATCATCGAGGGCTTGCCCACGGAAGCCTTCGCTATATCGAAAGCGGCGAGGATCTTCTCGAAATCATGTCCGTCGTCGACTACGATGACGTTCCAGCCGAAAGCGCTCCACTTGTCGGCGAGGTCGCCCAGTCCGCCGACGTTCTCGACGGCGCCGTCGATCTGCTGGCCGTTCCAGTCGGTGAAGGCGATGAGGTTGTCCAGCTTGTGGTGGGCGGCGAAGATGGCCGCCTCCCAGATCTGTCCTTCTTCGCTCTCGCCGTCGCCAAGGAGGCTGAAGACATAGTTCTTCTCACCGTCCATCTTCTTGCCAAGGGCGAAGCCGATGGCGGCGGACAGGCCCTGTCCGAGGGAACCTGAAGGCTGGAATACTCCCGGAAGGCCGGTCTCCACGCAGGGGTGTCCCTGGAGGCGGGTGCCGAACTTGCGGAGGGTGCCGAGCTCTGCCGGCGGGAAATAACCCGCCCTGGAAAGGGTGGCGTAATAAACGGGGGCCAGGTGGCCGGCGGAGAGGACGAATACGTCGGCGTCCTTGCCGCTGCGGCTCCAGTTGGCCGGATCATGCTTCATCACGTGGAAATAGAGAGCCGTCATCACATCGGTGCTGCTGAGCGATCCGCCGGGATGGCCGGACCCTGCCTCACAAACCATCCGGACGATGTCGCGCCGGATCTGGGATGCGGTTCTGGTCAGTTCTTGTACAGTGGACATATCGTTAAATTGATTAAGATGATTTCAAACATACAAAGTTAACATTATTTTAGATTATATTTGCACAGAAATTGACCCCTTGCGATGAAACATATAAGGAACTTCTGCATCATAGCCCATATCGACCACGGCAAGAGCACGCTTGCGGACCGTCTCCTGGAGCTCACCAGCACCCTGAGCGTACGCGACATGGAGAACCAGGTCCTGGACGACATGGACCTGGAGAAGGAGAAGGGCATCACCATCAAGAGCCACGCCATCCAGATGCTCTACACGTACAAGGGCGAGCAGTACAAGCTCAATCTCATCGACACTCCCGGACACGTTGACTTCTCGTACGAGGTGTCGCGTTCCATCGCATCCTGCGAGGGAGCCCTTCTGGTCGTCGACGCCTCTCAGGGCGTGCAGGCCCAGACCATCTCCAACCTCTACCAGGCCATCGACCATGGTCTGGAGATTATCCCGATTCTCAACAAGATCGACATGGAGTCCGCTCAGATAGAGGTGGTTACCGACCAGGTCTGCGACCTGCTGGGCTGCGATCCGGAGGATGTTTTCAAGATTTCCGCGCGCACCGGAGAGGGCGTGGCGCCCATCCTCGACGCCATCGTCGAGAAGATCCCGGCGCCGGTCGGGGACCCTGACGCTCCGCTCCAGGCCCTCATCTTCGACTCGGTGTTCAACTCCTTCCGCGGCGTCATCGGGTATTTCAAGGTGCGCAACGGCTCCATCCGCAAGGGCGACAAGGTCAAGTTCTTCGCCACCGGCATGGATTACGAGGTGGAGGAGGTCGGAGTGCTGAAGATGAAACTCGTCCCGACGCAGGAAGTGGGCTGCGGCGACGTGGGATACATCATCACCGGCATAAAGAGCGCCACCGAGGTGAAGGTGGGCGACACCATAACGCATGTGGGCAAGGACGCCTGCGCCGAGGCCATCGCAGGCTTCGAGGAGGTGAAGCCTATGGTATTCGCCGGCATGTACCCGGTCGATGCGTCCAAGTTCGAGGAACTGCGCGCCGTGCTGGAGAAGTTCCAGCTAAACGACGCTTCGTTCGTTTACGAGCCGGAATCGTCGCTGGCCCTCGGTTCGGGCTTCCGCTGCGGCTTCCTCGGCCTGCTGCACCTCGAGATCGTCCAGGAAAGGCTCTTCCGCGAGTTCGACATGGACGTCATCACCACTGTGCCGAACGTTTCGTACAAGGTTTACACCACCCAGGGAGAGGTGCTGGACGTCCACAACCCTTCCGGACTCCCCACCCCCACCCTCATCGACCACATCGAGGAGCCGTTCATCCGCGCCCAGATCATTTCCAAGTCCGACTTCTTCGGTCCCATCATGAAACTCTGCCTGGACAAGCGGGGCACCCTGGTGAGCCAGCACTACATCACCTCGGACCGCGTGGAGCTCAACTACGACATGCCCCTGTCGGAAATCGTGTTCGACTTCTACGACAAGCTCAAGTCCATATCCAAGGGATACGCGTCCTTCGACTACCACATGACCGGCTTCAGGCCTGCGAAGCTTGTCAAGCTGGACATCCTGCTGAACGGAGAACCCGCCGATGCCCTTTCCACCCTCATCCACGAGGACAACGCCTATGATTTCGGGCGCAAGATGTGCGTCAAGCTCAAGGACCTCATCCCCCGCCAGCAGTTCGACATCCCCATCCAGGCCGCCATCGGAGCCAAGATCATCGCCCGCGAGACCGTCAAGCAGGTGCGCAAGGACGTTACGGCCAAATGCTACGGCGGCGACATCACCCGAAAGCGCAAGCTGCTGGAGAAACAGAAGGAAGGAAAGAAGCGCATGCGCCAGATCGGCACCGTCCAGGTCCCCCAAAGCGCATTCATGGCCGTCCTGAAGCTCGACTGATCCCCCGGGGCAAAACGGGAATGAAAAAGGCTTTTTCATTCCCATTCGGCTGAAAAAACGAAAAACGGGAATAGAAAAGACGATTCTATTCCCGTTTTGTGATTCTGTAGCGTTGCTAGAGGTTGAACCGGACGCCGACTTCGTAGTTCAGCATGAAGGGATGCTTGGTGCGGATGCTGGAAGGCTGTCCGCAGTCGAAGTAATAACGCGCGCTCGGGTCGAGATACAGGCCGAGATGCTTTCCGACAAGGAACTCGAGGCCCAAGCCGCCCGCCGCCGACCACTGGATGCCGCTGATATCCTCCTTGTAGAAGATGTCGCCGGCGTCGCTCTTGATGCGGTAGCGGTTGGAGATGCCGCGCTCGGCCGTACCGCCTCCCCAGGCATAGAAATGGAGGTTCCCGCTGTTGAGGATGTTGAAATAGACGTTGACCGGTATGCCGATGTAATGGATGTCGTGGACTATCTCGGAATTGATGGAGCGGATCATGTCGGACTCGACCTCGGTGTAGGTGCCGTTGAAGGTATTGGAGAGGAGCGACCAGTTGAGGCCGGTGCCGACCGACCAGCGGTCGGTAAGGTTGAATCTGACGCTTGCTCCGACGGTCAGGGGGATGGCGTAGGAGGACGAGCCCTTCTCCTCGATGCCCGTGCGGCTCTTGATGCCGGAGGCGGGAGAGCGGAGCTGGCGGATACTGGTGCCGTTGAAGTCGTTGGTCATGGCATTGCCGGAAAGACCGAACGACATGCGGTCGGTCAGCGACGGAGCGGTCTCCTCCTCATACTCCCACGCGAACGGGTCGGCGGGATTGAAGGTGGTGACGGGCTTCTCCTGACGGGTATTGTCCTTATTCTCAACTACTTTGACTTCCTGCTCGGCGGCAGCCACAGCTGCCTCGGGAGCCGCTTCAACCTCTTCAGGAACGACTTCGGAGGCTTCCGCGGCTTCCTCCTCAACGGGAACGAAGCTGTCTGAGGGCGTCACGGCCGAAGGGACGGAGGCAGTGGCGGCGGGACGCCGCACGGCCTGCTCCGGGACGGAGGCCAGGGCCGCGCCGGACGACGCCGCGATCTGCTCCTCGATGTCCGGGACGGCCTCCGCCTCGGGAACGTCCGCCTTGCGGACCTCCTCGACGACCTCGGCGGTACGGACGGGCTCCAGCGCCTTCTCGCGGCCGGTGAAGATGAAGATGCCGGACAGCACGGCCGCGACTGCAGCCACACAGGCGGCGGCCCGCCACCACCCGAGGGTGACGACCTTCCTGCGATCCCTGCGGTCGAGCTCTCCGCTCACTGCATCCCAAACACGCGAAGGAACAGCTTCCTCCGCATCCTGGAGCATCCGCTTCAGTTCGAGATCGAAATCCGTGTATTTGTCGTTCTGCATCTTACTTATACTTCTTTATCCTGTTCTGCAACATGACCCTTGCGCGCTGCAACTGCGAGCGGGAGGTGGCTTCGGATATGCCGAGCATGCGGCTGATCTCCTTGTGCGAGTATCCTTCCACCAGCGCGAGGTTCAAGACCGTCCTGAACCCGGGCGGGAGTTCCGCGACCATTCCCATCAGCTCCTTGTACGAAATGCTCTGCAGGGCTGAAACATCACCGCCGGATATGCTTCTGGCGCTCTCGATGTCCTCGCTCTGCTTCATCACGTCGTTCCTGCGCAGAGTCATGAGTGCAGTATTGACAAAGATCTTCCGGGCCCAGCCTTCGAAGGAACCCTCCCCCGAATAACTGTCCAGCTTCGAAAACAGGGAGATGAACCCCTCCTGGAGCACATCCTCTGCCGCCTCCCTGCCCCCCATGTAGCGTATGCACAAAGGGAACATCTTGGAAGACAACGAATCGAACAACGCCTTCTGGGCAGCCCTGTCACCCTTCTTGCACCGGGCGATGATCTGCTGCTCGTTTAGGGTCGTCACGTCTTTCGAAGTCTGGTTCTGGGTTATTTCCCGTGTGTTAAGATGCGTTTTGTTTCCAAAATGTTGCATGACACACTGACAATTTTTGCAAACCCGGTACGAAATTAGTTAAAATATCAGAAACAAGCCTCAGCGAAACGAAATAAAGTAGTATTTTTGTATCATGAACAAGACCGCGCTTATTCTATATATTCTTATGGTCCTTACCCTTTCCGCGCCTTTTTCAAGGGCGCAGGGAAGGGTTTCCTCCTTAAAGGATACGGCTGAATCGCTGCTCGTGGACGCCGTCCAGGAATATGACGCCGGAAACACCGAAGCCGCCCTGGCCCGCCTCTCGGTCATCACCGAAGCCTTCCCGGACAACGACGCGGCGCATTATTACACGGCCCTCTGCCGCATCAGGCAGAATGATGCCGGAGCGGCGGTGAAGGAACTCGTCGAAGCCTCGCGCCTCGACCCGGCCAACTATTGGTACAAGGACCGCCTTGCCACCCTCTATGCCATGACCGGACAGGACGACGCGGCCGTGGAGGTCTATGAGTCGCTCCTGAAGGACCACCCCCGCAAGACCGAACTGTATTATTCCCTCGTCAACCTGTATGCGCGCCAGAACCGTCTGGAAAAGGTAATCGAGACGCTGGACGAGATAGAGACGATGATGGGTCGCGACGAGCAGACTGCCCTCGCCCGCTACGACATCCTGATGCATCAGGACAAGGCTGAGGAAGCATTCAAGGTCCTGGAGGATCTCAATGAAGAGATGCCTTCGCCGCAGACACTGACCATGATGGGCGACGCCAGTATCGCCGGACCCGACGATTCGCTGGCCATGGCTTATTACGACCAGGCGCTTGCCCTGGATTCGGAGTACGCCCCGGCCCTGCTCGGCAAGTCCGAGATATACCGCATGCGCCGTTCGTTCGGTGGATTCTTCGAAACTCTCAGCCGCTTCGTCGGCAGCCCTTCCGTCCCCGCCCGCATGAAGAGCCAGTACCTGACCGAACTCACCGACCGCATGGACGGGCGCTTCTTCCAGAATTACCGTCCACAGCTGGACACCCTCTTCGAGACGGGTGTCCGTACCCATCCGGCAGACTCCTCCATGCTGCTCGCCGCGGGCACATATTACTACAGGTCGGACCGCAGGGACCGCGGCATCGGGTTCTTCAAGGCCAACAGCGACAATTATCCGGACGATTTCAACGCCAGGGCGATGTACATCCAGTCGCTGAGCTACAATGAAGACTGGGACACGCTTCTCACAGCCTCCGAGGAGGCGTACAAGGCCTTCCCGGACGAACCGGCCTTCCTCAACATGAGGGTGATGGCCTATTACAACATGGAAGACCTTCCCGCCGTCATCGCGGAATGCACCCGCATGGCCGAAGCCTTCAAGGGCAATCCCGACGTGGTGGTGCAGGCACTGTCCACTATAGGCGACTGCTATCATCAGATGGACAATGAGAAGGAGGCCTTCAAGGCCTATGAGAAGGCACTCAGGATCAATCCGAATTACGCTCCGGTCCTTAACAATTACGCCTATTTCCTGTGCATCACGGGCAGGAAGCTTGCAAAGGCTGCGGCAATGAGCAAGCTTACGGTGGAGCAGGAACCGGACAACGCCACGTATCTGGACACATACGGCTGGATACTCCATCTCCAGAAGAAATCGCAGGAGGCCAAGCCGTATTTCAAGCATGCGATGCTCTACGGCGGCAAGGACAGCGCCACCATCCTCGACCATTACGCGGAGGTCCTGTATGCCCTCGGCGAGTATGACCTGGCCAAGGTGTACTGGGACCATGCCCTGAAGAAGGATACCGAAAACGAGATTCCCGACCTCGCACAGCGTTCGGGAGAAAAACTTAAGGCTGTCGGAAAATGAGGCGTCTGGCTGCATACATCCTCATACCCCTGCTGCTTTCCGTCTCCCTGGCGGCCGGCGCCCAGGACACGTCCGCACAGAAGTCGCGCCGCGACCGCCTCGAACAGGAGATCGCCATCATCGACGGCCAGCTCCGCGAAAATGCCACCCGCAACTCCAACGCACTCAACACCCTGGCGCTGGTCCAGCAGAAGATCGAACTCCGCAGGGGCCTGATCAGGGAAGGCGAACAGGAGATAGCAAGGCTGGACGGCGAGATACGCCGCAAGCAGATGCGCATAGACAGCCTCCAGGTCAGGCTCGACACGATGACCTATTACTATAACAAGCTGGTCAAGGGCGCGTACAAGAACCGCGACGCCCGGGTTTGGTATATGTACATCCTCGCCAGCGAAAACCTCGCACAAGGCCTGCGCCGCTATTCCTTCCTGAAGAACCTCTCCCGCGAGATGAACACCCAGGGTGTGAAGATCAAGGAGGCCAAGGCCGTGCTCGAGGACGAGAGGGAGCAGCTCGGCGCGCTTCGCAGCGAAGCTGCCGAACTCCAGCGGGAGCGCGTGGCCGAGCTGGAGCGCCTCAAGCGCGAGGAGGCTACCGCACAGCAGACCATCCAGGTGCTGAAGAAAGAGAAGAACCGGTACCAGAGCCAGCTCAACTCCAAGCGGAAGGAGGTGGAGGCCCTCAACAAGGAGATAGCCCGCATCATCGCGGAGGCAATGAAATCCTCGGCCTCGACCGCAAGCTCCAAGAAGAACACCAAGACCTCCAATGCCAAGAAGGCCGAGCCGATAGATTATACCCTGGCCAACGAGTTCGCCGCCAACAAGGGCAAACTCCCCTGGCCGGCCGAAGGCCCCGTTGTGGAGAAGTTCGGAGCCCAGTACCATCCTGTATACACCCAGCTCAAGCTCCCTGACAACGAAGGCATTTCCATCGCCCTTACCAGCGGCACCCAGGTCAAGGCGGTGTTCGACGGCGTGGTCAAGAGCGTCATCGTACAGCCGGGATACAACAAGTGCGTGCTGGTCCAGCACGGCGACTACTTCACTTTCTACTGCAAGCTGGGGACGGTGTCCGTGAAGGCCGGAGACAAGGTCACCACGGGACAGGTGCTTGGCGCGGTCGAGCCCATCGGCGGCTCGACGCAGCTGCACTTCCAGCTTTGGTCCTCGAAGGGGCCGCAGGATCCCGCCCCCTGGCTGAGGCCGCGGTAAAAAAAATAGGCGCGGACTGATGTCCGCGCCCTGACAAAGTGAAAAAAGCGTATCGTCAAATTGAACAACACGATCTTTCAATATTGTAGTTTTCTCTTCTCCTGATACAAATATAGGGTTTTCCGCCGTGATTGGCCCCCATGAAAGGGAAAAAGTTATCAACAATGAAAAAACAAAGCTGTTAACTATCTGGTTAACAGCTTTTTGATTACTCGCGGACCCAGACCAGGACGTGCCGGTCGAAGGTGATGTATTCGAGTTCCAGCTCCTCTTCGTACCCGTCCTTGTGGATGAAGGTCGCTTCAAGTTCGCCTTCTCCCTTCGAGCGGAAGCGCTCGATCTCGATCTGCTCCACGAAATCGACGTTGTACTGCGACATCTTCTTGAAGATGGCTTCCTTGGCGCACCAGTAGATGGCGAGTTGCTCGTTCTTCTCCTCGCGGTCGTCCTCCAGGTCGTCGATCTCGTCCTCGGAGAGGGCCTTCTTCTCCACGACGGAGAAGTCGCGGTCCAGTGATTCGATGTCGATGCCGACCTCGTCGTTCTGGTCGAGGATCACTGCCACATATTTCTCGGTATGGGTGATGCTCAGGTTGATGGAATCGTTCTCTATGTAAGGCTTGCCGTTGTCGTGGTGGGCGAGGTAAACCTTGTCGTCGAAGAGCTCGTTGAGCAGGGCCCGCACCGCCAGGCGCTGCTTGCGGAGGGACTCGCTCTTGATGAACGATATCTCCTCCATCTCGTCGGCGGGGGTGGAACTCAGCTCGCGCAACTCCTCCTCCGTCTCGGTGATCTGCCAGACGGCGACTTTGGCGGTGTTGTCAAGCTCTTTCAGTAAATAAAGTGCCATAAAGTTCAGTTTGTGACACGACGGAGCGGCCGGAGACTATCGTCCCGACTGGTTCAAATCGTATGTCTGTACATGAAGTATGTCAACGGGTCCTCAGAGGCTGGGTCCGCTTGCATGCCGGTGTCTGTAAGAGTACAACTGGGAGGCTCCATACTAAGTGTCAAGTGTTCAACGTTGCAAATATAACGTTTTTTTTGATTTCAAAGAAATACACACCGCTTTTGTCATATATTTTGAGTATATTTGCGTCCTCAAAACGAGTTATTGATTTATTAAATAGTTTATTATGAAATTCTTGACTGACGAAAAATTGCTCATTGTCGGCGCCGGCGGCATGATCGGCTCCAACATGGCCCAGACCGCCATGATGCTCGGTCTCACCCCGAACATCTGTCTTTATGACATCTACGAGCCCGGTGTGCATGGCGTTGCGGAAGAAATGTATCACTGCGCCTTCCCCGAGGCCAACATCACATGGACCGTCGACCCCGAGGTCGCGTTCAAGGATGCCAAGTACATCATCTCCTCCGGCGGCGCCCCGCGCAAGGAAGGCATGACCCGCGAGGACCTGCTCAAGGGCAACTGCCAGATCGCCGCCGAGTTCGGTGAGCTCATCGAGAAGTACTGCCCTGACGTGAAGCACGTTGTCGTCATCTTCAACCCCGCCGATGTCACGGCCCTCACCGCCCTCATCCGCTCGGGCCTGAAGCCCAACCAGCTGACTTCCCTCGCCGCCCTCGACTCCACCCGTCTGCAGGAGGCCCTCGCGGCCGAGTGCGGCGTCCAGCAGTGCAAGGTGACCAACGCCTACACCTACGGCGGTCACGGAGAGGCCATGGCAGTCTTCGCCTCCGAGGCCCTCATCGACGGCAAGCCCATTTCCGAGTACAACATCTCCGAGGAGCGCTGGGCAGAGATCAAGCACACCACAATCCAGGGCGGTTCCAACATCATCAAGCTCCGCGGCCGCAGCTCCTTCCAGAGCCCTGCCTACCAGGCCGTCAAGATGATCGAGGCCGCCATGGGAGGCGAGAAGTTCACCTGGCCCGCCGGCTGCTATGTCAACTGCGACAAAATCGGCTTCAAGAACGTCATGATGGCCATGCCGACCGTCATCGACGCCGACGGCGTCCACTACACCGCTCCGAAGGGCACTCCCGAGGAGATGGCCGCCCTCCAGGCGTCCTACGAGCACCTCTGCAAGATGCGCGACGAGATTGTCTCCCTCGGCATCGTCCCCCCTGTCGCCGAGTGGTACAAGGAGAATCCAAACCTTTAGTCAGCCATCGCGACCCGCGACAATCGTTCAATTGCCCTGCCCTCGCTTCGAAGGCGGGGCAATTATCCTCAAGAGATGGAGCATAAGATAGTCATACCGGACATAAGCGCGCTGGATGGGGCGGCGAGGGAGTTCCTCGGACAGATCGGGGACAATAAGCTCGTTGCATTCTACGCCCCGATGGGGGCGGGAAAGACGACGTTCACCACGGCGGTGTGCAGGGCGCTGGGCGTCGAGGGCGACGCCGTCAGCAGCCCGACCTTCTCCATCGTCAACGAATACCGCACCAAGGACGGGGAATCCGTCTTCCACTTTGATTTCTACCGCATCAACAAGGTCTCCGAGGCTCTCGACATAGGTTTCTACGACTATATCGACAGCGGCTGCCTCTGTCTCATGGAATGGCCGGAGAACATAGAGGATATCATACCCGACGAAACCGTCCGGGTCCGCATAAGCGTGGACCCGGACGGAACGAGGGTGCTCTCCTGGGAGGACTAGAACTTGTAACTTACGGATTTGAGGTCTGCGGAGGCTGAACTGCCGCCGCAGAGGAGTTCGTACTGTCCGCGGACCGGGACCATGTCCTGGTCTTTTTCAGACCACCACAGGAATGTCTCCTTGTCGAGCGGGATGCTGACCCTGACGGTCTGTCCGGCGGGGACGCTCACGCGGCGGAAAGCCCTGAGGGTCTTGACCGGACCGGCGGTGTCGTCCGGCTTGCGGACGTAAAGCTGGACCACCTCGGTGCCGTCGACGGAGCCGGTGTTGGTAAGGTCGAACTCCACCTTCTTCCCCTTGACCCTGGGTTCACCGTAAACGAAGCTGGTGTAGCTCAGGCCGTAGCCGAAGGGATAGAGCGGATCGCCGCGGAAATAGCGGTATGTGTGCCCCTCCATGTTATAGTCCTCGACATCAGGAAGCTGGTCCACATTCTTGTAGAAGGTGACGGGAAGCTTGCCTGAAGGATTGACGTCGCCGAAAAGGACGTCGGCGATGGCGGTGCCGCCCTCCTGGCCGGGATACCAGGCCTGAAGTATGGCGTCGCAGCTACCGGTCTCGGGGACGAGGCCGATGGCGCAGCCGGAGAAGTTGACCAGGACGACCTTCTTGCCCGCGTCATGCAGGGCCTTGAGCAGGCGGCGCTGCACGCCGGGCAGCTCGATGTCCGTGCGGTCGCCGCCGGAGAATCCGGGGAGCTGGACGCGCATCTCCTCGCCTTCGAAACGAGGGGAGATGCCACCGGCGAATACCACCACGTCGACGCCTTCAAGTTTCTTGAGGACGGCGGCCTCGTCGAGCGCCGGCAGGAAACTGCGGCGCTGCTCCTCGTCGCGGCGGATATAGTTCCTTATGTCATCCACGCTCACGGCATAACGCCTGGCCGCAGCCTCCAGCTGAGCCTCGCTCGCGCCGATGAGGTTGGCGTAAGCCGAACCCTGGGGCGCATATTCGGCGTCTATGATGCCGCAGGCACGGTCGTACACCAGGTCAGGAACGCGGGCCTGCATGGCCTGCAGAAGGGTAATCGTACTCTTCGGTACGGGATTGTAATTGCCCCACTGCATCTGTGCGTCATCAGCATTCGGTCCGATGAGGGCTATTTTCTGGCCGGCCTTCAAAGGCAGCACTCCGTTGTTCTGCAGGAGGACCATGGTCTCGTGGGCGATGTCAAGCGACAGGGCCCGGTGCTCCGGACCCTCCACGATGGCGGGGTCGAGGCCGTCCCAGGGGGACTCACCGTCCATCTCTCCCAGGCGGAAGCGCTCGGTCAGCACGCGCAGGAGGTTGCGGTCGAGGTCCTCCTCCTTCAGGAGGTCCTGGCTGACGGCGGCCGGAATCTTGGAGAAGGTCGAGCCGCATTCCACGTCGAGGCCGTTGGCCACGGCCAGCGCGGCGGCCTCCTCGCCCGTAGCCACGAAGCCGTGGCGGCCGGGCTCGAAGAAGTCGGGAATGGCCCAGCAGTCGGACACCACAAGGCCCTTGTAACCCCATTCCTCACGCAGGATCTTCTGCACCAGATACTCGGAAGCGGCGCAGGGATAACCCCTGAAGCGGTTGTAGGCGGTCATCACCTCCTTCACGCCGGCCTTGGTCACAAGGTCCTTGAAGGCGGGAAGATAAGTCTCGCGGAGATCCCTCTCGCTCACCTGGGCGTCGAAGCGGTGGCGGTTGCTCTCCAGTCCGGAGTGCACCGCGTAGTGCTTCGCACAGGCATGCGCCTTGAGAACGTCGGCGTCAGGGTCGCCCTGTAAGCCACGCACGACGGCCATGCCGAGCTGGCCCATCAGATAGGGGTCCTCACCGTATGTCTCCATGCCGCGGCCCCAGCGCGGGTCGCGGAAGATGTTGAGGTTGGGGGTCCAGAAAGAAAGGCCGGCGTACTGGTAAACCCGCCCGTTCTCAGCGGCGATGCGGTTCTTGACACGGGCCTCGTCGGAAACGGCAGTAAAGACGGTCTCTATCTTGTCCGCATCGAAGGATGCCGCCATGCCTATCGGCTGGGGGAAAACGGTGGCGCTGCCGTTGCGGGCCACGCCGTGCAGGGCCTCGCTCCACCAGTTGTAGGCCTTGATGCCCAGCCTCTCGACGGCCGGGGAATTGTACTGGACCAGGCCGGCCTTCTCCTCAAGGGTGAGCTTGGAGAGCAGGTCCTTGGCCCGAACCTCGGCGGGCAGGCTCTTGTCGGTGTAGGAAATCTCCTTGGGAGAACAGGCCGCGAAGGCGGCCAGGACGCATGCCGCAGCGATGGCGGCCTTGAAGCATTTTCTAAGGTTTATCATCTCGTTTTGGTTGTTGGATGCAACTTTCCTTCAAAAATAATGAAAGTCCGTTGCAATTCCAACTGTCCCCTGCTCTTTGTCTCCGGCCCGGGCGGATTCTTCCACGAGCGAAACCTCGGTCACGAAACCGTTGAGGTCCAGGCTGAACATGGTCTCCCCGTCCAGCCACAGGAAAGGCCGCTCATCCGCTGAAAAGGGATTCAAGGCCATGTACAGATGTCTGCCGGACACGCATGCGTTGCGGAAAGACAGGAACAGCATCGGCCGGCTTATGTACACGGAGGTGGGCCAAAGAGGGGAATAGACGGTGATACGGCCCTCCTTAGAGACGGCTACCACGGTCTTCCATGAGCCGTCCCAATATGTATAAACACCTATGGAAGAAGTCTTTACCAGGGTGATATCGGGCGCGCCGTCCCGGATGCGGATGTCATACATCCGCCCGTCCGGGACGGCCACGCGCGACTCCGTCCCGTCCTCCACGACATACCACACCTTATCGTCGCCGGAGGGTTCCCAATAACTGAAATACATGTGTCCCCCTTCACGGTACAGGGCCCCCGTGGGATAGTCGGGACGGGCGGAGATGTGTGCGGCTATACCGCCGTCCGGACGGGAGAACAGTTCCTCTCCATTTCGGCGGAGGGAGAAGCCCTTCCCGCTGCGGCTCCGTCCCAGGGTGTAGACGTCCGTCCCTTCCACCAGAAGACCGCACAGAAGTTCACGTCCAGGATAGGAGAAGAGCCCCTCCCCGTCCCTGCCTATGACGGTTTCGTCTCCGGAGCAGGATTCGGTATAAATGTGCCCGCCGGAGAAATGGTGCAAGTCCGGGTCAAGGCCGGCCAGGCATCCGGGGCCGGCCGGTATCTCCATCACCCGGACACTGTCCCGGTACAGGATTATCTTTCCGTTCACCTCCCCGAATGAAGTGTCACGGCGCCAGTCGTAACCCTCCGGGAATTCCACCGCGGTCATATATATGACGGTATCCTTCTCCGCCTCCGTGCGTACCGGGACTCCCCCTCCCCTGACGCTCTCGACGAAACGGTCGCTGAAAGCGTCCGACTTATGCAGGCCTCCGCCCTCACGTACGCAGCCTTGCAATACTGACAGGATCAGTATCATTTTCAACAGGTTTTTCATAGTCGTATTGTTTTATTGTCCAAGGTTCTGGCGGTCGAGGAAACGGTATCCGGCCGCCTCTATGATGTGTCCGGGAAGGATTTCCTCCGCTCCATCGATGTCGGCTATTGTCCGGGCCACGCGGATGATGCGGTAGAAGGCACGCATGGACAGGTTCATCCTTTCCATTATCTTGGACATGGCCTCACGGCAGGTTTCCGACAGGACGCAGTACTTCTCTATCTGCTTGTTGTTCATCTCGGCGTTGGTAAAGATAGGCTCCTGGGCGAAGCGGTGCTTCTGCGCGATGCGCGCCTTAAGCACGCGCGCCGCCACGTCGGCGCTCGGCTCGCCGCGCCGCGCCGCCAGCATCCGCTGCGAATCAAGGGGATGGAGCCAGAGATGTATGTCTATGCGGTCCAGGATCGGGCCGCTGAGCTTAGAGAGATAGGATATGCGCTGCGAGGGGGTGCAGGTGCATTTGTCCCCCTCGCCGTAATAGCCGCAGGGGCAGGGGTTTGAAGCGGCGACGAGCATGAATGAGGCCGGGTAGCTCACCTTGGCCTTGAGCCGCGAGACCGTTACCGTGCGGTCCTCCAGCGGGCCTCGCAGGGCCTCGATGACCGAGCGCGGCATCTGGTTGAACTCGTCGAGAAAAAGGACCCCGCCGTGCGCCAGGGTGATCTCTCCGGGGATGATGTTGTCCCCCGCCCCGCCGCCGACGATGGCCGGCAGCGAAGCGCTGTAGTGCGGCGTGCGAAAAGGGCGGGTGCGGATCAGGCCGGGGGCCTGCCCGCCCAGCCCGGCGACGGAATATATCTTGCTCGTCACCACGGACTCTTCGTGCGTCATGGGCGGCAGTATGCCGGACATGGCCTTCGCAAGCGAACTCTTGCCGCTGCCCGGCGGGCCCATCATTATGAGATTGTGCCCGCCCGCGGCGGCTATCTCCACGCCGCGCTTGGCCCCCTCCTGCCCGATGATGTCGGCAAAATCCATTACCCCGGACGTTTCGGGGCGGACATGCTGCCGGGCGCGCTGGAGTTTCCTCCAGGTGCGGGTGTTGCGGATAAGGAGCTCCTGACAGTCCTCCACGCCCTTCAGGATGCGGACGCATTCGGCAAGCGTCTCCACGCCATAAATGTCAATGTCCGTGAACTCCGCCGCCTCGACGGCGGAGTGCAAGGGCAGGATGCAGGCCTTCATCCCGCGGGCGCGGGCCATGTCCGCGACGGGCAGGGCGCCCGCTATGTCGCGGACGGCCCCGTCCAGTCCGAGCTCCCCCATGACCAGGAAGTCGCACAGGGCGGGGAATTCCCCCTGCCCGGAAGCGGCTATGATGCCCACGGCTATGGGCAGGTCGTAGCCGCTCCCGCTCTTGTGCAGGTCCGCCGGGGCGAGGTTGATGACTATCTTACGGCCGGGGATATGGTACTCCAGGGCCTGAAGGGCGGTGATGGTCCTCAGGAGGCTTTCCTTGACGGCGGTGTCCGCCAGGCCGACCAGATGGATCCCGATACCGGGGACCACGTCCACCTCCACGGTGACGGGGACTGCGTCTATGCCGATGCACTTCGCTCCGATGATGTTTACAAGCATGTCGAAAAATGTTTTTCGCTAATATGGCCCGCAAAAAGATAATTTTCCGACAAAAAGATAAATCTGAAGACGGAATATGTGTTTTTGATATATTTCCGGAAGTTTGAATCACCATTTGACGGAATTGACGGGTTTTTAAATGAGTCTTGGCGCATTTCTGCCTAATTTTGTGACAGAACTAAAAAACCAATATCATACGACATGAACACCAGATCAATCCTGCGCATCGCGCTTGTTTCCGCCCTCGTCCTGCTGTCGTGCACAGCGGTCTCCGGCCAGAAAAAGAACAAGAAGATCGACATCGCCGAAGCCCTCTCGGGCTATTTCACCCCGGCGACCGACGAACCCGCCACCCCGGACACGAAGGGCTTCATCCGGAGATGGCTTCTCCTGGAGCCCATCAGCAAGCCCAACCGCTCCAACACCGTCTTCACCGACAGCTACATCCGTGAGGCATTCGCCAACGAGCCTTACGAGGGCATGTTCACCACCCTCCCCACCGACGGACAGAAGGTGAAGGTGATGATCGAGAAGCAGGCCCCCGTCAACCTCACGGCCGGAAGGCCGATGATGCCGACGGCGCCCGCCGAGCCGGTCTTCGAGAAGGCCACGCTCGTATGGCACGCCCTTGACAGCAAGCTCTTCAACGTCAAGCTCTTCCGCTTCGCCACCGGTCTTGACAAGGAGCGCTATGGCGCCATCTTCGAGGCTTACACCGTCGTCGAGTGCGACGAGGATATCGAGAACGTCCGCATGGCCGTCGGTTCCAACTCCGCCTCCATGTGGTGGCTGAACGGCGAAGAGGCCGTCATCCTCTCCGGCGACAGGCGCATGGTCATGGACGACTGCATGTCCAAGCGCCTCACCCTCAAGAAGGGCCGCAACATCATCCGCGGCTCGGTCATCAACGGCCCGGGCATGAGCGACTTCTGCCTCCGCTTCATCGACGAAGCCGGCAAACCCGTCAGGAACATCAAGATCAGCTGCAAGTAAAACCTTAAATCGACATCAATATCATGAAAAAGATACTCCTTACGGGCGCTGTCGCCCTCCTTTCCCTCTTCGCTTCAAAGACTGTCCTCGCACAGGTCGGAGCACCCTTTATCCATGACCCGTCCACCATCATGGAGTGCGACGGCAAGTACTACACCTTCGGCACCGGCGGCGGCGGCCTCATTTCCGAGGACGGCTGGGTATGGAACAGCGGTGCAGTCCGCCCCGGCGGCGGCGCAGCCCCTGACGCAGTCAAGATCGGTGACAGGTACCTCGTCGGCTACAGCGCCACCGGCGGCGGTCTCGGAGGCGGACACGCAGGCCGCATCCTGACCATGTGGAACAAGACCCTCGATCCCGATTCCCCCGATTTCGAGTACACCGAGGCCGTGGAAGTGGCTTCATCGCTCGTTGACGAGGACTGCGACGCCATCGACGTCGGCTTCCTCCTCGACCCCAGCACCGGCCGTCTCTTCTGCACCTACGGCACCTATTTCGGATTCATCCGCATGGTCGAGCTCGACCCCAAGACCGGCTATCGCCTTGAGGGCAACGAGGCCATCGACGTGGCCATCGACTGCGAGGCTTCCGTGATGATGTACAACAACGGCTGGTACTACCTGCTCGGCACCCACGGCACCTGCTGCGACGGCGTGAACTCCACCTACAATATCGTCTGCGGCCGTTCCAAGAGCCCTACCGGACCGTTCATCGACAATGTCGGCCGTACCATGATCGAGGGCGGCGGCAAGATGGTCGCGGCTCCCGAGGAGAGGCGTTTCGGCGCCGGCCACTTCGGCAGGATCGTCCTTGAGGAAGGCGTCGAGAAGGCTTCCTTCCACTGGGAGGCAGACCTCGACCTCAGCGGCAGGAGCACCCTCGCCATCCGTCCCCTTCTCTGGAAGAACGACTGGCCGGAGGTCGGCGAGCTTGTCGCCGAAGGCACCTATGAGATCGAGTCCGTCCGCAGGGGCTACGCCCTCGAGCTGTCCGTGGACTTCGTCCGCGCACAGGGCGGCATGAGAGGCTTCGGCCGCGGCGGCGACCAGCCCAACGTGGTCATCGAGAACCAGAAGCTTGAGGAGGTCGCCGGCGACTGGCCGGAGAAGACCCCCATCCGCATCAGCGACTACATGAACCGTCCTCACCAGAAGTGGTCGTTCGTGGCAGTCCCCGAGGCCGGCGGCTATCTCGGCGGTCCTTACTTCAAGATCGTCATCGAGGGTACCGACAGGGCCCTGACCGCCACCGCCGACTGCGAGCTTGAGAGCGCCCCGTTCGAGGGCACCGACGCCCAGCTCTGGAGAGTGGACCAGCTCACCGACGGTACCTACCGCATCATGCCGAAGGCCGTCCCCGGCTGCGACCAGCCCCTCTGCCTGGTCTCCGTCGCCGACTCCACCCCGACGCTCGCGAAGTTCAACTTCAACAGCGACAACTGCAAGTGGAACCTCAAGCACTACAAGGGCCTTTAATTAGAGAAAGTCCGAAAGGCACTTCGCTCCACAAATCATTTTTGAGACGGCCCCGCACGGGCCGTCTTTTTTTTGCCCGTCTTTTGCAGTATTTTTGCAATGCGTCCGTTTATGGGGTAGTTATTAAAATGAACTGATTATGAAAAGAACAGCTTTCATACTTTTCTTCAGCCTCCTGGCGCTGGTTTCACTCAGCGCCTGCGGCAAGCAGGGGCCCGACGACCCGGAACCGGAACCGGACAAGGAATTCGTACCCATCGAGCTTACGAAGGCCGAGGAAGAACTCAACCAGGCTTCGAACCATTTCGGATTCGACATCTACCATCAGATATATGAAGGCAAGGACATGCTCGTTTCTCCCCTGAGCCTGTCCCTCGCACTTTCCATGGCCGCCAACGGCGCCGAAAAGACGACGGCTAAGGAGATGCTGGCCACCCTGGGCTTCGCAGGCAAGGACAAGGAGACCATGAACACCTATTATCAGAAGATGATCGAAGGCCTGCTCGGAGCAGACTCCAAGACCACGTTCGAGGTCGCGAACTCCATATGGGCGGATGAGAAGATAGGCGTGAAGAAGTCCTTCACCGACGCCACTAAGAAATATTATTCGTCGGAAGTGTATTCCGCCGACTTCAAGACGCAGGCCACGGTGAACGCCATCAACAAATGGTGCTCGGACAAGACCCACGGGAAAATCACGTCCATCATGGACGAACCTGACCCCCGTCTGGTCATGGCGCTTATCAACGCCCTTTATTTCAAGGGTGAATGGGCTTTCGACTTCAATGAGAAGACCAGGAAGGAAGACTTCACCAACCTGGGCGGCAGCAAGTCCAAGGTAGACATGATGAGCGCCGAGGAGAAGCTCCTTTATTCCGAGAACGGCGGGTTCAGCATGGTGCAGCTGCCCTATGGCAACGGAGCGTTCAGCATGAACGTCATCCTTCCTCCCAAGGGAGAGGACTTCGACAAGGCCGTGGCGCGCTTCAACGCCGACATCTTCGACGGACTCGTCCGCAACAGGTCACAAGCCATCGTGAACCTCAAGCTCCCGAAGTTCACTTTCGAGTACAATACTTCGCTCGTCAGCGCCCTCGAAGCCCTGGGGATGAAGCAGGCGTTCACCGACGACGCCGATTTCTCCGCGATGACGGAGAAGTCCGTCAAGATCTCGATGGTCAAGCAGAAGACCTTCATCGACGTCAACGAGAAGGGCACCGAGGCCGCGGCGATAACCTTCATCGGAGTGGTGGCCACCTCAATCGGGCCCGCGCCCGAACCCAGAAGGGTGGATTTCTTCGCGGACAGGCCCTTCCTGTTCATGATCCGCGAGAACAGCACTGGGGCTATCCTTTTCATAGGTCAGAAAGTTAAATAGCATATCATGAAAACAGGTCTGTTATTGGCAGCCGCTGCCGCATGTATCCTCGCTGCTTCCTGCGAGGAGCAGGGACCGGAGTATCCCGGCGAGCCCATCCCCCTCACCAAGGCCGAGGAAGGCATCAACGCCTCCGCCAACAACTTCGGCTTCGAGGTGTTCCATGAACTCTACGAGGAAGGGCAGGTGCTGTTCTCCCCCCTCAGCGCCTCGCTGGCCCTCTCAATGACCGCCACCGGCTCGGACGGCAATACCGCGAAGCAGATGACCAAGGTCCTCGGTTTCGACGGATTCACGACGGACGAGGTCAACGGTTATTACAAGAAGATGGTCTCCGCGCTGCTCACGGCCGATCCAAAGACAGTCTTCGAGATCGCGAACTCCATCTGGATCAGCGATCGGATCACTGTCAAGAAACCTTTCATCGACGACTGCGAAAAGTATTATTCTTCCGAGGTCTTCCCCGGTGCCGATTTCGGCTCCATGGACACCATCGACAAGGTCAACAAATGGTGTTCCGACAAGACGCACGGCAAGATAAAGAGCATCCTTGAGGAACCCAACCCGCTGCTTGTGATGGCGCTGATGAACGCCCTGTACTTCAAAGGGACATGGAAATACCCCTTCCCGAACCTGTTCAAGGAAAAGTTCAACACAATATCGGGCAAGGCCGTGGACATGGACTATATGCATACGCAAGCAGAGCTTTTATACTCAGAATACGACGGCTTCAGGATGGTTGACCTCCCCTACGGCAACGGAGCCTTCAGCATGAAGGTCATCCTTCCCGGAGAGAAGGAAGACTTTGGAAAGGCCGCCAATCGCTTCGATTCCAAAACGCTGGACAAGCTCAACGGGAAGGCCGCCACGAAAACAGTCTCCGTGATCATGCCCAAATTCACGTTCGACTATACGGGAGACCTCTCGGAAGTTCTCGTCGCACTGGGTATGGCAGATGCGTTCAGCCCGGCCAAGGCCGACTTCTCGAAGATGAGCGACGACGGCCTGTTTATCAGTTTCGTCAAGCAGAAGACCTTCATCGACGTCAATGAAAAAGGCACGGAGGCCGCCGCGGTCACCATCGTCGGGATGGAAAAGAACTCCGCCGGACCGGAGCCGGAAGTAATATTTTTCACGGCGGACAGGCCGTTCCTGTTCGTCATACAGGAAAACAGCACCGGAGCTGTGCTGTTCATAGGGCAGAAAGTCAGTTGATGGAGGAAAGACGGCTCGCAGAGAGATGTGCGAACGGCGAAAGGCCGGCATGCAGGGAGTTGTATGACTCCTTTGCCGGCAGGCTCCTTGCCCTGAGCGCAAGGTACACAGGCTCCCGCGAAGCCGCGGAAGACGTCCTCCAAGACTCCTTCATCAAGATTTTTGCGTCGATAGGCTCTTTCAGATACCGCGGGGAAGGATCGCTGTACGCATGGTTGCAGCGCATCGTGGTCAACCGCAGCGTGGACTGGCTCAGGGAGCGCAAGCGGAACGGGACACTCAGCCTCGAGGAGGCGCGGACGGCGTCCGACACCGATATCGGCCGTTCCGACGTAGAGGCTATACCGGAAGACGTGCTGTCAGGGATGATAGAAAGCCTCCCAGACGGATACAGGACGGTATTCAACCTCTTCGCCATCGACGGATACTCCCACAGGGAGATAGGCAGGATGCTGGGCATCAAGGAGAAATCCTCCTCATCACAATATTTCAGGGCAAGGGCCCTGCTGGCAGACAAGATCAAGGAATACATAAAGTTCAATGGCTAAAAAGATAAATAATGATTGGACCGGATCGGTGCGCGACCGGCTCGAAAAGCGGGAGCTGAAGCCCTCCGATACGCTCTGGGAGCGCATCGGGGAGGCGCTGCCGCATACGGCGGAACCGCACAGGGTGCGACGGCTGCCGTGGGGCGCCGCCCTCGGCGCCGCCGCGGCCGCCGCCCTCGCGGCCGTGCTGTTCCTGCGCCCCTCCGGGGCTCCGGAACCCGGCCGGATCGAAGTCGTCACCTCCCCCGCCGCCGCTCCCGTCGCGATGGCAGAAGAGGCGCCCGAAGATTCTGTCATTCCGAACCCCGTTACCGCTGTCATTCCGAGCTCCGCTACCGCTGTCATTCCGAGCGCAGCTACTGCTGTCATTCCGAGCGCAGCGAAGGAATCTGTCCCGACCGGAACTCCAGAAGATTCCTTCGTCGGCTTCCAGCCTCCTCGGAATGACAACAATGTCGCCACGGCCGGAACTGACAATACCGCAAAGGCCAATTCCATCACAAAAAAGACGGACGACGTCCGGAGCATGAGCATGGAGGAATTCATCGACATGGAAGAAACGGCGAAAAGACGCCACCGCAGCCTTTCCGCGGCCGTTTTCGCCTCCGGAGTTCCTTCGGCTTCAGGATTAGGCAAGATCATCCCCGACATTGCTGACTTGTCGTTCGACAAGATGAGTTCCAGGACCAATGACGGCTCGCTGATTCCAGCGGATTCCCAATTTCCCTCGGAAAGCATGGCCAACAGCGCAAACAGCGGGAAGCAAGACGGAAACCAGGCCGGCTACACCAACAACCCCGAGTCCCAGGACGGTTTCAATCCTGTAAAATACACGGAAGACCCGTACAATATCAATGGCACCAGGATGAACCACTCCAGGCCAATCAGCGCCGGACTTGCCCTGACCGTGCCGCTGGGCGGACGGCTCTTCGCCGAAAGCGGAGTATATTGGTCCTGGCTCCGTTCCACCTCGGCCATGGTCTCGGACCAGTCGCTCCACTCCGTCGGCATCCCCCTGAAACTCGGATACGACTTCGGAGGGCCCGGGCGCATCTCATTCTCCGTCAGCGCCGGCGGCAAGGCCGAGAAGGTCGTCTATGCCGTCCGTGCCGGTACGAAATACAAGGAGCCCGGCATCCAGCTGGCCGCCGTCGGCAATGCCGCAGTACAGTTCAACATCACCCGCAACCTGGGCATATTCCTCGCCCCTGAGCTTTCGTACTGGTTCACCCAGACCGCACTGCCCACCTACAACACCGAGAACCCGCTCAACCTCTCACTGAGGGCGGGACTCAACTTGAAGCTTGGGGATTGACTATAAGAGGACGGGCTCCAGGACGTACTGGAGCGTGCTGCGGCTGCTCTGCCTGACAATGATCCTTTTCCTTTCCAGGAAGGCCTCCTCCGTCGGAGTGGGGCCTTCCTGCAGGTAATGGCGCACCGTGAACAGCTGGAGGCCGAGATTGTACTTGACGCTGAAGCGGTCCGAGAGTCTGGACAGGAGTCCCTTGAGCTTGGCCTCGTCGTAGTCGAAGCAGATGGAGAGCATGAGGGCCGAGGTCTGCATCATGTTGGCATGGATGTGCAGCTCGTCGCATGTCGCGAAGATGATCTGGAGGTTGTGCTCGTTCATGAAGGAATAGTCCCTGGGCGAGATGGAGACAAGCGTCTGGTGGTCCTTGACGATGTACGAAGGGACCGCGGCGTCGCGCGAAAGGCTCCTCGCGTCCTCGCTCCCGTCGATGACGGTGGGATCTGACGAAGGGTCCAGGAATGACTGGACCTTCAGGCGTATCCCCTTGTTCTGCAAGGGCTTGATGGTCTTGGGATGGATGATGGTGGCTCCGTAGAAGGCGAGCTCGATGGCCTCGGAATAGGAGATGCGCGGGATCTTCACCGTCTCGGAGAAGCGTTTAGGATCCGCGTTCAGAAGGCCGCTGACGTCCTTCCAGATCGTCACCTCCTCCGCATCCAGGCAGTTGGCGAAGATGGCCGCCGTGTAGTCGGAGCCTTCGCGACCCAGCGTCGTGGAGTCGAGGCCGTCGGCCGTTCCGCCGATGAATCCCTGCACCACGAATACCTTCCCCGGCTCGAAACGGGCGTTGAGGGGGCGGATGCGGCGCGCCGTTTCCTCCCAGTCCACCAGGGCCGCCCTGTAGCAGCGGTCCGTAACCACAAGTCTCCTGGCGTCCAGCCACTCCGAGTGGATTCCCCGGGCCGAAAGGTAAGCGCTGACTATGGCCGTGGAAATCAATTCCCCGTAACATACGGTCCGGTCGTAGTGCCGGTCATAGTCCGGCTCGTCTTCCTCCAGATGCGAGCGAAGCTCGTCGAAAAGCCCCGCGACCGCGGCATACACCGGATGGGACCGGTCAGGGAAAAGTACCGACATGATGCCGTCGTGATATTCCATGACAGCGCGCAACGGCGCGCCTTCAGGCCTTCTGCCGCCGGCACGGTACGCGGCCAACACCTTCTCCAGCATGTTGGTGGTCTTGCCCATGGCAGAGACGACCAGCATGATGTTATCCCCTACCCTTTCGGAAACGATGTCCGCGAGATTGCGGACGGCTGCCGCGTCCTTCACGGACGCTCCTCCGAACTTGAAAACCTTCTGGATTCCGGACATATTACGGTTTATTGCACATTCTGTGCAAAAGTAACATTTTTTTCATTCACTCCCGAAACGGCTGATTTGTTTAATTCAAATTTGATTGTCATATTTGCATATGATGGAAAGGAGACAAGCCACACGCATACAGACGTCCGTCCTGAACTCCCTGGAGCACAGGCTCCTGGTGTGGCTCGCCGCACGCATGCCCAAATGGGTCAATTCCGACATGCTCACCATAGTAGGCACGCTGGGAGCATTCCTCATCGGCCTGGGTTACGCCCTTACCGCGAAAAACGTGAACTGGCTCTGGCTATCCACCTTCGGCCTCCTCGTCAACTGGTACGGAGACTCTCTGGACGGCAACCTTGCCCGCTATCGCCACAAGCAGCGCCCAGTTTACGGCTATTACCTGGACCATACCATGGACGTGATCAACGAGTCCATGATGTTCTTCGGAGCCGGCCTGGCACCATTCTTCGACATGAGGCTGACCCTGTCCGCCTTCGTGCTCTACCTCCTCATGACGCTGAACGTAAGCATGAACGCCCATCTCAGGAGCGAATTCAAGCTTTCGTACTTCAAGCTCGGCCCAACTGAGTTCCGCATCATCGTCGCAGTGGCCAACACAGTCATGCTCTGCTTCGGGGAAAAGCTTCTCAGCTCGAGGATTCCGAACTGCTTCATCGGCTTGATAGTATTGATGCTCGGCATCATCTACATCCGCACGGTCATAGCCGACATCAAATACTACTCCGACATCGACCCCATGCCCAAGGACGATGAACAGGAGTGAACCCAAGGAACTGCACCGGCTTCCCGACAGCCGCCTGACACGCTTCATCGCCTCCATTCTGAGGCTTTTCTACAGGAGGAAGGTAAGCGGCAGGGAGAATATCGACACCTCCGAAGCATCCGTATTCGTATGCAACCACGGCAGGGTTTCCGGCCCCATAACCGCCGTCCTGCACCTCCCCGTGCGCTTCAGGCCATGGATAAACGGCTGCATGCTCGACCGTGAAGAGGCGACGGATGTCATGATGGGGACGTTCCGGGACAAGTTCACCTTCCTGAAACCCAAGGCAAAGAGACGGTTGCTGCACGGGGTTTCGCGGCTTGTCTGCCACGTCCTGAACTCCTTCGACCCCGTCCCTGTCTATAAAGGCGACCCCAGAAAGTCCGTCGAGACCATCATCCGAAGCGTCGAGGCCCTTGAGCGGGGCGAGAACCTGCTGATATTCCCGGAAAAGCCCGCCGACCGCTACGATGAAGAATCCTATAAAGAGTTCCACACCGGTTTCGCCGCTCTGGGCAGGGCCTATCACAAGCACACCGGCCGAAACCTCAGGTTCTATCCGGTCTTCTCAGACCCCGGGTCCCGCCGCCTGGTCATCGGGGAGCCCGTCGTCTTCGACCCTTCCGAAGAGTCGAGGGAAGGAAAACTCCGCATCACGTCGGAGCTCCAATCCCGAATGATCGGGCTCAAATCCCTCTGTCAGGAACAATAGCCCCCGGAAAGTGTCCATTCCTCCCGTCCCACCCTAATCTACAACCATTTCGACTAGCCGGGACTTCCTTTTTTGGAGTTTATTTTCGAAATTTGTAGAAGGAAATACCACAAATCGAGAATACCATGAGAACAAGAACGATTGCCGGCATCCTGCTGGCTGCGATCTGCCTTCTGGGCGGTTGCAAGAAGTACGAGTATCCTTTCCAGAATCCGCGCCTTTCGGTGGACAAGAGGGTTGACAACCTGGTCTCCCTCCTCACCCCGGAGGAGAAGATCGGCCTGATGATGAACGGCTCCGTATCCGTCGACAGGCTGGGGATTCCGGCATACAACTGGTGGAACGAGGCCTGCCACGGCATCTGCTACGACGACGTGACGGTATTCCCGCAGGTCATCGCCCTCGGTGCGACCTTCGACTCCGACCAGCAGCTGGAGATCTACACGGCAGTTTCCGACGAGGCCCGCGCCGTGTGGAACACCACGGACCACAACGTCATGGGAGTGACGGAACCCAACGGCAACATCTGGCACCAGGGCCTTTCATTCTGGTGCCCGAACGTCAACATTTTCCGCGACCCCAGGTGGGGACGCGGGCAGGAGACCCCGGGAGAGGACCCCTACCTCAACGCCGTGATGGGCTCGCAGACGGTAAGGGGCATGCAGGGCAATGACAAGAAGTATTTCAAGCTGCACTCCTGCGCCAAGCACTACGCCGTGCACAGCGGTCCCGAGCCGCTCAGGCACAGCTTCGACGTGAGCGTGTCCATGCGCGATCTCTGGGAGACCTACCTCCCGGCCTTCCGCTCCATCGTCAAGGACGCCCATGTCCAGGAGGTCATGTGCGCCTACCAGAGGTATGAGAACGAGCCCTGCTGCGCCAGCGACAGGCTCCTGCAGGAGATCCTGCGCGACAAGTGGGGATTCGACGGCATCGTCGTTTCGGACTGCGGCGCCGTCTCCGACTTCTACCGCTCTCACCACACCCATGAGGATGTCGCAAGCGCCTCCGCAGACGCTGTTCTTTCCGGCACCGACGTCGAGTGCGGCACCAACTACAAGTCGCTCACCGACGCCATCTCGAGGGGCCTCATCACCGAGGAGGACATCGACGTGAACATCCGCCGCATCCTCGCATCGCGCATCAAGCTCGGCATGTTCGACCCGGCCGAGAAGCTGCCCTGGGCGCATCTCGGACTCTCCGACCTCAGCAGCCCCGCCCACACCGCGCTGGCCGAGAAGGCCGCCCGCGAGGCCATCGTCCTCCTGAAGAATGAAAACAACATCCTGCCCCTGCGCAAGGACAACATCACCATCGCGGTGGTCGGTCCGAACGCCGACGACGCCCGCGTGATCCTGGGCAACTACAATGGCTATCCCACCAAGGAGAACACCCGCACCATCCTCGACGCCATCCGTGAGGCCGCCCCTGCCGCGAACATCATCTATGACAAGGGCTGCGACCTGACCGACCCTTACATCACCACGCACTACGTCTCCCGCCTCAACGACGGCAAGGGCCTCCATGCCGAATATTTCAACGACACCGAGTTCGGCGGCGGCGCAGTGGCCCAGGCCGATTATGACGAGCCCCTGAGCCTCAACACCACCTCCCCGGCCCTCGCACACGAGGACTGCGCATGGGTTGAGGGACTCAACCTCACCGGTTTCTCCGCACGCTACAACGGCTCGTTCACGGCCGATTACACCGGCGACATGGTCTACACCGTGCGCGGCAGCAGCAAGTATACCTTCAAGGTCAACGGCGAGACCGTGTCCGAGCAGGCCGGAAACGCCGGCGGACGTTTCTTCGGCGGTTTCGGAGGCTTCGGCAGGGGCTTCGCCCCGACCACCTTCCCCGTTGAGGAAGGCAAGACCTACGACATCTCCATCGAGCTTTCACAGCCCGAGGCCAGGTCGGCTTCGTTCTCCTTCGACATCTACAGCCGCAAGCCCGCCGACGTGGCCGCGGTGGCTGAGAACGTCAAGGGCGCCGACGTCATCGTCATGGTCAGCGGCATCTCCTCCGACGTGGAGGGAGAGGGCCACGACCGCTCCTCCATCGAGCTCCCTGAGATCCAACAGCAGCTGCTTGCCGCCCTCGACGCGACCGGCAAGCCGGTGGTCATAATCAACGTCTCCGGCAGCGCCATCGGCTTCGGCAACGTCGAGAGCATGTATGACGGCCTCATCCAGGCATGGTACGGCGGCCAGGCCTGCGGCATCGCCGCCGCGGACGTCCTCTTCGGCAACTACAACCCCGCCGGCCGCCTCCCCGTCACGTTCTACACCGGAACGGAGCAGCTTCCTGATTTCCAGGATTACTCCATGCAGAACAGGACCTACAGGTACTTCCAGGGAGAGCCCCTCTACGCCTTCGGCTACGGCCTGAGCTACACCAGCTTCAGCTACGGCGACGCCAAGGTCAGCGGCGGTGCGAAGAACATGACCCTCACCGTCCCCGTCACCAACACCGGCTCCATCGCCGGCGACGAGGTGGTGCAGGTCTATGTCAAGTCCCTCTCCGATCCCGACGCGCCCATCAAGTCCCTCAAGGGCTTCAAGCGCGTGAACATCGGCGCCGGACAGACGGCGACCGTGAAGGTGGAACTCAGCGACGGAGCCTTCGACTTCTATGACGAGGGCCTCGACGAACTCAGCACGAAGCACGGCAAATACCAGCTTCTCTACGGCAGCTCCTCCCGTGATTGCGACCTCAAGGCCGTCGACGTGGAAATCTAAACGAAACGCAGTAATCTAAACGGAATGAAAAGATTCACCCTCCGGATCGTGGCGCTGGCACTCTGCGCCATGCCGCTTCGCGCACAGGATAAACCGTTCATGGACGACCTTTACTTCTACCTCGAGAACACGTCGGTGTTCGAGACGGGGCAGGAGGACGGGCGTGCATACCACATCCCAGAGCCGCGCATGACGCTGAACGGCAAATGGAAGTTCTTCTACGCGGACAATCCGGAGGGCGTTCCGGCAGGATTCTTCAAGTCCGGATACAACGTCAGGAAATGGAACGACATCGAGGTGCCGTCCAACTGGGAGATGCAGGGCTTCGGCCAGCCGCTTTTCAGGAACGTTTCCTCGCCTTTCCCGGCCAACCCTCCCTTCATCCCGCACGACCTCAATCCGACCGGCGCATACGTCCGTACATTCGACATCCCGTCTTCTTGGAAGGGGATGCAGGTATTCCTGCGCTTCGAGAAGGTGGCCTCCGCGTCCTTCGTTTGGATAAACGGCCGGCAGGTCGGATACAACGAGGGCGCCCAAGAGCCTTCGGAGTACAACGTTACGGAGTACCTGAAGCCCGGGAAGAACACCCTGGCCGTCCTCGTGACGAAATACTCCGACGGCTATTACCTTGAGGGCCAGGACTATTGGAGGCTGGCGGGCATCTTCGATGACGTATGGATATACGCGACGAAGCAGGCCCGCATCTTCGACTGGTACGTCGTCACGGACTTCGACGGGGACTACAGGGATTCCGACTTGTCCGTCGACGTGAACGTGCGCACGTATGACAATGGGCTTGACGGATTCAAGGTGACGGCCGAGGTTAGCCGGGGCGGTAGCGTCGCGGCGCGCATGGAGGACGTCTCGGGACCCATGGAGGCCGGCGCGCGCCGCGATGTCAGCCTGAAGGCTTCGGTGAAAGCCCCGTTGAAATGGACGGCGGAAACTCCCGACCTCTACGACCTTACCCTGACGCTCTCCGGAACTGACGGGAAGGTGATAGACCGCGTGACCAAGAAGATAGGTTTCAAGAAGACCGAGATAGTCGACGGGGTATTCCTACTGAACGGCAAGCCCCTGAAAGTCAGCGCTATAAACACCCATATGCAGCACCCCGAGAAGGGACACGCGATGGACGAGGCGACCATCCGCAAGGACATGGAGATACTCAAGCAGTTCAACTTCAATGGGGTGAGGACTTCGCACTACCCTCCCGTGAACCGCTATCTCGAGCTGGCTGACGAATACGGCCTTTACGTGTTCGATGAGTGCGGCGACGAGGCCCACGCCACGGAGTCGGTGTCCTCGAAGCCTGAGTTCGAGGCCATGTACCGCGAGCGCGCCCGCAGGATGGTGCTCCGTGACAGGAACCACGCCTGCGTGCTGGCCTGGAGCGCCGGCAACGAGAGCGGAGAGGGTCCCAACATCGCCGCCGTGGTAGACGAGGGCAAGGGGTACGACCATACACGCTTCTGGATGTACGGAGGCAATGCCGAGAAGAATCCCGCCGAGGACATCGTCGGTCCAAGGTATCCCCTCCCCCTGGAGCATGAGGTGCTTTACGGCCTGGACACCAAGGATCTGCGTCCTTCCTTCATGGACGAGTACTTGTCCGTCGCAGGCAACGGAGGAGGCGGACTGGCGGACTACTGGCGGGTCATTTACCAGCATGAGAAGATACTCGGCGGAGCCATCTGGGACTTCGTAAGCCCGGGACTCACCGAGTACGAGAGGATCATCAAGGACGATTCCCCCTTCGACACGCAGGTCTCGATAATGGGACGAGCAAAAAGGGTGGCGGGGCCGTGGGGATACTGCCTCGACCTTGCATCCACCGACCAGTGGGTGGAGGTGTACCGTGCCGACAACGTGGAGATCGACGGCGACGCCCTGACCATTTCCATGGATGTCTTCCCCCGTGAGAGGAATTCCAGCGGAGGGTATTTCATCACCAAGGGTTCCAACCAGTTCGGTATCAGGCAGGTGGGTGAAGATAAGCTTTCCTTCTATATCGACACCGGCAGGAAGGTGGAGATCAGCGGCGACCTTCCGGAAGGATGGACAGGCTCCTGGCACAAGCTGCTTGCCGAATACGACGGCTCCCGTATGAAGCTGTCCGTCGACGGCTTGCAGGTGGCGGAAGGGCCGGCTTCCGGCAATATCCGCAACCTGCCCTGGCCGATATGCATAGGCAGGGACGAGGAAGCCAACGGGCAGGACACGCGCGTCTATATCTGCGACGCGATGGTGGACAACGTGAGCATCTCATCCGACGACGGCCTGGTCCTCTCGCTCGGCTTCGAGTCGGAGGAGCAGGGGCCGAAGTACTTCTCGCACGGCATCGGGGCGCGCACTTACGGCGCGATATGGCCCGACCGCGTCCCGCAGCCCGAGATGTGGGAGATGAAGAAATGCACCCAGCCCCTGGAATTCAGCCTTTTGGACCGCGAGAACGGTTACGTTGAATTCTGGAACAGGAACTTCTACACCGACGCTTCCCGGTACGTCACTACCTGGACCCTGACAGAGGACGAAAAGGTCATACAGTCCGGGACCGTGGACCTTTCCGGCCTGGAGCCCTGGTCCAGGACCGTCCTGCGCATTCCTTACAGCAGGCCTGCGAACCCGGTTCCCGGGAAGGAATACCGCCTGAACTTCTCCTCAGTGCTGCCGGAAGCTACGCTCTGGGCCCCCGCCGGCCACGAAGTGGCGTGGGGGCAGTTCGAGCTGACGGAATGGAATATCCCCGCAGCGGCTGCAGCGCATCCCGGCAAGGTTTCGCTTGCCACTGAAGGCGCTTTGATAGTCGCGTCCGGGCCCGGATTCAAATACGGCTTCGACGCCGTGTCCGGGGGACTGGTTTCCATGGTCTATGACGGGAAGGAACTTCTCACGGCTCCCCTGAAATTGAATGTCTGGAGGGCTCCTCTGGCCAACGAGCTGGACGGATGGAACGGAGGTACGGTCAGGAGCTCCAACGTCAAGGCCGGATATGCCAACTGGATAGTCTCGATGTACTATTCCAACGGCATCGACCGGCTGTCCTACGAACCCGTGGAGGTGAAGGCGCGCCAGGTGGGCGATGCCGCCATAATCGACGTCCGCGAATGCGTCCTCTTCAACCAGGGCCTGTCCCAGATGAGCCAGCGCGACCTGTATATCTTCGGCAATACCAGGCCGGGCTTCGAGAACGTATATCAATACCATGTCTACGGGGACGGAACCCTTGAGATACAGCACTTCGTCAACCCTCAGGGCACCATGCCGCTCTGGCTGCCGCGCATCGGCGTCACCATGTCGCTCGACGGTTCACTGGACAATGTGGAATGGTACGGACGCGGCCCCCAGGCCAACTATCCCGACAGGAACACCGGATACCGCATCGGCATCTACGGCACGACCGTTTCCGAGATGTACGAGCCGTACGTCATACCGCAGGATTTCGGACTGAGGACGGAGAACCGCTGGGTCCGCCTGACTGACGCCGGCGGACGCGGCGTGGAGTTCTCATGCGACCGGCCCTTCAACTTCAACGCCTACGAGTACTCCACCGACAACCTGACGAAGGCATCGTTCCAGTACCAGATCCACAAGACGGACGACATCACGTTCAATCTCGACTACGAAACCTCCGGCGTCGGATGTACGGCCAAGGGCATCTTCGATGCCTACAAGGCCTACCCCGCCGCCTTCCGCCGCACCGTCTTCATCAGACCGTGCAGATAAACGGTCGTACTATTTGCCCTTGTCCGCCTGGATCTTTGCGGTGGCCCATTCGATGAAGTACTTCATGTTCGGGCCGTCGGTGTGGCCGCCGTCGTGCTGGCGCCATGCCAGCTCGCCGTCAAGAAGGCCGGTGAGGACCGGCGGCATGGGCTCCTTGCGATAGTCGTTGGACAGGCCCAGATCCTTGGCGCCGAGAAGCTTGAACACCTCGCCTGCGGCCACCGTCGCCTGCCAGCTGCCATACTGGTCCAGCCACAGGGCGTCGCCCTTCTCGGGAACGCCGTAGCTGATGAATACGAGGCGCGGGGCGCAGAGGGCGATGAGCTCGTGGGAATCCACCGGCAGCATGCCGGCATTCCAGGCGCCTGTCCTGGACTCTATAGCGCAGTACTTGATATAGTTGCCGGCCATCCAGTGATATTCTCCGGAGTTGGCGAGATTCTCCAGTCCCTCGCCGAAGAAACGGCGGTGCAGGGTGGCTCCGCCCTTGCCGGAGGAGCCGATGAGGCCCATGTAGAAACGGTCCTCGAAGGCGAGCGTCACGAGCGCGGCCTTGCCGTACCTGGAGACGCCCTCGATGCCGACGTGCTTCGCATCGACGTCAGGGTCGGTCTCGAGATAGTCGAGGCCGCGCGCGGCGCCCCATGCCCATGCACGGAGGGAGCCCCAGTCGTCCGGCTTGCGCGGCTGGCCCTTGTTGGTGAGGCCGATGATGCCGCGGGTGAGACCGGCGCCATTGTCAGCCTGGATGCTGCCTGGATCTATCATCACATAGCCCCATCCGGCGGCGAGGAGCTGCTGGTTCGACGGCGGATCCTGGCCGGGGGTCTGCTGGGCCGGGCGGGCGAAAGCCGCAAAGGGATTGGCCGGCTCGAAAGGCTGCCATGCGGGATATTTCTTCATCAGTTCGGCGGTCTCCGGATCATTCTCCAGCAGGCGGCGCAAAGTCTTGTTGATTACGGCCATGTCGGCTGCGCCGGGCTTGACGGGGTTCGGGAGGTTCGCGCTGCCGAACATCATCAGCACCGGGACAGGGCCTTCGGCGTTGGCGGGAGTCACGACGACCATCTTTATGTCAACGTTGATCGAAGGGCATGCGCTGTTGTCCACGTGGCCCCTGAGCTGCTTGGCCTTGGCCCTGATCATGCCGACCGTCTCGATCTCCTCCGCTTCGACAATCCATGTGACGGCGGGGACGTTGTCCGGAACGCGGCCGTAAACCTCGCTCTCGAAGCCCTCCACGATCTCCGGCCTGCGGACTTCCCACCATTCCTTCGCGGTGGTCACCTTCTTGCCTTTATTTGTCTTGAGTATCTCCGGAAGCACGGGATAAGGATTGGCCTTGCTTTCATCGTAATTGGCGGCGTGAGGGCTGCTCTCGTCGGCATCGAAGGCATACCTGATGGACTTTATGCCAAGCTGGTCAAGCATGTTCTGATGGTCCTGCTGGGCAGTGAAGGTTACCGGTTCCTGTGCAAAGGAGGCTGCGCAGAACAGGCATGCGGCGATTAAAAGGATTGTCTTTTTCATATAGGATGATTTAAAACTCTTACTAAGTTAGTTCATTCTATCCAAAAAACAAAAAAGGCACCCACATCACTGTGAGTGCCTCATCTTCAGAGAGTGGAGATAGTCGGATTCGAACCGGCGACCCCATGCTTGCAAAGCATGTGCTCTACCAGCTGAGCTATACCCCCGCAAAACGTAGTCCCTGGCAGAGTTGAACTGCCGACCTCCACATTATCAGTGTGGCGCTCTAACCAA
>JAFZQO010000005.1 GCA_017620335.1 Bacteroidales bacterium
CCGGGACGGGCCGCGTAGATCGTGACCGTGATGAGCTTGAGGGTACGCTCGATGACGATGCGGCTGAGGCTGGCCTTGGCCAGACGGTTGCCGAGATACTTGCGGATCTCGAAGTCCTCAGCGATCTTCTCTGCATAGTTACCACCACACCAGTTAGAGTCCCAACCCCGGGTGATACCGATTCTGTTGCTGATAGGATTAGTTTTCTGTCCCATATTACTTATTCTCCACTGGTTGTTTGACATCGAGGATGACGGTGACGTGGTTGGAACGCTTGCGGATGCGACCGGCACGGCCCTGCGGGCACGGACGGATGCGCTTCAGCGTGCGGCCTTCGTCGACCATGATGGTCTTGACATAGACGTTGCCGTTGTCCAGTTCCTTGCTCTGCTCCGGGTTCTTGGCTTCCCAGTTCGCGACGGCGCTGCGGAGCAGCTTCTCGAGGCGGACGGAGGCTTCGCGCTTGCTGAACTTGAGCAGATCGAGCGCGCGGTTGACCTCGACACCACGGACGGTGTCGGCCACCAGACGCATCTTGCGGGGAGAGGTGGGGACGTCATTCAGCTTGGCAACAGCTGTAACCTTCTTCGCCTCCTTGAGGCGCTCGGCCATAAGTCTTTTACGCTTTCCCATAGTGATTACTTCTTATTGTTACCTGAATGACCCCTGAAGTTGCGGGTGGGGGCGAACTCGCCCAGCTTGTGGCCGACCATCTGCTCGGTGACGTAAACAGGGATGAACTTGTTTCCGTTGTGAACAGCGATCGTATGGCCGATAAAGTCAGGAGAGATCATGCTGGCACGGGACCAGGTCTTGACCACTTCCTTCTTCTTGCTACCATCATTCATAGCAAGAACTCTTTTCTCCAGGGCTTCCTGGATATAGGGACCTTTTCTTAAAGAACGACTCATAATCTCTTAAGTTAATTCCTGTTTATTTCTTTCTTCTCTCAATGATGAACTTGTTGGAAGCCGCCTTCGGATTACGCGTCTTGTAGCCCTTTGCAGGGAGACCCTTGCGGGAACGCGGGTGTCCGCCGGAAGCACGGCCTTCACCACCACCCATCGGGTGATCATGCGGGTTCATCACGACACCACGGTTGTGCGGGCGCTTGCCCAGCCAGCGACGACGGCCGGCCTTGCCGTGGCTCTCCAGGTTGTGGTCACCGTTGGACACTTCGCCGACGGTGGCGCGGCAGGACACGAGCACCATGCGGGTCTCGCCCGAAGGGAGACGAAGCACGGCGTGGGTGCCCTCGCGGGCGGCGAGCTGCGCGAACGTACCGGCGGAACGGGCCATGGCGGCTCCCTGACCGGGGCGGAGCTCGATGTTGTGTACCAGGGTACCAACAGGAATTTCACTCAGCGGCAGGCAGTTGCCGACCTCCGGAGCGACGCCGCTGCCGGAAGCGATCACCTGACCGACCTTGAGTCCTTTCGGAGCGATGATGTATCTCTTCTCTCCGTCTTCGTACTGCACGAGAGCGATGCGGGCGCTGCGGTTCGGATCATACTCGATGGTCTGAACGGTCGCGGTGCACTCGTCCTTGGCGCGGCGGAAGTCGATGATACGGTACATCCGCTTGTGGCCGCCGCCGAGGTAACGCACGGTCATCTGGCCGGTGTTGTTGCGTCCGCCGGAGCTCTTGAGGGGCTCGCACAATGATTTCTGGGGTTTCTTCGCGGTGATCTCGTCGAACGCGCTGATCACTTTGTTGCGCTGACCGGGAGTAACCGGTTTGAATTTTCTAACTGCCATTGTCTGTCCCTCCCTTAAATATTAGCGTAGAAATCAATCTTGTCATCACCGGCGAGGGTGATGTACGCCTTCTTGAAGTGATTCATCCGGCCGCGGAGCATGCCCGCCTTGGTGTAGCGGCTCTTGCGCTTGCCGTGATAATTCACCGTATTGACATCGGCCACGGAGACATTGTACATCTTCTCCACGGCGTCCTTGATCTGAAGTTTGTTGGCCTTACGATCCACGATAAAGCCGTAACGGTTCAACTTTTCGCCCTGATCCGTCAACTTCTCTGTAACGATTGGCTTAATGATAATTCCCATCTTCGTGTACTTTTAGCGCATGTTCCGCTCGGCGAGGATGTCCTGCACGCCGTCGAAGAGCACCAGGGTGTTGGCGTTCATGATGGCGTAGGTGTTGATCTCATCAACGGAGAGGACGTTCACCTGAGGAAGGTTGCGGGATGAAAGATAGATGTTGGTTGAATTCTGAGGGAGCACGTAGAGAACCTTGCGGTCGCCGGCCTTGATGGCAGCGGTGATGGCGAGGAGCTCCTTGGTCTTGGGCGCGTCCATCGTGAAGGGCTCGAGCATGATGATCGCATTGTCCTGGGCCTTGTAGGTCAGGGCGGACTTGCGGGCAAGGGCCTTGACCTTCTTATTCAACTTGTTGTGATAGAAACGGGGCTTGGGGCCGAAGACGCGGCCGCCGCCGACGAAGATGTTCGCCTTGAGGGAGCCGTGGCGTGCGCCGCCGCCGCCCTTCTGGCGACCGAGTTTCTTGGTGCTGTGCGCGATCTCGCTGCGGTCCTTGGTCTTGGCGTTGCCGTGACGCTGGTTGGCGAGATACTGGACGACGTCGAGATAGACGGCGTGGTCGTTGGGTTCGATGGCGAAGACGTTGTCCTCGAGGGTCACTTTCTTGCCGGACGGAGTTCCGTCAATTTTCAATACTTCTAATTCCATAACGCTAAGCCTCCACAATTACATAAGAACCCTTGGCTCCGGGGACGGAACCCTTGACAACGAGAAGATTGTTCTCAGGGAGCACTTTGAGCACTTCGAGGTTCTCGACCTTCACGCGCTCGTTGCCCATGTGACCGGCCATACGCATTCCGGGAAGGACGCGGGACGGCCAGGACGATGCACCCATGGAACCGGGGTGACGCAGACGGTTGTGCTGGCCGTGGGTCTGTCCGCCGACGCCGGCGAAGTGGTGACGGTGCACAACACCCTGGAAACCCTTACCTTTGGAGGTACCAATCACGTCCACGAACTTGACATCCTCGGTGAAGATGTCAGCCACGGTGAACGTGGTGCCGAGGGCGAGCTCACCCGCGAAGTCGGCCTTGAACTCGACCAGCTTGCGCTTGGGGGTGACACCTGCCTTCTTGAAGTGCCCCATCAGGGGCGCGCTGGTGTGCTTTTCGGTAGTTTCGCCATAGGCAAGCTGCACGGCCTCATAGCCGTCCTTTTCGATGGTACGCAGCTGCGTAACGACGCACGGACCAGCCTCGATAACGGTGCACGGTATGTTCTTACCGTCGGCACCGAAAACGGAAGTCATTCCGATTTTCTTTCCAATTAATCCAGGCATTGGTTTGTTAATTAATTGTTTATAAATACTTTATAAGTTTCCGCGCATTTTTGCGGGCTGCAAAGATACGACATTTTTCTCAAATTACAAATAGTTGATTTACAATCTTTTCTTTACCCGTAAACAGAAGTATGAAGTCGGAGTTTTTGCGACGCAGGGGGTCCGGGGGGTTAGCCCACCGGTCATAAGATTCGCCGGTCGAAACCGGCGAATGACGGGATTCCGGGTCAGGCCCGGAATGACTATGGGAGGACGGAGATACTAGCGGTATTCCTCGTATTCGGGCATGGCGAGGCGGGAGAGGAAGTCCTTGAGCTTCTGCTCGTCACGCGGGCAGATCATCAACACGTCCTCCGTGTCGATGACGATGAAGTCCTCCAGCCCGCGGATGGCCATGAGCTTCTCGTCGCGGGTGGAATAGACGATGTTGTCGGAGCTGTCGACGAGCAGGCGGCGGGCGGTGCGGTTCAGCGCGTTGCCGCGCTCGTCATGATAAGCGAGGTACTCGTAGAGGGACTCCCAGTTTCCGATGTCTGCCCAGCGGAACTCCGCGGGATAGACCCAGGCGTTGTCCGTCTTCTCCATCACGGCGTAGTCGATGGAGATGCGGGGCATATCGGTGTAGATGCGGTCCACGAAGGCCTGCTGGCCGTCCGTGCCGAGCGCCTCGGGCCAGCCGGCCCAGAGGTTGGTGATTTCGGGGGCGTACTTCTCCAGCGCCTGCCGGATGGCATCCGCGCGCCAGACGAAAATACCGGAATTCCAGAGGAACTCCTTCGTCTCCACGAACACGTGCGCCAGGTCGGCGTCGGGCTTCTCGGTGAAGGTCTTGATCTTGACGGGGCGGCCGTCCTCGGCCTTGCCCGCCATCTGGATGTAACCGAAATTGGAATCCGCCCGCGTGGGAACGACACCCAAGGTGATGAGCGCGTCGCTGCCGGATGCGTAGGCGAGGGCCTCGAGCAGGGTCTTGTTGAACACGTCGTGGCGGGCGATGGCGTGGTCGGAAGGTGTCACGACGGTGACGGCCTCCGGATCGCGCTGCAGGATCGCGTAGGTCGCGAAGGCGATACAGGGGGCGGTGTTGCGGTTGTAGGGCTCGAGCAGCAGATTCTTCTCGGGGAGCTCCGGCAGATGCGCGCGGACCTGGTCCCGGTAGCGCTCCAGGCTCACCACGAGGATGTTCTCCTCGGGAATGACAACCTTCATGCGGTCGTAGGTGCGGCGCAGGAAGGAGCGGCCCTGGATGCTGAAATCCAGAAACTGCTTGGGCTGGTCGGCGCGGCTGATGGGCCAGAAGCGGGATCCGATGCCGCCGGCCATGATTATACAGTAGTAATGGTTATTAAGCATAAAGTGGTATAAAAGCTTTGGGGTAATATTCTATATCAAATTCTGCGCCCGTCCCGTAGAAGATCACCGACATCACGTCGAAAAAAACTTCCAGGTCGGCGGGCAGGTCCTTACGGCTCTCGTCGTGCAGGAAAGCCTGCGCGGCGGCGACCAGGCGCCGCTGCTTGGTGCGGCCCACGTTGCGCTCCGGCTCGGCCATCACGGGCGCCACGCGGCTCTTCACTTCCACGAAGTGGAGCTCGTTGCCCACAAGGGTGACGATGTCCAGCTCGAGGTGGCCGCCGCGCCAGTTGCGCGCCAGGATCCTGTGCCCGAGCCGGGTGAGGTAGCGGCTGGCTTCCTCCTCGCCCCGGCGGCCGACGGCTGCGCGGTCCGTTTTCATAGTTTGACGACGGTTACGCCGGTGCCGCCCGTCCGCACGTCTTCGTCGCTGACGGTCAGCCCCGGGATGGTCCGGAGGTATTTCTGGATCTCCTCGCGCAGCACCCCGGTCCCTTTGCCGTGGATGATGCGCACGGAGCCGACGCCGAGCATGACGGCGTCGTCGATGAAGTGGGTCACGATGTCGAGGGCGTCGGCGAGGCGTTCGCCGCGGACGTCCAGCTCCGGCTTGAAGGAGAGCTTGCGCTCCGTGATGGCGCTGTCCACCCGCTGCTGCACGGGGGCGAAGGCCTTGCGGGACGCTTCGCGGAATTCGTTCGAGGAAATGCGCTCCACGCGCGTGGGCGCCATGGTGCTGGTGATGTTGCC
>JAFZQO010000054.1 GCA_017620335.1 Bacteroidales bacterium
ATTTTGTGACAGAGACTGTGACAAAACGGTCTCAAATGACCGTAAATCAGGCAAAACGCTAAAAATGCGAAACTAGCCGAAACGACTCTTTGAAGAGTTCATTTTCAGCTAGTTTTGTCACACAAATTTGAGTTTTGCAGAGGTTGCAACTAATTGATTATCAGGCATTTACTTGCCGATGCAGAACTTGCTGAAGATGTTGCCGAGGACTTCGTCGGTGGTAATTTCACCGGTGATGGTGCCGAGGTGGTAGAGGGCTTCGCGGAGGTCCTGGGATACGAGGTCGGTAGGAGTGCGGGAGGCGATGCCGGAGCGGGCGAGGGAGAGGGCGCGGGAGGCGGCCTTGAGAGCGTTATAATGGCGCGCGTTGGCCACGAGAGTGGCCGTCCCGGCATCGGCGATACGGGCTTTCTGGTGGTCGGAAAGGGCCTTATAGAGTCGTTCGAGGTTATAACCGGATTTCGCGGACATTACAATAACATCTATCTTATTATCAGCGAGAGAAACAATATTGTTAAAATCAGTAACAATTTTGTTAACACGTAATTCGGCCGGAATTTGGCTGTTTTCGGACGTCGGAACTGTCCCGGAAGCGAAGTCGGCGGAAGCTTCCTCGAAGCCCTCAAGCAGGTCCGCCTTGTTCAGCACGATCACCAGTTGTTGTGTACGAAGATTGACACGTTTGAGGACATTCTGAAGCTCTGAACTTAGCCTGTCGGCAGGGGAGTCGAGGTCGAAGACGGCGATGACGCTGTCCGCAAGCATGAGCTTCTCGAAGGTCCGATCTATGCCGATATTCTCGACTTCGTCAGAGGTCTCGCGGATGCCGGCGGTGTCGATGAGGCGGAAGTCTGTCCCGTCGATGTTGAAGACCTCCTCGACCGTGTCGCGCGTCGTGCCGGCGACGGGGGAGACGATCGCGCGCTCCTCGCCCAGCAGGGCGTTGAGGAGCGTGCTCTTCCCGGTATTGGTGGCGCCGACGATCGCGACCGGCACGCCGCGCCGGATAGCGTTGCCCAGACGAAAGGAATCGGTCAGCCTTTTAATATGCGCAATACACGAATCGAGCAAAGAAACCAGCTGCCTCCTGTCAGCGAATTCCAATTCCTCCTCGCTGAAGTCAAGCTCCAGTTCCATCAAAGAAGTGACTTCAAGAAGCTGTGAGCGAAGTTCCTGAAGTTCAGTGGAGATACCCCCTCTAAGTTGATGCATTGCTACATGATGCGAAGCCTCGTTGGAGGAAGCGATGAGATCGGCCACGGCCTCTGCCTGGGACAGGTCCATACGGCCGTTCACGAAGGCACGGCGGGTGAACTCGCCCGACTCCGCCGGGACCGCCCCCGCCTCCGACAGCAATTCCATGATACGCTCCACGATATAAGGGGACGCATGGCAGGAAATCTCCGTGGCATCCTCTCCCGTGTATGAGTGCGGCGCCCGGAACACGGACACCAGCACGTCGTCCACGTCCGGGACCGTCCCGAACTTCAAGGAATAGCCCTGCGAGGAGGAGCATGCGCCCTGGCGGAAAGCCACCACCCGGTCCGTCACCGCGAGGGCGTCGGGACCGCTGACACGGATCACGGAAATCGCTCCGGTCCCGACGGAAGTCGCCGGAGCGCAAATGGTATTAGAAATGTTCATCATGACATGCGAAGTTACGAAAAATCCGTTGGTAATTTACGGCGGATTTGTTAAATTTGCAGAATAGAGGACAAATGTTTTAACACCATAAAAACTTATATGATTTACACGAAAGAAGTGCAGCAGATGTGCTGCGTTGCAAAAGGCGCCAACCACGCCAACGCACCGATCCCCGAGGAGGGCAAATGGGTGCATGCAAAAGAAATCAAGGACATCTCCGGCCTTACCCACGGTATCGGCTGGTGCGCTCCGCAGCAAGGTTGCTGCAAGCTGACCCTCAACGTCAAGGACGGCATCATCGAGGAGGCTCTCGTCGAGACCCTCGGCTGCTCCGGCATGACCCACTCCGCCGCTATGGCGTCTGAGATTCTTCCCGGCAAGACCCTGCTGGAGGCCCTCAATACCGACCTCGTCTGCGACGCCATCAACACGGCGATGCGCGAGCTCTTCCTCCAGATCGTCTACGGCCGCACCCAGTCCGCCTTCTCGGAGGGCGGCCTCCCCATCGGCGGTTCGCTCGAGGACCTCGGCAAGAACCTCCGCAGCCAGGTGGGTACCATGTACGGTACTAAGCTCAAGGGTTCCCGTTACCTCGAAATGACCGAAGGCTACTGCACTCGCATGGCCCTCGATGCTGACAACGAAGTCATTGGTTATGAGTTCGTTAACCTCGGTAAGCTCATGGATGCCCTTAAGGCCGGCGCTACCGGCCCCGAGGCCATCGAAAAGGCAAAAGGTACCTACGGCCGCTTCAAGGATGCCGTGAAATATATCGACCCCCGTAAAGAGTAAGAGACTATGGCACTTTTCGAAAGCTATGAGCGTCGCATCGATCAGATCAATGCCGCTCTCAACAAATACGGTATCAAGGACATCGACGAGGCCAAGGCCATCTGCGATGCCAAGGGTATCGACCCGTACAAGATCTGCGAGGACACCCAGAAGATCTGCTTCGAGAATGCGAAGTGGGCCTACGTCGTAGGCGCCGCCATCGCCATCAAGAAGGGCGTGAAGTCCGCCGCCGAGGCCGCTGAGGCCATCGGCGAGGGCCTCCAGGCCTTCTGCATCCCCGGTTCCGTCGCCGATGACCGCAAGGTCGGCCTCGGCCACGGCAACCTCGCCGCCCGCCTCCTCTCCGAGGAGACCGAGTGCTTCGCCTTCCTCGCCGGCCACGAGTCCTACGCCGCCGCCGAAGGCGCCATCAAGATCGCCGAGATGGCCAACAAGGTGCGCCAGAAGCCCCTTCGCGTCATCCTGAACGGTCTCGGCAAGGACGCCGCCAAGATCATCTCCCGCATCAACGGCTTCACCTACGTCCAGACCCAGTTCGACTACAATACCGGCAAGCTTAACATCGTCAGCGAGAAGCGTTACTCCGACGGTGTCCGCGGCGGCGTGCGCTGCTACGGCGCCGACGACGTCCGCGAGGGCGTCGCCATCCTCTGGCACGAGAACGTCGACATCTCCATCACCGGCAACTCCACCAACCCCACGCGCTTCCAGCACCCCGTCGCTGGCACTTACAAGAAGGAGCGCGTCCTCGCCGGCAAGAAGTACTTCTCCGTGGCATCGGGCGGCGGCACCGGCCGTACCCTGCATCCGGACAACATGGCCGCCGGTCCCGCCTCCTACGGCATGACCGACACCCTCGGCCGCATGCACTCCGACGCGCAGTTCGCAGGTTCTTCCTCCGTCCCGGCGCACGTGGAGATGATGGGCTTCCTGGGCATGGGCAACAACCCCATGGTCGGCGCCTCCGTGGCCGTCGCCGTGGCTGTCGCACAGGCTATGTAAAAGCACCCGGCCTGACCGGGAATAATGAAAGAAGCAGTCCTAAAGGGCTGCTTCTTTCATTTTCTCCGCGACGATGACCGCGGCGTTGCGTATGATCTCGGGGCAGGGACGCTTGCGGTAGAACTCCTCCGTCCGCGCAGAGGGCTCAGGCCCTTCGGGCCCCCGCCCTCGCAGGCCCAGAAGCTCGCCGCAGACGATGCTGCCGCCGTTACGCTCGCGGAACGCGGCGGCCATCTCCTGCACGAGCGCGTAATTGGCCTTACGCTCGTCCATGCCCGGAGTGACGGCGGGGCGCATGAATCCGGCCAGCACCGTGCAGGCGCTGAAGCTGCCGCATACCTCGCGCATCCGCGCGAAGCCGCCGCCGAAGCCGGAACCGACGGTCTTCAACAGGTCTTCATCAGCCTCGAGGACGTCGGCGAAAGCCAGCAGGACGGCCTGGCAGCAGTTGTAGCCCTGAAGGAAAAAATCCCGGGCGCGCTCTCCGCGCTCCACGGGATCGAAATTGTCAGGAAGTGCCAGCATCGTATCAATAACTGTCGTAATACTTTGCCTCGCGGGGGCTGACCTTGTTCATATTGTCCAGAAGGTCCTCATTGGTCTTGTACTCGTCCATGAGCTGGAGCATGAAGTTCATCGCCTCGATGGGGGTCATGTCGGCGAGGAGCTTGCGGAGGATCCAGATGCGGCTGCCCGTGCCCTTGTCGAGCAGCAGGTCGTCGCGGCGGGTGCCGGAGAGCAGTACGTTGACCGAAGGGAAGATGCGCCTGTTGGAAAGGTTGCGGTCGAGCTGGAGCTCCATGTTGCCGGTGCCCTTGAACTCCTCGAAGATGACGTCGTCCATCTTGGAACCGGTCTCGGTGAGGGCCGTGGCGATGATGGTCAGGGAGCCGCCGCCCTCGATGTTGCGCGCAGCGCCGAAGAAGCGCTTGGGCTTCTGCAGGGCGTTGGCGTCCACACCGCCGGAAAGGACCTTTCCGGATGCGGGCTGGACGGTGTTATACGCGCGTGCAAGGCGGGTGATGGAGTCGAGGAGGATGACCACATCGTGGCCGCACTCGACCAGTCTGCGGGACTTCTCGATGACCATGTTGGCCACCTTGACGTGGCGCTCGGCGGGCTCGTCGAAGGTGGAGGCGACGACCTCGGCGCGAACGCTGCGCTGCATGTCGGTGACCTCCTCGGGGCGCTCGTCGATGAGGAGAACGATCTCGTAAACCTCGGGGTGATTCTCGGCGATGGCGTTGGCTATGCTCTTGAGCAGCATGGTCTTACCGGTCTTGGGCTGGGCGACGATGAGGCCGCGCTGGCCCTTGCCTATCGGGGCGAACATGTCGACAATGCGGCACGAGATGTCACGTCCGGAACGGCCTCCGGTAAGGTTGAACTTCTCGTCCGGGAAGAGGGGAGTGAGGAAGTCGAACGGGACGCGGTCACGGATGAACTCCGGGGTGCGGCCGTTGATGTACTTGATCCTGACCAGCGGGAAATACTTGTCGCCCTCCTTCGGGGGACGGATCTCGCCGGTGACGGTGTCTCCGGACTTCAGGGCGTTGGCCTTGATCTGGTTCTGGGAGACGTAGATGTCGTCGGGGGAGTTGAGATAGTTGTAATCGGAAGAGCGAAGGAAACCATATCCGTCGGGCATGATCTCCAGGACGCCGGTGGCCTCCACGGTACCCTCGAACTCGATGACCTTCGGCCTGGGCTGAGGCTGAGGCTGGGGCTGGGGACGGCGCTGCTGGCCATTCTGGCCGTTCTGCTGGCCCTGGGGCTGCGGATACTGGCCTCCCTGATGGTTCTGCTGCTTGCGCTGCTGCTCCTGCTGCGGAGCAGCCTGGGGACGGTTCTCGGGCTTCTTGCCGTCCGGTGCGGGACCGGCCTTCTCCGCCTCGGGCGCAGGGGCCGCGGGGGCCTCGGCCGGAGCGGCCTCGGCCTTCTTGGGCCGGCCGCGGCGGGTCTTGGGCTTCTCCGGAGCTGCTTCCGGAGCAGCCTCGGCCGCCTGGGCGGCGGGAGCCTCCGGCGCAGGCGCGTCAGCAGGCTTCTCCTCCTTCGGAGCGGCCTGCTTGGCCTTGGCCTTCTTCGCGGCAGGCTTCTTGGCCGCAGGTTTGGCTTCAGCCTCGGGCTTGGCCTCGACGGGCTTCTTATCCCCTTCGGGTTTCTTCTCCTCTGCGGGCTTGGTTTCAGCGGCGGCATCGTCCTTCTTGGGACGTCCGCGGCGGGACTTGGGCTTATCGTTTGAAGGCTTCAGGGACTCTTCCTTGGCCTCGGCATCCAGGATGGCGAAAGCGAGGGGCTCCATGTCCAATTTACTGACATTCTTGACTCCATGCCTGGTGGCGATGGCCTCAAGCTGCTCCCTGCTCATGGTACTCAATTCAAACAGAGTGTGTGGCATGCTATATTAAAATTGGTGTGTAATACCGCCGGAAAAGGCGGTCTCATAAAGATATCGCTGCAAAGATAGGAATAAAAAACTAATTATCCCAATAACTGCTGCTCTTCTTGAACTTGAGGACGTCCGCGAGGGTCGAGGAGTTGGCGGCGATGCGGAAGCTGTAGGACTTCCAGGTGCCGGTCGGAACCCATGACACCGAGATGTTGAAGCAATGGAGGTCATACGTGGCGCTGAACTGCGTCGTAGTGATCTTCATCGCCATCAGGTCGATACCCGAGGATGCATTGATGGACATCTTGGGGGTCAGCTTGATGTTGCCGCTCAGGCTGAGGGTCTGGGTGAACTTATTCTGCACCTGAAGCTGCTGATTGGTATACGAGTACGATTTGGAATAGCTGAAAGAGTAGCCGAAGTTGAAGGACCAGGGGGAATTGGGATTGGTATAATACAGCCATCCTCCAGGTATGTACTCGCCGGTAACGGGATGATAATAGACGCGCTGGTATCCGGTACCTGAGCCGGAGCTGCCTTCCGTACCGTCGTTTCCGGCGACGGTGCCTTTGCCGCTCCAGGAATAGGAAGTGGAGATGCTGGCGTTCGTCATGCGGAGGGGATGGGCGGGGTCGACCATGAAGTTGTACTTGTTTATCCTCCTTCCCCTCTCATCGATGGCATAGGGGTCGAAATTGGCGTTCGCGCTGATGTTCATCTTCTCGAAGATGGTGGTGGACATGGTCATGCCTATGTTGCTCATGCGCAGCGAGTCGGCCAGGAAGTTGTACGAGGTGTTGAAGTTCAGCTGGTCCAGGATCTTGATCTTCTTGGTGCCCGTTCCGGTGGTGTCCGCATTGTCGCGGACCTTGGCTTCGAGGTTGTTGCCTATGGAGATGCTGGCTCTCGCCGAGCGGCCCTTGCCGGGAGGGGAGTACATCTGCCCGGAGTAGATGTTGTACTCGTAATCCTTCTCGACACCGTTGATGTCGGTATAATGGAGGGTCCGGTAACCGTTGAGACGGGTGCCTTGTTCGGGGGAGAAGGACATGCTTATGCTAGGCGAGATGACGTGGCGTATCGCCTGTATGTGGTGGCGCTTGCCGAAGTTGAACATTCCGTAAAGACGGGTGCTCATGGAAATGCCTCCGGAATACGTCTGGGAGATGCCGAACGAGCTGAACTGCCTGCCCTCCACGGCCTCGACGGAGTCGGTCTCGGCATTGTACACGTATTCCTGCCTCTTGAAGAACCAGTTCTGGCCGTATGAGACGGAAGGATTGAAAGTCAGGTAGTTTGCGATCGTAAACGCAGGCAGGCCGATGGAGAAGTTGTGGGTCATGCCGTTTTGGAACTTGTTCAGGAAGCCTTCCTGCCCGAACTCCGAGGACTTGAAGCTGATCTTGTTCTGCAGGGAGGTGTTGTAGCCGAACGATATCTTCTCATAGGCCTTCTCCTTTCCCACGCGGACCTTGCGCTTGAAGGGATAGAAAGTGCTGACCGAGAAGGTGACGTTAGGAAGGGTGAACGCGTATGAACTGTCCCTGGAGTTCTGGCTGTGCAGGGCGTTGATGGAAAGGTTGATCTTTCCGTTCCAGTTCTTAGAGAACGAGATGGACGACGATGTCTGGTTCTGCAGGGCCTCGGTGACGTTGCGGGAATTGTACTTGCCGTTGGACGGGCTGGAGAAGTTGACCGAGGCCGAGAACGTCTGGCCCGGATGCGCCTTGGCGTCCTGGGAATGCGACCATTTCACGGCGAAGTTGCGGCTCTGGAAGAAATCGCTGCTCCCGCGCTCGCCCTTCTGGTCGTTCGAGTAGGTGAGGGAGAAGCTGCCGTTGAACTTGTAGTTGACCTTGTAGCGGGAATTGACGTCCACGGCCCACGAGCCGAGGGTATAGACGTCGCCGGTGATTGAGAGGTCCAGATAGTCTCCGAATACGAAATACATGCCCGCATCGCGCGCGTAGAAGCCTCGGGACTGCTCCTCGCCGAAGGTCGGCATCAGCATGCCGGTGGCTCGCTGCGGTTTCTTGGGGATGAAGCCGAAGGGGAGCACGAGCGGGATGTCGACCCCCTCGATGACGGGATGCGCCGGACCGAAGACGGTCTTCTGCGTAGGCTTCGTGATGACCTTGGCGGAGCTCAGGGCAAGGTAATAATGGGGTTCGTCGGCATCGCAGACGGTATAATGGCCGTCTGTGATGTTGATGGAACGGTCCTCCATCATCTTGATGTTCTGCCCGTGGAGTATGCCTTCGTTGTCGTTGGTGGTCATGTTGGTGATGCGCGCCTTCTTGGAGTTGAAGTTGTACCTCACCTTCTCCATCTCGTATGTATCCTTGCCCTGCTTCATCACAGGGGTGCCGGTCAGCTCTCCCGTAACGGGGTCTATGACGCCCGTGGCGAAGACCTCGCCGGTGTTCATGTCGTACTCCATGTACTCCGCGGTAAGCTCCATGTTCTGGTACGTAACCTTCACGTCACCATAGTAATACACCATACGCTTGCCCTCCGTGAAGACCTCCACGATGGAGTCCCTGGCACCGGAGAAGGCCGGGCGCTCGAGGGAACTCTTGCCAAGCATCGAAAGGGAGTCGGCCCGGTGCAGGGAATCGGCCCTGGCCACGGAATCCCTCTGGAAAGACAGCGAATCGAGCTGGAATGTGGAGAGGGAATCGAGCTTCAAAGAATCCGGAAGCGCGACCGTCCCGGCGCGCGCGGCCCGGCGGGCCTCACGGCGTGAGCGCCTGTCATTCTGGGCCGGAAGCGCGACGCTGCTCAGCAGGACGAGCAAAACCGTCACAAACAGGTATGGTATATTCTTTGAACGCAATTTTTTTCCTAAATTTGCAAAGTACAAATGTAAGACTATTTTCGAAGTTTACCAAAGTCGGGAGATAAAATGAAATCCAGCATATTCTGTGCCGCAATCCTCGCAGCCTGCTTCCTCACGGCCGCCCCTCAGGCCCCCGCACAGGAGCTCGGCCTGCGTACCGTCGTCATCGACCCCGGACACGGGGGCAAGGACCCGGGAGCCATCAGCAAGGACAAGAAAACGCAGGAGAAGAAGCTCACGCTGGAGATATCCAAGCTCCTGAAAAAGAAAATAGAGGAGCTCAATCCCGGAGTCAGCGTTTACCTTACGCGCGAGAAGGACGAGGTCTTCGTGCCGCTCATCGACAGGGCCAAGTTCGCCACCGGCAAGGAAGCTGATTTCTTCATTTCCGTTCATATCAATTCCAGCACCAAGTCCGCCCCCAACGGATACTCCATACACCTCCTCGGCCCCTCTACGGACAAGAACAAGGACACGTACGCGATGAACATGGACGTGGTGAAGCGCGAGAACGGCGTCATCCTGCTCGAGGAAGATTATTCCACTACATACCAGGGCTTCGACCCCGACGACCCCGAATCGGACATCTTCCTCCACCTGATGACCAACGCCTACCGCGAGCAGAGCATCCTCTTCGCGCAGATCGTGGACAAGAAGCTGGCCGGAGGTCCGATCAAGAAAAGCAACGGCATCTCGCAGAACAACTTCGCGGTGCTACGCCTGGCATCCATGCCCGCCGCTCTCCTTGAACTCGGCTTCATCTCCAATGCCACGGACCTCGAGGCGCTCCGGAACGCACGGAACCTCGACAGGATAGCGCAGCGCCTGGCGGAAGCCTTCACCGAGTACAAGAAGCTCTACGACGAGAGCGTCGGGGCGGACAAGCCTGTCCCGGCGGCAGCGGCGGCCGGCGACGCGCCGAAGGCGCCCGTGGAGGCTGCGGCCCCCGCCGCCGGCACGTACTACGGCACCCAGGTCCTGGCCACGAAAAAGGCCATGGACCCCAAGGATCCCTACTTCCTCGGATACGAACCGAAATGCGTTAGTACGCCCACCCTCAACAAGTATATAATAGGAGTTTCGGAAGACCTCGGAGAAGCCCGGGAAACCTTTGCGAAAATCAAGAAGAAATATCCCGACGCATTCCTCGTAAAGGTGGATGACAGTGGCTCTACGCGCGTCAAATGAGGATTCTCCTCTAATTTTGAATAATTCCAGATAAGGAGTTTTCCAGAATCAATCACTTACGTGGAAACGCCTTTGCAAATATCTGAAAATCCGGCGTTTAAAAATCAAACGTTTGACCCCTCCCTAAACGCTTATATAAGAAAATTTTTTTTTAAGAACAATAGTGAAAAAGTTTTTTTATGAAAATTTTTTCACCCATTTTTGCATTCCCAAACAAGACCAATCCTAATGCAGAATCAAGAACGACATATCGACATATGGGACGAGTGTCTGCGCATCATTTCGCAGCTTATCGAGCCCCAGAAGTTCGAGACCTGGTTCAAACCGATCAGGCCCGTGTCGATGCTTGATTCCACCCTCACGGTGGAGGTTCCCACCGACTTTTTCCGGGAGTATCTCGAGGGCGCTTTCCTCGACATCATAAAGAAGACCCTCAAGCGCGTCATCGGCTCCGACGCCCGCCTCGTCTACATGGTCCGTCCGGTGAGGGCCGACCAGGCGATGCGCTACCCGGCCTCCCAGGGTCTGACCCCGGTCAACCGCCCCGTCTCGGTCAACACCTACAACCCCGCGGGCAACCCCGGACCACTGGTATATCCCGGCATCCAGAGGGTGAAGATCAATCCCCGGCTCAACCCCGTCTACTGTTTCGCCAACCTCGTGGAAGGGGAGTGCAACAAGATGGGCATCACCGCCGGCGTCAACATCTCCGCCGCCCCGGGCAAGACCCCGTTCAACCCCCTGTTCCTCTTCGGAGGCCCCGGCCTCGGCAAGACCCACATCGCACAGGCGATCGGCATCGAGATCAAGGAGAGGTTCCCCGAGCTCGTCGTCCTTTACGTCACCGGCAACGAGTTCAAGACCCAGTACATGGACGCCGTCAACGTCCGCAACAAGCTCACCGACTTCCTGGCCTACTACATGAAGATGGACGTCCTCATCGTGGACGACATCCAGGACCTGATCGGACAGGGCTCGCAGAACGCCTTCTTCAACATCTTCAACCACCTGCACCAGACGGGCAAGCAGCTGATCTTCACGTCCGACCGCGCACCCGTGGACCTGCAGAACTTCGAGGAACGCCTGCTGTCACGCTTCAAGTGGGGCCTCTCCGCCGAGCTTTCCCGCCCGGACTACGCCACGCGCCTGGCCATGCTCAAGGCCCGCGCCTTCCGCGAGGGAGTGGCCATCGGGGACAACGTCCTCGAGAGCCTCGCCGCGCGCGTGAAGTCCAACTTCCGCGAGCTTGAGGGCGCCCTCATCTCTTTGATAGCCCACGCCACCCTGACACACCGCGAGGCCACTGTCGAGCTGGTGCAGAACATAACCGACAAGATAGTAGGGACGCAGCAGGAGGGAGTCACCATCGACAAGGTGCAGAGCATAGTCTGCGAGTACTTCAACATCACCCGCGACACCCTGCTGTCCAAGTCGCGCAAGCGCCAGATAGTGCAGGCCCGCCAGATAGCCATGTATCTGAGCCGCAACCTCATCGACAATGTTTCCCTCGCTACCATAGGGGCCGAACTCGGAGGCAAGGACCACGCTACAGTGCTGCATGCATGCACGACGGTTTCGGATTTGATGTCGACGGACAAGAGTTTCAAGCAGTACATCACCGATATCAGCAAGATGCTTGTGCCTGTAGAAAAATAATACAGCACAATGACTTCAGAATCAGTTTTAGCCCATTTCAAGACCATTACCGGCATTCCGCGCGAATCCGGACACGAAGAACCGATGACCGCATACCTGCAGTCGTTCGCCGCGTCGCGCGGCCTCGCCTGCAAGACTGACGAGACCGGCAACGTCCTCATCACGAAGGAGGCGTCACCCGGCAAGGAGAACGTTCCGGCCATCGTGCTCCAGGGGCATCAGGACATGGTCTGCGAGAAGAACGCGGGCGTCCAGCACGACTTCTCCAAGGACCCGATCAGGTACGTCATCGAGAACGGCTGGATGATAGCCAAGGACACGACCCTCGGCGCTGACGACGGCATAGGCATCGCCGCGTCCCTCGCGCTCCTCGAGAGTGACAAGCCCATGGGTAAGATAGAGTGCCTCTTCACTATCTCCGAGGAGACCGGCATGGACGGAGCGGAGGCCCTCAAGGAGGGCTTCTTCACCGGCAAGACCCTCATCAACCTCGACTCCGAGGAGGAAGGGGAGTTCTGCATCGGATGCGCCGGAGGCCTCAACACCACCGCCGTGTTCAAGTACGGCACCGTCAACCGCATCGACGGTTACGAAAGGCTGCGCCTCTCCATCTCCGGCGGTGTCGGAGGCCACAGCGGCGAGGACATCAACAAGGAGCGCATGAACACCGTCCAGCAGATGGCGCGCTTCCTGTACGGAGAGCTGCCCCACGGCCTTCAGCTGCTGCTCATGAAGGGCGGGAACAAGCCCAACGCCATCGCGCGCGAGTGCGAGGCGGTGGTGGCCGTCCCGGACCCGGAGGCGACTGCGGAGCGCTTCGCCTCCTTCGGCCGTGACGTCAAGGCCGAGTTCGCCGTCAGCGATCCCGACGTGGTATTCGCGGCCGAGCCCGCTTACCTCAACGAGAAGGCGGTCGACCCCGACACCACCCGCCGCCTGCTCACCGCGCTCTTCACCTGCCCCCACGGCGTCCAGGCCATGAGCCAGGAGATCAAGGGCCTCGTGGAGACCTCCACCAACCTCGCCTCAGTCCGCATGGCGGAGCACGGCGAGATCAGGGTGGTCACGAGCCAGCGCAGCTCCATCACCTCCGCCAAGCGCATGATCGCGGCGAAGGTCAGGGCCGTCTTCGAGATGGCCGGAGCGGAAGTTAAGCACCAGTATGAGTATCCGGGCTGGAAGCCTGATACACAGTCGCATATCCTGCATGAGTGCGTGGAGTCCTACAAGCGTCTCTTCGGTGTGGAGCCCATAGTAAAGGCTATCCACGCAGGCCTGGAGTGCGGCCTTTTCCTGGAGAAGTTCCCGGACCTCGACATGATTTCGTTCGGCCCTACGCTCCTGGGAGTGCACGCTCCGGGGGAGAGGATGGACCTCGCCTCCCTTGACAAGTTCGTGGCCCTACTCGAGGACGTCGTCACAAATTTCAAGTAAGATGAGACTGCTCGCCCCCTCCATCCTCGCCGCAGACTTCCTGCACCTCGAGAAGGACATCCGCCTGATCAACGGCCATGCGGACATCATCCACCTCGACGTGATGGACGGCACGCTTGTGCCGAACATCTCGTTCGGGTTCTCCGTCATCGACGCCGTGGCGGAGATCGCGGAGAAGCCGATGGACGCGCACCTGATGATCGTCCATCCGGAGAAGTATTTCGCGCGCTGCGCGAAGGCCGGATGCAGCATGCTCTCGTTCCACCTCGAGGCGGCCCGTAAGGCGCGCCGGAGCCCCGCGAGGCTGCTGGACGAGGTCCGCAGCCTCGGCATGACGCCCGGCCTCGCCATCAACCCGGACATTCCCGTGGAGGACGTATTCCCGTATCTCGACCACGCTGGCTACATCCTCGTGATGTCGGTGTTCGCCGGCTTCGGGGGACAGAAGTTCATCCCGGAGACTTATGGAAGGGTGAAGGCCCTGAAGGCCGAGATAGCCCGCAGGGGCCTGGACTGCATGGTGGAGATCGACGGGGGAGCGGACCTGTCCAACGCCGCCGCCCTGTATGAGGCGGGAGTGGACATCATCGTCGCCGGCAGCGCGGTGTTCAAGGCACCGGACCCCGCGGCGGCCATAGCCGCTATGAAGGGAGCCTGAACATGTTTTCGTTGAAAGTCCTGTCCAGATACCGCCGGCCTCCGGCGGTATTTGTTTTTCCGGCGCATTCCTTCAGGATGCGCATGAAGCGCACGAGCTCCTTCTCCGGATCGTAGCGCCTTCCGGTCACCAGCGACAGCGATACGGGATTGGGCAGGTCCGGCGGGAATTCCGTCTGGTTGAGGTTCAGTCCTATCCCCACTATGCTCGCCGCCACTTCGGACCCGTGCAGGATGTTCTCTATGAGTATGCCGCATATCTTCCGGTCGCCGACGTAGATGTCGTTGGGCCATTTGATGCGGGCGGAGACGCCCTTGCCCTTGAGATACCTGCGAAGGGCGAGGGTAACCGCCTGTGTGATGAGCAGCACGTCCCGCGCGGCCAGCGGCGCCAGGCCCCCTTCGCAGCCGAACTTCAGCACCACCGTGAAGGTCAGGTTCTCACCGGGCCTGCTGTGCCACGTGTGGTCACCCTGGCCGCGGCCCGCTGTCTGACATCTGGCCGCTATGACTGACAGATTGTCAAGCTCCCCGACAGCCTTCCTGGCCTCGTCGTTGGTAGATTCTACGGTATCCAACCATCTTATGTCAGTCAGTTTATCCATTGGTGGAATTTTTGTATTATATTTGTTTGCAAATTTAACACTTTTCAAGGATTTATGATTACACACGACCTCCGCGTCATCGCCGATGCCATCCTGGACAAGAAAGGACAGAATGTCGTCTCCCTCGATCTGAGGCCAGTCGGCAGTTCCATCGCCGACTATTTCGTGATCTGCGACGGCGGCTCCACCACCAATGTGGGAGCCATCGCCGACAACATCATGAAGGTGGCCCGCGAGGAGCTCGGCATGAAGCCGCTCCGCACCCAGGGGCTCGAGAACGACTTCTGGATCATCCTCGACTACGGCCACATCGTGGTTCACGTCTTCCTGACGCAGTACCGCGAGTTCTACCGCCTGGAGGACCTCTGGGCCGATGCGCCGAAGAAGACATACAAGGAGAGGAAGAAACCGGCCTCGAAGAAAACCGCCGACACGGAAGAAGAATGATTTGAAAGATGGCAGAAAATACCGACAATAACAACCAGGGCAAGGACGGAAAGGACCCCAAAAGGAAGGTCGTACGCGTGCGGATCAACTTCTCGTGGTTCTACCTCCTGCTCATTTTCGCGATAGGCTGGATGCTCTTCAGCCAGAACGGCACGTCTCCGGCCAAGATAGAATGGGCGGAGGTCCAGTCCATGTTCAAGGCGGGGGACATCAAGGAGATCCATTTCGTCCGCAACGACTACAAGGGCACGGTCACCGTCAAGCCCGACAGGCTGGCGAAATACTCCTCCAAGTTCCCCGGCGGGGAGGTCCCGTCCCGTTCCCCGCATTTCAACTTCCTGGTGTCGGCGCGCTTCGACGCCGAGAAGGAGTTCGGCGAGCTTAACGCCACCCTCCCTGAGGCCGACCAGGTGAAGATCATCATGGAGAACGACGCCAAGGCGTGGGTCGACATCCTCGAATGGCTCATCTTCCCGCTCCTGCTGGTCCTCATGTGGATCTTCATGTTCCGCGGCATGAGCCGCAACATGGGAGGCGGAGCCGGGGGAGGCGGCGGCATCTTCAACGTCGGCAAGTCCACCGGCAAGCTTGCAGAGAAAGGCACCAACGACGTCACGTTCAAGGACGTGGCGGGCCTGTATGGAGCCAAGGAGGAGGTCATGGAGATCGTCGACTTCCTCAAGAATCCACGGAAATACACCGCCCTCGGCGGAAAGATCCCCAAGGGAGCCCTCCTGGTGGGGCCTCCGGGCACCGGCAAGACCCTGCTCGCCAAGGCCGTCGCAGGCGAGGCCAACGTCCCCTTCTTCTCCATTTCCGGATCGGACTTCGTAGAGATGTTCGTGGGCGTGGGCGCCTCCCGCGTGCGCGACCTCTTCAAGCAGGCCAAGGAGAAGGCCCCCTGCATCGTCTTTATCGATGAGATCGACGCCGAGGGCCGCGCCCGCAGCAAGAATGCAGGCTTTACCTCGAACGACGAACGGGAGAACACCCTCAACCAGCTGCTTACCGAAATGGACGGTTTCGGCTCCAATTCGGGCGTCATCATCCTGGCGGCTACCAACCGTGCCGACATCCTCGACAAGGCGCTGATGCGCGCCGGCCGTTTCGACCGGCAGATCCACGTCGACCTGCCTGAGCTCCGGGAACGTCTGGAAATCTTCAAGGTGCATCTGCGGGGCATCAAGCTCGCCCCCGGCTTCCAGATCGATTTCCTGGCCAAGCAGACCCCGGGCTTCAGCGGTGCCGACATCGCCAATGTGTGCAACGAAGCGGCCCTGATCGCCGCCCGCAAGAACAAGGACGTGGTGGAGAAGCAGGACTTCCTCGATGCCATCGACCGCATCGTCGGCGGCCTGGAGCGCAAGAGCAAGATCATCACGGCCGAAGAGAAGAATACGATCGCCCACCACGAGGCGGGACATGCCACGGTCAGCTGGCTGCTGCCCAACGCCAATCCGCTGCTGAAGGTGACCATCATTCCGCGCGGCCAGAGCCTGGGCGCCGCCTGGTATCTGCCTGAAGAACGCCAGCTCACCACGACGGAGCAGATGATGGACGAGATGGCCGCCACCATCGGCGGCCGCGTCGCCGAAGAAATCGTCAACGGCCGCATCTCCACCGGCGCGCTCAGCGACCTGGAGAAACTCACCAAACAGGCCTACGCCATGGTGACCTATTTCGGCATGAGTGAGAAAGTGGGCAACCTCTCGTACTACGATTCCACGGGCAGCCGCGACATGGCATTCAGTAAGCCCTACAGCGAGAAGACCGCCGAACTGATCGACGACGAGGTGAAGCGCCTCATCGAGCAGGCCCACGCAACGGCGCTGCAGGTGCTGACCGAAAACCGAGAAGGTTTCGAAAAACTCGCGCAGCTGCTGCTCGAACGCGAAGTCGTGTTCTCGGAAGACCTGGAAAACATTTTCGGTCCCCGCAAGGGCGGGGTCGATCCCAACAAGATGCTGCGCGAGGAGGCTTGAGTCATGGGGAAGGGGACACTCTGGAAAAGGACGGTCAGCGGGGTTCTGTTCCTCGTCGTGGTCATCGGGTGCATGCTGTCGCCCTGGGGCATCCTCGCCTTCGTAAGCCTGCTTTCCGTGCTGCTCTCCCACGAATTCTACCGGATGACGGTCGACCGCAAATACCGCAAGGAGATGGTCTGCGTGAGCCTGGGCTCACTTGTGACGTTGGTCCTGCTCTGGTGCTATTTCCAGTTCTGTCTTGACCTGAAATATGCGATGCTCGGCTTCCTTCCCGTGGCGGCCGCCAGCATCATCCTGCTCTTCGAAGCGGCTCCGACGCACGATTTTCCTACAGCGGTCTATTTCCCGCTGGTCTATATCACCCTGCCGCTAGCGGCCCTGCTGATGCTGGCCTATCCCTGCGGCAACTTCGGCTGGCGTCTGCTGCTGGGCCTGTTCGTCCTCCTGTGGCTCTGCGACATCGGCGCCTATCTCGTGGGTATGGCTTTCGGGCAGCGTCCGAACAGCCGCAAATTGTTCCCTGCGCTCTCGCCCAAGAAATCCTGGATCGGCGTGGTCGGGGGGACGCTTTTCACCTTCCTGGCTGCCTGGGGCGTTCATGCCACTTTCGGCGCCGCGGTCCTTCCGCTGGCGCACTGGCTGGCGCTCGCCCTGCTCGTGGCGGTATTCAGCGTACCGGGTGATCTGTTCGAGTCGCTCATCAAGCGGCACGCCCAGGTCAAGGATGCCGGCCAGCTGATTCCCGGTCACGGCGGGCTGCTCGACCGTTTCGACGACGTGCTCCTGGTCGTTCCCATCGTGGCCATCTACCTGAAACTGTTCTCCCTGATATGAAACTCGACAAGAACACCTATGGCACCGTCGTGCTGATCTACGTGCTCTCCGCCGTGGGCATTTTCCTATCGCTGCGCTTTATCCCCCAATGGTGGATCAAGTGGCCGCTTTCCCTCTTCCTGCTGTGGCTCAGCGGCTGGCAGACCTATTTCCACATGGTGCCCGACCGCAAGCCCGTCGGCTCCGACCATCTGGTGTCGGCGGTTTCCGACGGCAAGATCGTCCGGGTGGAGGAAGTCTACGATCCGGTCTATCTCAAGCGGAATGTCCTGATGATTTCCGTGTATATGGATTTCTGGGACCTGCACGCCAACTTCTGGCCGGTGACCGGCACGGTTTCTTTCGCGGAGTATTTCCCCGGGCGGCATTTCCTGGCCTTCAAGCCCAAGGCTTCGGAGGAGAACGAGCATTCCTGCACGGTCATCCGTACCCCTGAAGGAAAGGAAGTCCTTTTCAAGCAACTGGCCGGCAGCGTCGCGCGTCGTATTGTATGCTATGCCCGCAACGGGATGGAAGTCCGTGCCGGCGAGCAGTGCGGCATCATCAAGTTCGGTTCCCGCATCGATTATTACCTTCCCTGCGACGCCCGGGTCCGGGTGAAAGTGGGGGATCTGGTGAAGGCTGTATCCTCCATCATCGCTGAAATATGAAAAAAAGTCCTGTCCTTTTCCTGGCGGCGCTCGTGGCCTTTTTCCTGGCCTGCGGTTCCGCCGCTGCCCAGCATTATGTGCCCACGCCTGAAAACCTTGCGCAGCGGGCTGATTTCCAACAACATCGACTCGGTATCTTCCTGCACTGGGGCATCTATGCCACTTATGCACAAGGGGAGTGGTATCTCCAGACGGCCGGCCTGAACAAGGACGATTATGCCGTAGCCGCCCAGAGTTTCAATCCCGTCAAGTTCGATGCGGCCGCCTGGGCGCGGGCCTTCAAGGAGGCCGGTGCAGGCTACGTCACGCTCACCTCGCGGCATCACGACGGCTTTTCGATGTTCCGGACGGCAGCCACGGACTACGACATCATTGACGCTACTCCGTACGGCAGGGATATCGTGGCCGAACTGGCCGCTGCCTGCGAGGCGGAAGGACTGCGTTACCATCTCTATTACTCGACCCTCGACTGGATCCGGGAAGACTATCCGCAGGGCAGTTCAGGCCTCAAGACGGGCCGCAAAGGCGACCAGCAGGACTACAACCACTATTTCGAATTCATGAAGACGCAGGTCCGGGAGCTGATCACGCAATACCCGAATCTCGGCGCGCTGTGGTTCGACGGCATCTGGGACCACGATGGGGATCCGGATTTCGACTGGCGCATGCCGGAGTTCTATGCCTACATCCACAGCCTGAAACCGGAACTGCTCATCGGCAACAACCACCACAAGACCCCGTTCGAAGGGGAGGACTTCCAGATGTTCGAACGCGACCTGCCCGGCGAGAACACGGCCGGTTATTCGGCAGGCCAGGGCATCAGCTCGCTGCCGCTGGAGATGTGCCAGACGATGAACAGTTCGTGGGGCTACCGGATTGAAGATCCGTGGTACAAGAGCGTGAAGGAGCTGGTTCAACTGCTGGTACGTGCTTCAGCCAAGGGATCGAACCTGCTGCTCAACATCGGCCCGCAAGCGAACGGCGAACTGCCGCACCAGGCGCTCGACCGTCTCGCGGGTATAGGTGCATGGATGCGGAGCCACGCCGTCTCTGTCGACGGCACGACAGCCACTTCCGTCCCTGAGCAGGCCTGGGGTGTTACGACACGCAACGCGGAATCCCTGTTCCTGCACATCCTTTCGCCGGAAGTCCTGCCGCAGCGTGGCGGCCTGTGCAAAGTCGTCCTGCCGCTGCCCGAGGGGATGAAACCGGCCCGCAAAGGCGCCGTGACCCTGCTTGTCTCAGGGGAAAAACTCGATTATGAAGTGTCGAAAGACGGCTTCCTGACGGTGGCCGTTCCGGCCGCCGCCCTGGAAGAAATCGATACGGTTGTTGTTGTCCGCTAAACGGTAGCGAGTTCCGATTGCCGGTGGGAAGCACCCAGCCGGGCCTCGACGACATTGATGATGTAGTCGCCGGCCTTCTCGGCTTCGTTGACCAGGTCCATGTAGATGCTGCCGCTGTCGTAGCTGTAGACGTGCGTGTCGACGTTGCGCAGGTTCTCGTCCTTGAGCGCGTCGCGGCAGGCGTTGATCTGGGCTTCGATCTCTTCCGACGGACGGAAATCGAAGTCTTCGCGACGGCCGTTGAGCATTTCGAGCATCCGGGCGCCGGCCTTCTGGGCCAGGTGAAGCATCTGCCGGATGCCGTCTTCCTGCTGTTCGGTGAACTCGATCTTGGCCTCGTGCTTGCGGCGGATGACCCGGGCCATGTTGTAGCCCGCGTCGCCGATGCTCTCCAGCTCGCCGATCTGGCGCAGCATGGCGCGGATCTTATCCTTGGTATCGTCGCTCAAGTGAGCGGAACCCACCTGGCCGAGGTACTTGCCGATCTCGTTCTCCATGTTGTCGCTGATCTGCTCGTATTTCTCGATCCGTTCGAAGAGTTTCTTGAAGGCAGCCTCGTCGGTCGTGCTGTAGAGGTCCTTGACCATATCGGACATCCGCATCATCCGCTCGCCGAAGACGGCGATTTCCTTCTGGGCCTGGAGCACCGAGATTTCCGGCGTCTTCATCAGACCGCCCTTGATGTACTTCAGACGGAATTCCTCTTCTTCCTCGCTCTGCTTCGGCTTGATGATCTTGCAGACGAACTTCTCGATCTGCGGGATGAACCAGATCAGGATGAGGGTATTGGTCACGTTGAAAGCGGTGTGGAACATCGCCAGGGCGAAGGAAAGCTGGGTAGGGGTCTGCGTATCGGCCGTCGGGTCGAGGCCCACGATGCGGCAGATCATCCGCACGAAGGGGAAGAAGCAGATAAGGATCCACACCACGCCGAATACGTTGAACAGCAAGTGGGCCAGGGCGGCGCGGCGGGCCTGCGTGTTGGCCGACATCGCGGCGATGTTGGCGGTAAGCGTGGTACCGATGTTTTCACCCATGACCAGCGCGATACCCTGATAGATGGAGATGGCGCCCGTGGCGCAGAGCACCATCGTGATGGCCATCAGCGCCGCGGACGACTGGGCGATGAAGGTCAGGACCGTACCGATGAGCAGGAAGAGCAGGATCGTGCCGTAGTTCGTCTTGAAGCTGGCGAAGAAATTGACGACGGCCGGATTGCTGGCCAGGTCCATTTCCGTGCCTGTCTGCTTGAGCATGCCCAGGGCGAAGAGCAGGAAGGAAAGTCCGAAGAGGAAATCGCCCAGGTAACGGTGTTTTCCGGTCTGGATCAGGATGATACCGGCCAGGAAAGCCGGCCATACGAGATTGGTGATGTTGAACGAGAAACCGGCCGACATGATCCAGGCCGAGAGCGTGGTGCCGATGTTGGCACCCATGATGATCGAAATGGCCTGTGCCAGGGTGAGGAGGGCGGCATTGACGAAGGAGACCGTCATGACCGTCGTTGCGGCGGAAGACTGGACGGCCACGGTTACCAGGGCACCGGTCGCTACGCCCGTGAAGCGGTTGGTGGTCATGGCGCCGAGGAGGTGGCGCAGTTGCGGTCCCGCCATTTTCTGGAGCGCCTCGCTCATCACCTTCATGCCGTACATCAAGAGGGCGATGGACCCCAGCAGTTTCAAAGCTATCAACATACTATATTACGCGAAATTTGCGCAAATTTACGGAAGGAGAAGAAAAAATGCAAGAAAAAAGGACGGTCTTTCGGCCGTCCTTTTATTTGAAGCGCAAGTCGGTTATGCCTGTTCGATGGCACCCATCGGGCAGACGCCGGCGCAGGTACCGCAGTCGACGCAAGCGTTCGGGTCAATCTTGTAGATGTCACCGGCGGAGATGGCTCCAACCGGGCATTCATCGATGCAAGTGCCGCAAGCAGCGCAG
>JAFZQO010000006.1 GCA_017620335.1 Bacteroidales bacterium
AGATGTAATGGCAGCAATGTCTTCAGTCGACCTGTACTAATAGCCCGAAATCTTTCCTGAGGGAAAAATAAGCCAGGAAGGGGATTGCAACGCCAAGTGTAAACGAAGCGATTTGATCGACGACGAGGTATTATCTCGTATAAATCTCTCTCAAGTAACATATTGCGGTGGCTATAGCGGCGGGGTACCACCTCTTCCCATTCCGAACAGAGAAGTTAAGCCCGCCATCGCCGATGGTACTGCCCCACCAGGTGGGAGAGTAGGCAGCTGCCGTTCTTTGAAGGGCTCCGATTCGAAATGAATCGGAGCCCTTTTTGCGAACGGCAACTGCCAATGTCCTTTTTCCCCCACCCCCCTTACCCCTCCCCGGGGAGAGGAGCAGTCGCTCCGCTCCGAGTCTTAGGGACATCCTTCGACAGATTATTCCTATATTTGTGCGGATCAAGGATAATGTTTATGCGAAAAGTAAGAGATTTGGCGGCACTGGCCGTGTCGCTTGTCCTGTTCGGAGCCTGTGGGAAGGGAATTGTCTGTCCTGACGGAGGACTGAGAGCCGTGGTGGACGGACAGTCCGTCAAGGTTTATTTCAGTGATGCCGGAAGGGATGGTGTTCCTGCCGTGCAGATGCACGTCGGAGTGGTGACTTCGTCAGCCGATTTCGATTCCGGACTTGTGCTTGGGAAGGTATATGGCAAGAAGAAAGTGCTTGACGACTATCCGATGGTTGCCGGGAAGCGGAAGCATTGTCACAACGAGGCTGCGGAGAAGATATATTCATATAAGAATCCTGCAGGGGAAACCATGGATGTAATCTTTCGGCTCTACAATGACGGAATCGCCGTCCGATATGTCCTGCCGGAGGGGACTGAAATAATGGAGGACCGCACCGCATATTTGATTCCTGATGGCACAGAGCGCTGGATCTCACCATTGAAGACCGATTACGAATCCTTCTTCCCGCCCGCGACGGACGGCAGTCCTTCCACCGAGCGCATGTGGCCCAGGCCGGAGCCCGGCCGCTGGGCCTACCCGGCGCTCTATCAGCCTTCCGAAGGCAAGTTCGTATTGATTTGCGAAGCTGACCTGAGGCGTGGAAACAGTGCGTCATCTTTGGATAACTCCGATGATTCTCAAGTATATACGGTTCATCTTACCGGCCCTTCAATCCTTGGCGACGGCATGTCCCCATGGCGTATGGCCATCGTCGGCTCCCTGGCTGACGTCGTCGAGTCCACGCTGGTGACTGACTTGTCGCAGCCTGCTGAATTCGATGCCGACTGGATTGAGCCGGGCGTTTCCTCGTGGGTATACTGGGCTTACAATCATGGCTCCAAGGATTTTATCAGGAATGTTGAGTACATCGACTTGGCCGCAGATATGGGATGGCCTTACTGCCTCGTCGATTGGGAATGGCCGCAGATGGAGAACGGGAATATAGATGAGGTGCTGGATTATGCCCATGAGAAGGGAGTCAGGATCAATCTCTGGTACAATTCCGGAACGTCATGGATCGGAGAGGGCGCGCCGCAGCCGCAGGACCGCATGGTAGATGCCGCCACCCGTGAAAAGGAGATGCAATGGCTTGAGGATCACGGAGTAAGCGGCATAAAGGTGGATTTTTTCCTGCCCGACGATGCGAAGATGGTCGACTATTATCTGGACATCCTGGAAGACGCTTCAAGACATCACCTTATGGTCGACTTCCATGGCTGCACCGTGCCTCGTGGCTGGCAGCGGACCTGGCCGAACTTGATGTCGATGGAAAGTGTTTATGGTGCCGAGTGGTACAACAATGGCCCGGCAATGACCTCGCGTGCGGCGGCCCACAATGCCACCCTGCCTTTCACCCGCAACGTCATAGGTCCCATGGATTATACGCCGGGTACATTCTCGGACAGCCAGTTCCCGCACATCACGACCTACGCCCACGAACTTGCCCTTCCTATACTTTTCGAGTCCGGTCTGCAGCACATGCCGGACCGTCCGGACGTCTATGACGGCTTGCCGAGGGACGTCCAAACCCTGTTGTCCGGCCTTCCTGCCGCGTGGGAAGACACGAGGCTCCTGTCAGGTTACCCAGCCGATCATGCGGTGATCGCCCGTCGCTACGGTGACGAATGGTATATCGCGGGTATTAACGGCAGGGACGAAGCCCGTGACCTGTCATTCTCCCTTGAATCCCTTGGCCTGGCAGATAGTTCGGTTTTCACGCTCTTTGCTGACGGTGCAGAACCGAGGGAATTCCGCATCGGGAGTGTAATCCCCGGCGGCAGTCTTTCCGTTCCATGCCTGCCGCGGGGCGGATTTGTCCTCGCACAGAATGTCTTTACCGAATAGTTTTATTTCTACTTTAACCTTTAGCTTTTTCCCAAGATGAAACGGATTCTGTCACTCTTCTCCCTTGCTTTTGCTGCCCTTGCCATTGCTGCCCAGCCTTATGCACCAGTCAATCCCAATGCTACCCCCGAAGCCCGCGAGCTCCTGGCCAGCCTGTACCGGAGCGTCGCGGAAGGCAAAGTCATCTCCGGCCTGCATCACAATGAGTATCAGATGCAGATGCCTGAGTTCGTGATGGATCTCGACCGTATCGAGGATGCCAGCGGCAAGATCCCTCTGGTCAATGGAGGAGACCTCGGCTGGGATGCCAGACAGGTCATCGAGATTGCTACCCGCGCGTATAACCGAGGTCACATCGTGACCCTGATGTGGCATGTCAACCGTCCTTTCGACCGTACTCCCAGAGTAGATTTCAAATCCCAGGTCCAAGGTGATTTCACCGATGCCCAGTGGAAGGAACTGGTCACGGAAGGCACGGAGATGAACCGCATGTGGACGGAGCAGGTGGATTCCATCGCAACCTATCTCAAGATCCTGAAAGACAGGAATATCCCTGTTCTTTGGAGACCGTATCACGAGATGAACGGAGAGTGGTTCTGGTGGGGTTGGAGAGAAGGTCCGGACGGGTTCACCAAGCTGTGGAAGATGATGTATCACCGTTTCGTGGATGTCCATCACCTCGATAATCTCCTCTGGGTGTGGAACGCGAATGCTCCCCGTGACATTCCTGGCGACAGCGCCAAAGCCTATGAACTTTATTATCCCGGCAACGAGTATGTGGACGTGCTGGCTACCGATGTCTATAACCGCGACTGGAAACAGTCCCATCACGATGAACTCGTGAAACTTGGGAAAGGCAAGCTCATCGCCCTGGGCGAGATAGGCAATCTCCCTACGCCTGAGCAACTCCGGTCCATGGACAAGTTCGCATGGTTCATGATATGGTCGGGTTTCACTTCCGAATCCTTCAATACTCAGGAGAATCTGAAAGCGGTGTTCACGATGCCGGAAGTCGTCAATCTGGGAGACGGCTTCAAGCTTCCCGGAAAGTAAAAGAATCGCGGCTCCTTCGAGGGGCCGCGATTCTTTTCTGAATGATAACTATCTGTAACGGAAATACTTGAAGTCCGCGTAGGAGAAACCGCCTCCCTTGGGGGAGACTGCATACATGCCGAGAGTGATACCTGTGAAGCCTCCTGCGGTCTCGGTGCTGAGAAGGCGGGTATCGAGCGTTCCGGCTTCCACCCATTTCCCTTTCTCATCGCGGTAGAAGAACGTGTACGCGGTCTTGTTGCCGTCTACCCGCAGCTGTACCGGCCCTTTCTTTACCAAAGTCTCGCAGGCCTTGTATTTCAGGCCGTAGAGCGTATACTCCACGACGACGCATTGTTTCTTGCTGCTTTTCTCCTGGCGCAGGAAAATGTCTGCGTGCGCATTGTTCTCCATATAAACCGTGAGTCCCGCATAATCGCCGAGCGTGGCGCTGCTGAGGCTCACCTCCGTGTCGAGCCGGAAATCGAACTTGTCCTGGCGTATAGCCATGAAGGTAGGGGAGCCCGCCTCGTCGAGCGAAACGCGCGTGGGCTTCAGTCTCAGGACGGTGTCCCTGACGAACTGGTAGTTCTCCTCCGTGGGAGTATTCAGGTGGATGAAGAAAGGCTTCTTGGTGCCGTATGCCAGCCTGTTCATCGGGAGCTGGGGCACTTCCACCTGCGGGAGAGTCGCAATCTGCTTCTGAAGGTCGGCGGTGCCGGTACCGTTGACTATGGGCCAATCCTCGTGCCACTCGACAGATTCCAGACAGGTCTCGCGGCCGAGAAGGTGATGGCTGCCGTTCTGGGGACGGAAGCCAAGGAACACAATCCACCACATCCCTTCATGGTCCTCGATGAGGTCGCCGTGCCCCGTTCCCTGTATCTCCTTGTTCTGCCCCAGCCTGCTGAAATTGGTGAGGATGGGGTTGTCGGGATTGGACTCGTAAGGGCCGTAAATGTCGCGGCTGCGGGCGATGGTGATGCTGTGTCCGTATTCGGTACCTCCTTCCGCAATCATCAGGTAATACCAGCCGTCCTTCTTGTAGATGTGCGGGGCCTCGGGATAGCGGCCTCCGTCTCCCTGCCAGAGCAACTTGCTCTCAGTCAGTTGCTTGCCGGTATTGACATCTATCTCGCAAAGGTAAATCCCGTTGCGGGGATTGCTGACCATGTAGGTCGTTCCGCCTTCGAAATACAGCGTGGGGTCGATGCCTCCCTGCTCGAGCCAGACTGGATCTGACCATTCCCCGGAAGGATCCTTGGTCGTGACGAAGAAGTTGCCGTCACCGGAAACATTCGTCGTGACCATGTAGAAGGTGCCGTCGTTGTAACGGATGGTGGGGGCGTAAATGCCTCCTCCGCTGTTGGCGTTCTTCAGGTTGAGTTGTGACTCCCGCGTCAGGCAGTTGCCGATTTGCTCCCAATGTATTAGGTCCTTGGAATGATAGACCGGTACCCCCGGAAAATATTGGAAAGTGCTGGTGACCAGATAGTAATCCTCACCTACGCGGCATACGCTGGGATCCGGATTGAAGCCGGGAATCACGGGATTGGTATAACCAAAATGCTGCGGCTGGGCGGCCGCAGCAATACTGGTCATCGCCAAAATGATGGTGATGAGTCTCTTCATGACCGGATGCTATTCGTCTTTCTTGCAGCACTTGCAGTCGGAGCCGATCCACTTCCAGATGCCTGCGGCGAATGCGCCACCGGCGAGAGGGCCGAGGATGAAGATCCAGAGCTGCTTGAGCGCGTCGCCACCCTGGAAGAGGGCGGGGCCGATGGAACGGGCGGGATTGACAGAAGTGCCGGTGTAGCGGATGCAGGCGAGGTGAACGAGGATGAGGGAAAGACCGATGGCCAGTCCGGCGAACTTGCCGGCTCCCTTCTTCTCGTCGGTGGTGCCGAGGACCACGAGCACGAAGACGCAGGTGAAGAACACTTCGGCAAGCAGGCCTCCGATGAGGGAAACACCTTCCTGACAAGCGTTTGCGCCGGTTCCGGAGAATTCGACGTTGGCGGTGAGGAGGGCCAGGATGGCGGAGCCGATGATGGCGCCGATAACCTGGAACAGCACATAGAAGCAGGCGTCCTTGCCGCTCATCTTACCGGAGAGCCATACTGCGAAGGTGATGGCAGGGTTGATGTGGCAACCGGAGATGCCGCCGATGGTGTAAGCCATGGCGACGACTGCGAGTCCGAAGGCGAATGCCGTACCGACGACGGTGGCGGCGATAGCGTTGGTGCAACCCAGACTGACTGCGGTGCCGCAGCCCATGAGAACCAAGACCATGGTTCCGATCATTTCAGCAAAATACTTTTTCATAATAAACTATGATTTGGTAAAATTGTTTCCTTATGCAAGTGCTAATTTACAAATTTTCCTTTGAAATAAACTATATTTGTAATAAAACATGCCGGATTATGAAAACTGTGTATATCATCTTCCCCCTGACAGTCATCCTGATGGCCTCATTCTGCTTCCCAGCCCATGCGGGAGACAGTGCCAGGGAGAAGCAACTCATCAACAATGGCTGGACTTTCTCGCTCGGTTACGCCGGAGACAAGGGAAAGGACTTTACCCATGGTACTGAATACTTTACATATGTGACCAAGGCTCTCTCCAACAACGGCAACCACGGTCCGGTCTCCCCGGATTTCGACGATTCCGCGTGGCAGGTCGTGAACCTCCCGCACGACTGGGTGGTCGACCTCCCTTATTCCGGCGAAGCCAGCCACAGCCACGGCTATAAGTGTGTCGGATGGAAATACCCGGAGTCATCCGTAGGCTGGTACCGCAAGAAGCTGTTCATCCCGGAGGAGGACCGCGGCAAGCGCATCCTGGTCGAGTTCGAGGGCATATTCCGTGATTCGGAGGTCTTCTGCAACGGCATCTACATGGGTCACGAGCGCAGCGGCTATGCAAGCACGGTGTACGACATGACCGAATATGTCGACTTCGGCAAGGAGAACCTCATAACCGTCAGGGCGGACGCTTCCCTCGAGGAGGGCTGGTTCTATGAGGGCGCGGGCATCTACCGCAACGTCTACCTTCACAAGACCGCTCCTACCGCCATCGAGCCTTATGGCGTTACTTTGAAGGAATATCGCTTCAACCCCAACAGGACCAGCTGTACGGTCGTTTCCGACGTGCGTGTCAACAAGGTAGGGGCTGATACACAGTATATTATCGCCCAGACACTGCTCGATGCCGATGGCCATTCCGTCGCCACGGCCTTCTCGGACCAGGACAAGCCGCAGATGGAGCTGCAGGTCACGGCCCCCAGGCTCTGGTCCATCGACAGCCCCTATCTCTATACCCTCAGGACCTGCATCTACAAGGGAGGATACGCCATCGAAAACCTGTTGGACGAGTATGACGTAAGGATAGGCATACGTTCCATAGACTTCGACCCTCAGAACGGCTTCCTTCTGAACGGATGGCGCGTGGAATTGAAGGGCTGCGACCTTCATCTCGACCATGCCGGAGTAGGGGTGGGTGTGCCGGACGAACTCTGGCGCTACAAGCTCGAGCAGCTCAAATCATACGGCTTCAATGCCATACGCTCCTCCCACAACCCTGCATCCCCCTCGATGCTCGACCTTTGCGACGAGCTCGGCATCGTCGTGATCGACGAGAACCGCATGTTCGGCATCAATGACGAGCACTTCGACCTGATGGAAAGGATGATACGCCGTGACGTCAACCATCCGAGCGTCATCCTCTGGAGCATTGGCAACGAGGAATGGGCGGTCGAATACGCCCCCATAGGGCGCAACATCGCCCGCCGCATGGTGGATTTCGTCCACAGCATCGATTCCACCCGCCCCGTCACCTACGGCAACTGCAGCGGACGCGAGGCCGTGCTCGCCTGCGATGTCTTTGGGTATAACTACGTGGTACAGAATTATATAGAGGAGTTCCACAAGTCCTATCCCGACCATTGTGCCGTTGGTACCGAAGAAACCACGGGTTGCGGAACACGCGGCAAATACTCCACCGACAGGGAGAAGGGCTGGCTCCTCTCCCACAACCGCACGGGCGTCAAGCCTGACGAGATCAACGGCAGCGATGCGGGAATGCAGAGGACTCCGGACGGCAAGATACTGAATGTCATCGAGAGAGGATGGAAGTACTATGCCGACCGCCCCTGGCTCGGAGGACTCTTCTATTGGACGGGCTTCGACTACCGCGGTGAGCCCAGTCCGCTCTCGTGGCCTGCCACCGGTTCCCAGTTCGGCATACTCGACTATTGCGGTTTCCCTAAGGATGAGGCCTTCTACCTTAAATCCTGCTGGCTCGACGAGCCAATGGTATATGTCGCCCCCCACTGGGGCCAGGGCATGGTCGAGGGCCAGACCGTGGACCTCTGGATATATTCCAACTGCGACGTCATCCAGCTTTCCGTCAACGGCAAGTCCCTGGGCCGCAAGGATATGCCCAAATATGGGCACATCAGCTGGCCCGTCTCCTACAAATACGGCAAGCTGGAAGCCATAGGGTACAGGAATGGGAAGAAGGTGGTGGAACAGGTGCTGGAGTCTCCGGGTTATGCGACATCGCTTACCTGCGAGGCTTCCAAGACGGAACTCAGGCCGGACGGACAGGATGTCGCCGTGCTAGACTTCACCGTGGTTGACGCGAAGGGCAATTTCGTGCCTGACGCCGCCGTCCCTCTCGCCGTAAACGTCTCCTCCAACCTTACAATCCTCGGATGGGGCAACGGCGATCCCGGCTTCAAGGTCGTCGAACGGCCTGTAGCTGGAGCTTCCGGCCCCTTCTCCATCCAGACTTTCTCCGGAAAGGTCCAGCTCCTCGTCCGCAGCGTCGAGGGTGCGTCCGGCCTTGGCACGGTCTCCGTCATGGGACTCGATTGTGGAATGATAACACTGCATTATTGATATGAAGAAACTTATCCTCGCGTCAGCGTTTGCGCTCACGCTTTCCCTCTGTGCCTATGCGCAGGTTACGGTTTCCGGAGACCGCGTCTCCGTCAATACCGAAAACAACTCCCTTATCATCAACGCCAGGGTGGGGCAGGCTCCCGGCTTCCTGCATTTCGGGGCGAGACTCTCTGACGCGGACGCCGACGCGCTCCGTTTCGCCGGATCCAGGTCCCTGAACGCTTATCCCGTATATGGCCAGGGCGAGGTCCGCGAGGAGGCGATGGAGGTCACTCACGGCGACGGCAACATGTCCCTGGACCTTGTCGTCGAGGGTGTCTCTACGGATTCAGCCAAGGATGCTGACATCGCCTGCATCACGCTCAAGGACAAGGTATATGATTTCTGGGTGAAGCTGTACTACAAGGCTTTCAGGGACGTGGACATGATCGAGGCCTGGACGGAAATCATCAACGGGGAGAAGAAGCCTGTCCTGCTGCGCAAGTTCGACTCCGCATTCCTTCCCGTCCGTACCGGCGATGTCTGGGTAAGCCATCTCTATGGCACCTGGGCCAATGAGGGCCGGCTAGTCGAGGAGCCCCTCCAGCGCGGCATGCTCCGCATCGAGAACAAGGACGGAGTGCGCAACTCGCATACCTCCCATGCGGAAATCATGCTTTCGCTTGACGGAAAGCCATCCGAGAACACTGGCGCGGTCATTGGCGCCGCGCTCTGCTACAGCGGCAATTACCATATCGACATCATAACCAACGACAGCGACTACCATCGCATATTCGCTGGCATCTGTGCCGACAACAGCACGCTTACGCTCGCTCCGGGCGAGTCCTTCCGCACCCCGGAACTGGCGCTGACCTATTCCGACGAGGGTCTCAGCGGAGCTTCCCGCAACTTCCACCGCTGGGCGCGCGCTCACAAGGTCGCCCACGGCGACAGGGAGCGCAAGATCCTCCTGAACAGCTGGGAGGGGGTCTATTTCAACATCAACGAGCCGGGCATGGACCAGATGATGGCCGATATAGCCTCTATGGGCGGAGAGCTCTTCGTGATGGATGACGGCTGGTTCGGCGACAAGTATCCGAGGCTGAACGACACCAGCTCGCTGGGTGACTGGGTCGTTGACAAGAACAAGCTTCCCAACGGCATCCAGGGCCTTGTGGACGCTGCCGACAGGCACGGCATCAGCTTCGGCATCTGGATCGAGCCCGAGATGGCGAACACCGTCTCCGAGCTCTATGAGAAGCATCCCGACTGGATCATTAACGCCGCCGGCCGTGACGTCGTCAAGGGACGCGGCGGCAGCCAGGTCATCCTCGACATGGGCAATCCCGCCGTACAGGATTTCGTCTTCGGCATAGTGGACGGGCTTATGACCAAGTACCCGCGCATCAATTACATCAAATGGGACGCCAACATGACCGTCGGCAGCCATGGCAGCAGCTATTTGCCCGCCGACCGCCAGTCCGAGCTTTACATACGTTACCATCAGGGACTTGCGGCAGTCTGTGACCGCATCAGGGCCAAGTATCCCGACCTCACCATCCAGGCCTGCGCCAGCGGCGGCGGCCGTGCAAATTACGGAATCCTGCCCTGGTTCGACGAGTTCTGGGTGAGCGACAATACCGACGCCCTCCAGCGCATCTATATGCAGTGGGGGACATCATATTTCTTCCCCTCCATCACCATGGCCTCGCACATCAGCGCGGTCCCGAACCATACAGTGTACCGCGTGACTCCGCTGAAGTTCCGCATCGACGTGGCCATGAGCGGCCGCCTGGGCATGGAGCTCCAGCCCAAGGACATGACTCCGGAGGAAATCGCCCAGTGCAAGCAGGCGATCGCCGACTACAAGTCCGTCCGTCCGGTGGTTCAGTTCGGAGACATCTACCGCCTGGTATCGCCTTATGACAATCTCGGCATAGCTTCCTTGATGTACTGCTCCCGGGACAAGTCCGAGGCGGTCTTCTACTGGTGGAGGATCGAGAATTTCTATGACAGCCATCCTCCGCGCGTGAAGATGGCCGGCCTGGATCCGGACCGCATGTACAGGGTAGAGGAGCTTGACAAGGCTCCTGGACGCCCCCTGTCCTTCGAAGGTCGTTCCTTCAGCGGCTCGTTCCTCATGAACGTGGGCCTCGAGATGCCTTCCGGTTTCTCGAGGGAGCTGATGGGTTACTCCAGCCGCGTGCTGCACCTTATCGCCGAATAAGCCATGGAGAAAACCTGGCGCTGGTTCGGCCGTAAGGACAAGGTCACCCTTGACATGCTTCGTCAGATCGGGGTAGAGGGGGTCGTGACCGCCCTGCACGACATTCCTATAGGGGAAGTGTGGAGCGTGGAGGCCATCCGCAGCCTTCAGGAGTATATCGAATCCTTCGGCCTCCGCTGGTCGGTTGTGGAGAGCCTTCCGGTGAGCGAGGAGATAAAGTTCGCCGGTCCGGGACGCGACCGATTGATAGCCAATTATATAGAGAGCCTGGCCAATCTCGGGCGCTGCGGCATTCATACGGTATGCTATAATTTCATGCCTGTGATCGACTGGATCCGTACGGAACTCGAATATCCCTTGCCGGACGGTACGACGTCGCTGTTCTTCGACCACGTCAGGTTCGCTTACTTCGACCTGAAGATCCTGGGACGCGAAGGGGCTTCCGACGATTATCCTCCTGAGACGCTGGATAAGGTCGAGCAGCTGGACAAGGTCATTACCGAGGAGGAGAAGAGGCATCTGGTGGATGTCATCATTGTCAAGACCCAGGGCTTCGTGAACGCCAATTTCAGGGATGACGACGACGCTCCCGTCAGGACCTTCAAGTCGCTCCTGGCGCTCTATGACGGCATCACGAAGGATGCTCTCCGCGACAATCTCGTTTATTTCCTCAAGGCCGTGATGCCTGTCTGCGAGGAGTTCGGGATGAACCTTTGCATCCATCCTGACGATCCGCCCATGCCCGTCCTTGGGCTTCCGCGCATCGTCACGGACGAGGGGGATATAGAGTGGCTCTTAGATGCGGTGGACGATCCGCACAACGGCCTGACGTTCTGCGCGGGCTCGCTGTCGTCGGGTGCGCACAACGACGTCGTGCGCATGGCCCGGCGCTTCGCCTCCCGCACGCGTTTCGTGCACCTTCGCAGTTGCGAGGTTTTCGATGGCGGCGACTTCATCGAGGCTCCGCATACCGGAGGCAGGGCGGACCTCGTGGAGCTCGTGCGCATTTTCGAGATGCAGGATCCCTCGCTGCCTTTCCGTGTTGACCACGGCAAGACCATGCTCGGGGATGCGTCGGTCGGTTATAACCCCGGATACAGTTTCCACGGAAGGATGCTGGCTCTCGGCCAGGTGGAGGGGATGATGGCTGCAGTACGTAATGAAATCAAAAACAATCTTATATGAACGAAATGTTTTCAATCCAAGGAAAGGTAGCCGTAATAACCGGCGCGGCCGGTGCGCTGGGCGGATCGCTCGCGCGCCACTTCGCTTCGCAGGGGGCTGAAGTCGTTGCACTTGTCCATCGCCCGGAGCAGGTGGAGCCGACCGTCGAGGCGCTCCGCGCTCTCGGCGGCAACCCCTGCGGCTATGCCTGCAACGTGATGGATACGGATGCGGTGCGCAGTATCGCCGATGACATCATGAAGAAATGGGGGAGGGTGGACATCCTCATCAACGTGGCCGGAGGAAATGTCCCCGGAGCCACCATCATGCCTGACCAGAACTTCTGGGACATGAAACTGGAGGACTGGGTCAAGGTCATGGACCTCAATCTCAACGGCACGGTCTATCCCTGCCATGTGTTCACCGAGGTCTTCGCCAGGCAGGGTTACGGTTGCATACTGAACATTTCGTCGATGGCCGCCTATGACGCCCTGTCGCGCGTGGCTGGCTACGGCGCGGCGAAGGAGGGCGTCTCCAACTTCACGCGCTGGCTGGCGCAGGAGATGGCCATCAAGTATGGCGAAAAGATACGCGTGAATGCGCTGGCGCCAGGTTTCTTCATCGGCAAGCAGAACCGTGCCGCCTTGCTGAACCCTGACGGCAGCCTTACTGACCGTTCGGTCAAGGTGCTGGCCAAGACGCCCATGCGGCGTTTCGGCGACCTTACCGAGCTCAACGGCGCCGCACAGTTCCTCTGCAGCGATGCCGCCTCCTTCGTCACCGGCGTAATACTCCCTGTCGACGGCGGCTTCAGCTCCTTCAGCGGCATATAGTAGTTTTCTCCTTCGAAGGGAGAAGGCTCCAGGCCACAGGAGTCAAAAGATTCGAGGTTTTTTGCAGAATCGCAAAAATCCTCGATTTCTTTTGACCCCGTCATCGTCGCGTTTTCTCGCTACGCTCGAAATTCGCGGACGATGCCACCCGCTTCCGTGCCGCGGGTGGCACGTCCTGTGGCCTGGACCTTCACCCTTCTTCAGGAGAAACAATCTTCGAGATGCGGGAGGCGACTTCTTCGGGATGGTCGACGAGGAGCTGGCCGTGGTTCATCTTTGGGAAAACCTCGATGTGGACGTCAGGGCAGATTTCCTTAAGATGCTTGGCCTGAGGCTTGGCAGCGAAGGCTTCCAGAGTGCCGTACCAGTAATGTATGTCGGCTCCGTGGATGGATTCCAACTTGTTGGTATAGACTGACTTGTATCCGTCTAGAACCGCCTGCCCGCCACCGAAAGGATACACCATCCTGCACTCATCAAGAAGGACGTCGAAGTAGTGGGAATGGAATACCCATTTCCAGAATCCGGTCCAATGGTAGCATGTCCAGACGTTGGCGCATTGGTAGTAGCGGAGAGGGCTTTCGAGCCATTTCGGCAACGGGAGAAGGGGAGCCGCGTCCAGGATGGCGTGGTCGACGGCCAGTTCGTCGCGCTCCAACACGCGGGACAGGATCTTTCCGCCGAGCGAGAGGCCATAGGCGCAGTCAAGACGTCCTTCATAGTTATCCCTGACGTAGGCGATCACCTGCGCAGCCTGGTCGTCTATGGAGGTGAACCGGGTGTGGACGCCCAGGGTGAAGCCGTCAACCTGGACGGCGATGATGCGGAACCTGTCTTCCAGCAGGCCGATCAAAGGGTGGAATATCTCGATGGATACTCCCAGGCCCGGGATCAGCATCAGCGTCGGGCCGCTTTCCTTTCCGAATACCTTGAAATCCATATCGTTTTTCAGCTATTTGCAAGTGTTGTTAAGGCAGACGCAGAGGCCTTAGAGAGCATCCTGCGGGCGAATGCAGGGTCGAGGGCCGTTTTCGGAGGAGTCCCGGGAGGGGTGACTTGTATGATGTCGTCGAACAAATGTTGCGGGGCGGTGAGATCGTTGCGGCCCGTGAGGGCGATGACGCGGAGGGTGGGAGAGAAGGCCTTGGCCCGCCGGGCGACCACTGCGGGGAGTTTGCCCTGCAGGGTCTGCGCGTCGATTCGGCCTTCGCCTGTAACGACGAGTCCTGCCCCGGCAAGGTGGTCTTCGAAATGAAGGATGTCGAGTACGGCGTCGGCTCCGGGCTTCATGTCTGCGCCAAGGACGGCCCAGAGGGCCCCGGCCATTCCGCCGGCGGCGCCGCTGCCGGGCTGCGTCAGAACGTCCCGCCCAAGGACGGGACGGTAGCGCTCCGCAAGCGCCCGCAGCCGGGCGTCCAGCGGACCGACCTGGTCGGGCCTGACGCCCTTCTGCGGGCCGTAAACAGCCGTAGCGCCTTCCGGCCCGCAGAACGTCGCCGTGACGTCGCACAAGGCTGTAAATCGGCATTCCTGCCATAGGTCACGTACGGCTTCCAAGGCTTCAAGCATGCCTTCTCCGCCGTCATTGGTCCCAGTGCCCCCGAAGCCGACGTATATGTCGCGGACTCCGCGCCGTATGGCATCGGATATCAGTTCTCCGGTACCGTAGCTGCTGGCCCGCAAAGGATCGAGCTCTTCCGGCCTTATGAGCGTCAGGCCGCTTGCCGCCGCGCTTTCAATGACCGCCGTAGAGCCGATGATGCCATATGATGCTTCGAGCTGTCTTCCCAGAGGATCGTGTACCACGGCATTCACCATGGACCCGCCAAGTGCGGCCGTAAGTATCGCGGCGAAGCCCTCGCCCCCGTCGGAGACGGGAAGCACGACACAGTCGTGCCCTGTGAGGCCTTCGGCGACCGCCGCCGCGGCTTCCGCCGAGCTCAGGCATCCCTTGAAGGAATCTGTCGCGATGACGGTTTTCATGGCCTGGACTGCCTTGATCGTTTAGGCTTCGTTTTGGGCTGGAGGCTGTAAACGGCGTACGGCCCGCAGTATTGTACGTCAAAGTCCTCGACGTATTCCGCCAGTCTCTCCGATTCTCCCAAAGCTTTAAGAGGCATTATCAGGGTGCCATCCTCGGGAGCCAGGAAAAGGAATGAATCCGCATCCTTGCCGAAGTCGTAGATCTCCCGTCCGAGATAGACGTCCATGTTCTCAGGCCTGTGCACCTGCAGGGTATAGACCTGTCCTTCTGCGGGAACAAGCTTGCAGACATTGGCGTAGCCGATATAGTCGTTTATCGCCGGCATCTTGAATGACAGGAGGAAAAGCGAGAGAAGGAGGCATACGGAAACGGCCGTGACCGGCTTCTCCCATGCCTCGCGCTCCTTTGCCGATGCCATCAGAGCCTTGAATCCGCCGTATGCCAGCACCATGCCGGTTCCCATGACGAGCGGCGACTTCAGGAAGGGGAAACTGATGAACTCCGGCAGTTTCGGGACCATCATGCATATGAATCCCGCAACGGCGGCGAGCAGTCCGAGTACGATGGCCAGTATCGAAGGGATGCGCATTGACACGGTGTGCCAACCGTTCCATCCTTTCCTGTTCACCACGGCGGGCCACAGATACACTGCGAAAGGAAAGATCGGGGCGAGGTATATGGCCAGTTTCGAACTGAAGAGGCTCAGCATCACGAATGTCGAAAGTGATGTCAGCGCCAGGGTCCTCTCATATCCCGACGGAGCAACTCCGTCCCTCTTCTTCACCAGACCGGTAACCATCGCCGGTACGGTGGCCAGGCACCATGGCGCCATGACCGCCCAGACGATGCCCAGGTAGTACCAGACTGGAGCCTTGTGGTGGAAGGAATTGACGGCCCTGTCCACGGTCTGGTGGAAGAGGAGGTTCTTGAGGTATCCCGCCCCTCCCTCCAGGAACACGCCGGTGAACCAGACGGCACAAAGCACGCCCAGGATGCACCAGAACACTATTCCAAGGTATTTGCCGATATCCTTCCAGCGTTTCGACGCCACCAGGCAGACTATGATCGCCACCGGCGGAACCAGCACTCCCACGGGTCCCTTCGTGAACAGGGCCAGGAAGGTGTACACTGGAAGGAGGAGGCGATGGGCGCTTTCCCGCCCTATGCCATTGTCCCATTTCCAGAAGGTCCACATAGCCAGGACTATCCACATGCACATCATCATGTCCATGCGCAGGAATACTGTCATACCAAGGAAAAGTCCCGTCGTCGCCAGCATCAGCGCCATGGCGGCGCGTTTGGCAGGGGAGAAGCCTTCCGGATATGCCTGGCGCAGCCATTTGTCCATCACCGCGATGATAATGCATGCCGGGATGAAGGATAGCAGCGACAGGACATACATGTTGTGTTCTCCGAGAAGCATCCTGAAAAGCATCATCACCCAGAAATAAAGCGGCGGCTTGTCCGCATAGTCCTCCCCGTGGTTGGTGAAGGCCAGCACATGCCCCTGGTCCAGGACCTCGTCCACGATGCTGAGATACCTCAGTTCGTTGGACGGAGTATAGTCCCTCAGGGCCATGATGGGTGTCAGGGTCAAAAACATCAGCAGTATGACCGTGCCTATGGGATGTCTGTCAATCAGTTTCTTCAGCATTTTTTCCTGTCGTATTTCAGGGCTATCATGATGTTGCGTATGGACACGATGATGCCCAGCTGTCCCACTATCAGCACCCAGTCGTGCCGTATGGCTCCGTAGGTTATGATCATCACCGAGCCTATGACTGCGATGATCCAGAAGCCCAGCGGCAGCGTGGACTCCTTATGCCGGTAACTGTATATCCACTGATAGATGAAACGTGACTTGAAAGTGAACTGTCCGGCCATTCCGAACAGCAGTAGTCCCAGCGGCAGTCCGTCGCTATGGAAGTAATTTTCCGCGAAGCGGGGAATGTCGTGCATCAGGAAGAGCAGCGCCGCCAGGGGAATGAGCGCCTGAACATATGGAACGAAGCGCGGAAGCTTGCGGTAGAGTCCCTTGGCATTGATGTTCCACATGTAGATGTAGAAGGTGATGAACTCCCCGAAGATGATGGCGAAGTCGTTGCGGAGGCATCCGTAAAGGAACATGATCATCGATCCGATGGTGCTGAACACCCAGTACAGGGTGGGGGACTCGACGGTCTTGTGCTTCTCGGACAGGTACCACTGCACGAATATCCGCCCGAAATAGAAAATCTGGGCGGACAAGCCAACGCAGTATATCCAGAAGGGACTGTCCATGCGTTTGCGGGGCTACAGGTCGGACTCCCCGACGCTATAGTTGATATAGCGCTTCTTCATCCAACGGTATGCGAAACAGTCGGCGAAGGGCCCCCAGAGGCGGTTCCAGAGGTGGAACTTGGACTTTCCTGCCGTCCTCGGGAAATGCCTGACGGGAACCTGCCCGTAGCTTGCTCCGTCCTGAAGCAGGATGAGAGCCGGAAGGAAGCGGTGCATGCCCTTGAAGAGCGGAAGGCGCCTGGCCGCGTCGGTGCGGAGCACCTTGAGCGGGCAGCCGGTGTCCGCGGCCCCGTCATGCGTCATCATCCTCCGGAAGCCGTTGGCGAATCTGGACTGGAAGCGTTTGAAGCCCGAGTCCTTGCGCTCCGCACGGATGCCGGTGACCATGGAATGGTTTCCCAAGTTCTCCAGCAAGAGGTTGAAATCCTCCGGTGCCGTCTGGAGGTCGGCGTCCATGTAACCAAGATATTCGGACTCCGTGAAATCTATGCCGGCCTTCAGCGCGGCGCTGAGCCCGGCGTTCCTGACGAAGCCTATATGGTAGAAATCGCTGTTGCGCGCGCATACCTCGCGGATGTGAGAGGCGCTGCCATCCGTAGAACCGTCGTCCACGAAGAGCACGCAGGCATGCTTGATACACGCCGGCAGGAAGGCGGCCAGCCGTTCCTCCAGCGCGTAGATGTTGTCCTCCTCATTGAAGACGGGTACTATGATGGTGAATTCGTAATTTCCTGTATTGTTCATTTCGTGTGTCTGTTCACGGTCTCGGCTATGTCCTCCACTGGCCTGTCCGCATATCTTGCGAACGTACCCTTGCACAAAGGACATGCCGTAACTATGGTTGCGGGGTCGCCCGAGACCAGATTGTTCAGGGCGTTCCTGGTAATGTCCTCCCGCTTGTCGAATCCGAGGGTGAGGCTACCAAGGCTGCCTCCGCAACAGATGCTCATCTCGCGGTTCTGGGCGGCCTCGACGAGCTCTCCGGCCTGCCGGAGCAGCTCGCGCGGCTGCTCGTAGACGCCGCAGCCGCGGCCGAGCTCGCACGGGTCGTGATAGACCATGCTCCCTTCTCCTTTCTCAAGGACCAGTTTCCCGGCCTTGACGAGCTCGAGCATATACTCCGTATGGTGTACGACGCGTATGCCCTCGAGCTTGTAATGCTCGCGGAAGACTTTGTAACAGATGGGGCAGGAGAGCACGAGCGTGGAGGCTCCGCTGGCCTGGATGATCTCCTTGTTCTTGCGGATGAGTTCCCTGGCCTGCTCGAAGCGGCCGGCCATCAGGACGGGCCGTCCGCAGCACAGGCCGCCGTCCTTGTCCATGAAGGCGTAATCGACTCCGGCCTTGCGGAATACCGACTCCATAGCCTGGCTTATCGCCGGGGTGAGGGCCGTCATGCAGCCCGCGAAATAGAGGACGCGCCCGGGGGACGGCTCAGCCGAAACGGAAGCCTTCATCGCGGAAATGTCGAATCCGGTATAGTCCTGGTCCAAGCCGTAATTGCGTATGGAACGCTGCGCAATGCGCATCTGCGGCCCGTCCACGCCGACCTGGCAGACAGCCGTACATTTGCCGCAGAGCAGGCACTTGTCGCTGATCTCCTCGATGCGTTTCTCGTTGCCGCGGCGTATGTTGCGGTTGAGGTAAACCGTCGTGTCCTTGATGTTCGCCTTCTTGACGCTCATCGGGCAGGCGTCAATGCAGACGCCGCATCCAGGGCAGCTGTAAACCTGTGCCTTGGCGAAACCCTTGCGGGCATGCTTGATCGTCAGCCCCGCGTTGCGGAAAGGGATCAGGAGCATTTCGGTCGGGATGTGCATGTACCTCGTGAAAGGTAGTACGCACATGAAGACGCACAGGGCGATGGAGTAAGCCCACCACGTAGGCAGCATGTTCATATGGTCTCCCAGGAACGCCTTGAACAGCATGTTCATGGGTATGGTCAGGAACGAACCTCCGCTGATGTGCGCGGTAAAACTCTCTGCAAGGAGACGGAGCGGGAAGATGAGCCAAAGGGAATACAACCCGATGCGGTCCAGGAGCGATGGCCTCGTGGTCCTGCGCATGCCGAAAAGCCGGGAACGCACCCTCTTGATGATGGCGAGCACTATGCCGCTGAGCACCATGAGCAGGAAGAAGTCCATCAGGAAGAAGAAGATGGCTCCGCGAAGCGTATACTCGTTCTCCGCCACGAAGTAGTTGAAGAAGATCGGGTAATAGAACAGCTTGACCCTGTGCGGCATGTACACGAAGCACTCGATATGCCCGAGGACGATGAGCATGAACCAGCCGAAAGCTATGCTGGAATGCATGTAGCCCAAAAGCTTGTTCCTCTTCCATAACTTCACGTGGATGAGACAGTTGAGGAAAATGTCCTTGATGTTTTTCCAGATGGTCTTGGGCGTGATGAGCGAGACCAGGAAACGTTTCCTGTCAGCGTGGTCGAGTTGGAAAACCAGCCTTATCGCCCCTACGATGCAGTATCCCAGGACGAAGACCATTCCAATAAGGAAGGGGATAACGAATGGGTCGAAGCCCGATGCGAAGCGATCTATCATCTCTCACCCTCCCCGTAAATCCGGCACAATGAGAGTATCAGGTGCCTGGTGTTTATGCCCCTGGGGCAGACCATAGTACATTTGCCGCAGAGCATGCAGCCCTTCAGCATCTTTTCCGCCTCCGATTCCTTGCCCCTCTGTATCCCGAGTATGACCTTCCGTACGCTCATCCCCGTCCAAGGACCAGCCGTGCAGGTTGCGGAGCAACTGCCGCAGGCCATGCATTTCTTCGCGTCCGGCTCTATTTCGCAGAGGCGGTCGTAAAGCGTGAAGTCGACCTTATCGAGGTTGATGGTCGAACTGGGGGATATGCTGAATCCGAAATCCATCACTTCAATGTAACAAGATAGTTATGTATGGCTAGCGCGGCGGCGCGGGCCTCGGCGACCGTCTCAGGGACGGTCTTCGGCCCGGTAGCGGTGCCGGCGAGGAACACTCCCTTGGAATCGGTCTCTATGATATTCAGGATGTTGTCCTTGCTCTTCAGGAAACCGTCGGAGTCTGTCTTGACCTGTACCAGCGATGCGGTATCGACCGCCTGCTTGTTGCACACGATGCCGGACATCAGCACGAGCAGGTCAAGTGTGACCTTCGCGGGTTTGCCCGAAAGGGTGTCCTCGGTCTTGACGATCACCTTTCCTTCGATGTTCTCGCTCACCTCTGACACGCGGCCGCGGATGAAATGCACTCCGCTCTCCATCTGTGCCTTGATGTAGAAGTCCTCGTATTTCTTGCCGAACAGGCGGAGGTCCATATAGAAGCAATACACCTCCGCATCCGGGAAGAATTCCTTGACTTCCATGGCCTGCTTTATGGCGGTGATGCAGCAGACCTTGGAGCACTGCGGGTTGCCGGCCTTTACATCGCGAGAACCGACGCAGTGCACGAAACCTACCTTCTTGATTTCCTTGCCATTGATTCTCTTGTCGTCACCGGTATTGAACCATCTTTCCAGGTCGCTGTTGGTCATTACCTGGTTGTAAATCCCGTAGCCGTACTCCTCTTTCCTCGAGGCTTCGAACAGGTTGAATCCGGTGGCGAGCAAGATGGCTTTGCAAATGACGTTCACACCGTTGGTGAACATTACGTTGTAGCCGTTCTTCAGACGGTTGATGAACGACACCTCGGTCTCGAGGAAGATGTTGGCTTCCTTGATCTTCTCTTCAAGGTCCCTGACAGCATCCTTCGCAGGACTCATGTCCGGGAACAATTTATGCCAATCGGCTACGTGTCCTCCCAGGTGGTCGGATTTCTCGACCAATATGGGCTTGTAGCCCAGAAGCAGCAACTGATGCGCCGCTTCCATTCCGGCGATGCCTCCGCCGATGATTACGATATTGTCTTTCATTCCGTCAACAGCATTTCAGGACCGTAGGCAGTCCGGGTTTCATAATCTCCTTGCCGTCAAGGCCCAGATACTTTTTCTTGGGATCGTACGGTATGCCGATCTTCTCGAGCAGGGGTTCTACGGCCACCTGATGTATCTGGAGGCCGAGGTCCCAGGGGTCGAAACCGAGCACGAGCCCGGCGACTTCTTCGTAGGTGAATACAGGAATGCCGTAACCGTTCTGTCCGTAGGTCTTGCCCTCCATCTCCGATATGACGTACTGCCAGCGGTCGAGGAAATAGGGACAGCCGGGGCAGTTGGTGATGATCATGTCCGGATGGTAGGGCTCCATCGACTCGAACTTCTTATGGGTGTTCGAGACGCTATAGCCGCGGTTGGCTTTGACCAGGTATTGCCTGAAGCCGAAACCGCAGCAATGCCTGCGCTCGGGATAGTCGATGACGTGACCGCCCCAGGACTCCACCATACCGCTAAGTACGCAGGGATATTCTGCACCTCCGAAACCCTTGTGCGGGAACATCTTGGAGTAATGGCATCCGATGTGCTCCACGACGCGAAGGGGCTCTCCGGTCACGCCGTCCACCAGGTGGTATTTGGCCAGACTGCCTATCTCGTCCTTGAACTTGAAGATGAGGTCGCTGGCGTGGGCGACATATTCGGGAATGTCGAACTCACGCCTGCAGGCCTTCCATAGATTCTCGCGTATTTTGGCCTCCAATTCGGGGAATTCGCGCCAGGTCTCGATGATCTCGGTGTAATTGCCGAACGACGTGATGCAGGAGGTTACGAGATTCTTGTAACCTGCTTCCTTCATCAGGGCGAACTGCCGTGCTACTATGGTCATTGCAGTCTCCTGTGGGATGGTGTCGCTGTGATACGCTATGCCTCCGCAGGTGGTATGATGCTCCGTCTCATAGACATCCTTTCCAAGAAGGTCCCGGCAGATTTTCAGGAAATACTTCTCCGATGCAGGGAAGAAACTCTGCCGGATACAACTGCGGACATAGAACCAGTGATCGTCCGGGATGTCTTTCTGGTAGTCTGACCAGATCTTCTGCTTGCCTTGGTATATCATTATGTTATTGTTCGTTGTTGAAATGCCCTGGTGAGATATGATTGAAGGTATAGGCGGTATACTCTTCAATGCTCATCCCCATCTCTTCAGCCTTGGCCCTGGAATACTTCTCGACCAGTTCGAGACGCTCAGTGCCACCGGAGACGTCATAGATGGCCTTTAGTTCGTCGAGGTCTTCCTGGGGGATGTGTCTGAGGACGCCAGGACCCTTGCCCTGGTAATTGGCTCCTAACCTTCCATAGACGTCTTCCTTGTTATTCAGCACCCATTCGAAGACTGGTCCCGCCTCGGGATGGTCCGAGTAGGCGAACGTGGCGGGATGAACGCAGTATCCGTAGTTGAGGACATTGCCGTTGAGTGCCTTGGTGAGGGGATAGACCTGTCTTCCTTTCTCCGACTCTGTGAAGTAGCCGAGTTTGATGGAGAGGTTGCGAAGGGCCATGATCACCAGGCCGGGGCCGTTCTTGCGAGGACAGCGAGTGACGCAGGACATGCATTCGCCACAGTACCAGATTGTCTCGCTCTTGAGCAGGGCTTCAATGGCAGCATCGTCCTTGCGCTGGACCGTGTCCACTATCTTACGCGGGTCATATCTGTAGAACTCCGCCGCAGGGCAGATGGCCGTACAGGTTCCGCAATTGATGCAGGTCTTGAGGCCCTCCTTGAAGCGGTAGTCTTTGCAAAGTTCGTCGTAGAATTTGCCCATGCCTTATTTGATGAGGTTTCCGAGGATTGAGCGGGTGAGTTTGCGCATCGCAGTGGTGGTGGCGGACTTGACGGCCTTGCCGGCGACGTCCTTGGCGGAGGTCTTGGTCTTGGACTTCTTGCCCGTCACGCTGTTGGCGACTTCGTTGCCTATGCTGTTGGTGACACTTGTGATGGCGGCTCCGACAGCGGCTCCGAGTATGGCTTTTCCAACGGATTTCTTTGACTTGGATGCCTTCTTCTTTGCTATGGCCTCCTTCTCCTTCTCGGCAGCCTTTGCGGCCTTTTCTTCTTCCTTCGCGGCTTCGCGGGCCTTCTTTTCAGCCTCCTTGGCGGCTTCTGCCTCGGCGCGCTCCTTCTCAGCCTGCTTGGCCGCGACCTCGCTCTCGGCGAGCAGCAGTTCGAACGCGCTCTCGCGGTCGATCATGTGGTCGTAGCGGCCGTAGATGCGAGACTGCTTGATGATGGTCTCGCGCTGGCTCTCGGTGATGGCGCCGATCTGGCTGAGAGGGAAGAGTATCTTTGCGCGCTCGACCATGGTCGGGGCGCCCTTTTCGTCGAGGAACGAGACGAGGGCCTCGCCGGTGCCGAGCTCCATTATGGCGTCCTCGGTCTTGAATTCGGGGTTGGCGCGGAAGGTTTCGGCGGCTGCCTTGACGACCTTCTGCTCCTTCGGGCTGTACGCGCGCAGGGCGTGCTGGACGCGGTTTCCGAGCTGTCCGGCGATGTTGTCAGGCACGTCGGTCGGGTTCTGGGTGACGAAATAGATGCCGACGCCCTTGCTTCGGATGAGGCGGATGACCTGCTCGATCTTGCTCACGAGGGCCTTGGGGGTGTCCTCGAAGAGGGTGTGGGCCTCGTCGAAAAAGAACACAAGCTTGGGAAGCTCCATGTCGCCGACCTCGGGCAGCTGGGCGTACAGGTCGCTCATGAGCCAGAGGAGGAAGGTGGAGTAAAGCTTGGGATTGAGCATCAGCTTGTCAGCCGCGAGTACGCTCATGATGCCCTTGCCCTGTTCGCACTGGATGAGGTCATAGATGTCGAACGAAGGCTCGCCGAAGAACTTGGCGGCGCCCTGGTTGTCGAGCTCGAGGAGGGCGCGCTGGATGGCGCCGACGCTCATCGCGGTGACGGTGCCGTAGTTGGCGGTGAACTCGGAAGCGTGCTCGGCGACATAACCCAGCATGGCGCGGAGGTCCTTGAGGTCAAGGAGAAGCAGGCCGCGGTCGTCGGCGACGCGGAACACTATGTTGAGCACCCCGGTCTGGGTCTCGTTGAGGCCCATGAGGCGGGCGAGGAGCTGCGGGCCCATGTTGGAGATGGTGGTGCGCATGGGGTGGCCCTGCTCGCCGAAGACGTCGTAGAAACGGACGGGACAGCCGTGGAAGTCGGGATTCTCGATGCCGAACTCCACGCAGCGCTTCTGGATGAAGTTAGACATGGAGCCCGTCTGGCTGATGCCGCTCAGGTCACCCTTCATGTCCGCCATGAAGCAGGGGACTCCGGCCTGGCAGAAGGACTCTGCGAGGACCTGGAGAGTGACGGTCTTACCGGTGCCGGTGGCTCCGGAAATGAGTCCGTGGCGGTTCGCCATCTTGCCGATGATCGAGATGGGGCCCTTGGGGCCGTGGGCGACATAAAAGCCTTTTTCGTTGTCGTACATAGTCGTATGTTGTTTAATTGTTTCCTAATCTACAAATATAGTCCAAAAAACTCAAAATCAGAAATCGGCGCTCCTTTTGTTTTTACCGCTTTTTCAATAAATTTGTGATTGATATGGACTTTGTCGGGGAGTTTAATCGCTTCATGGCCGAAAACGGCCTTGAGGGGCGGCTGGAGGCTGTCCCCGTGCCGGTGACGGCACGGACGCCGGACGCCGCGGCGGCGCAGGCCCGGGCCCTGGCGCCCCTGGCGGGCCGGGCGATTTTCATCGCCGAGGACCGCTGGCGCGCCGACGGCGACTCCGTGCGCGCCCGCCTGCTCGCGCATTCAGGGTGCTTCCGCCAGGTGTACGCGCGCAACTGCTCCGTCCGTCGCGTCGAGCACGCCGCTGCCGCGCGGTTCCTCTCGGAAACGCACAGCTATGGTGACGCCCTCAGCCGTTTCCGCTACGGACTCTTCGTTGAGCGTGTCACCGGCGAAAAGTCTGTCATTCCGAGCGAAGCGAAGGAATCTGTCTACGCCTCTCTGCTCCCCGGCACCCTCGTCGCCGTGGCGACCTTCTCCAAGGCGCGTAACCGCACCGTAGATGGCGGCCGCATACGTACCCACGAGTGGGTGCGGTACGCCTCCCTTCCGGGCATCCGGGTCGAGGGTGGCATGGGCAAGCTCCTCGACGCTTTCGTCTCGGAGCTTCATCCCGAGCATGTCACGACCTTCGCCGACCTGGAATGGTCCGACGGCCGGGCCTATCGGGAGCTCGGCTTCGAGCTCGAAAGCCGGCGCGACCCCGTACTCTTCGCCGTCAATCCGGCGACCTGGGAGAGGGTAGACGCCAAATATGTCACCGACACCACCGGAATGCTTTATTATCAGAACTTCGGCAGTTTGAAATATAGAAAGGCTTACATATGAAGAAACGGACCAACATGACCATCTGGGAGCTCTTCGGCAAGATCTGGAAGTATGTCATCCCCTACAAGTGGCTGGTTGTCGCCACCCTTGTCCTGACGCTCATCAGCTCCCTGTTCGCACAGGTGAACGCCATCGTGCTCGACAAAACCGTCGACTCGGTCAACGCCCTCGTGACCGCCAAGGACTTCGCATGGTCCAAGGCAGCCCGCATCCTCACCATCATTTCCATAGTCCTCCTCGGAAAGGAACTCCTGACGGTCCTTATCGGATTCGCCCAGAAGTATTTCGGCATGAGGATGCGCATACTCGTCTCCCGCGACCTGGCCCAGGCCGTCATCGAGAAGATGCTTACCTTCCGCATGGCCTTCTTCTCCGCCAACGGCAATGAACCCGGCAAGCTCCAGACCCGTATCGACAGGGGAGTGGACAGCCTCACCAACACCGTCAACAACGTCTTCATCGACCTCCTGCCGATGTTCACCAGTGCAGGCCTGGCCCTCATCCTCATATTCGCCGCCAACATCTATGTCGGTCTTACCGCCCTGCTGATTGTCCCGCTCTACTTCCTCATCACCTGGCTGCAGGCCAAGAAACTGCGAGGCTGGCGCAGGGAGATGCGCTCCTACCACGAGCAGAAGAGCAACGGCATCATGAACATCATCGAGAGCATCAACGTCATCAAGTCCTTCAACCGCGAGCGCATCGAGGGCGACAAGCAGCTCGACCTCCAGGTCCGTTTGACCAACAACCAGATGGCCACGCGCAAGATCAGCTTCCTCTTCGACGGCCTCAAGAGCTTCGTCCAGCAGGTCGGCACCGTGCTCATCATCATCCTTACCGCTTACCTCGTACTGATCGGCTATCCCGGCATGACCATCGGTAAGATCATGTACCATATCATGCTCTTCTCCAACGTCATAGCCCCGATCCGCCAGCTCCAGATGATCTTCGACAACATGAACGAGGCCCTGGTATATGCCGAGGGATTCTTCGACATCCTTGATTCCGATGACGAGGTCGAGCCTTCCGGCGGATACAAGCCCAGCAGCGTCCGCGGCAACTTCGAGATCAAGGGCGTGGACTTCACCTATCCCAACGGCAACAAGGCCCTGCACAATATCAACATGAGGATCCAGCCAGGAAAGATCACCGCCTTCGTCGGCCTCTCCGGAGCCGGAAAGAGTACCATCGTGAACCTTCTCGACAAGTTCTACGAGCCCGACTGCGGCTCCATTACGCTTGACGGGGTGGACCTGCGCGAATGGGATACCAAGTTCCTCCGCGAGAACATCGGCCTCGTGCTCCAGAAGAACCACATTTTTGACGGCAGCGTTGAGGAGAACATCAAGTACGGCAATCCAAATGCCACTCATGCAGAGGTACTTATGGCTGCTAAGAAGGCCTATCTCCTCGACCAGATCCAGGGGCTTCCCGACGGCTTCAACACCAAGGCCACCCTTCTTTCCGGCGGCCAGCAGCAGCGCGTCGCCATAGCCCGCATGTTCCTCAAGAACCCTCCGATCATCTTCCTCGACGAGCCCACCGCCAGCCTCGACGCCGTGGCCACCGAGCAGATCAAGAACAGCATCGACGCCATCAAGCAGAACCGCACCGTCATCATCATCTCGCACAGCATATCACAGATCATCGACAGCGACGTCATCTACGCCCTCAAGGAAGGCCGCGTGGAGCAGGGCGGCAATCCCGACGAGGTCTACAAGCAGGGCGGCATCTACAAGGAGATCCTCGACGCCTCCGCCCGCAGCCTCAACATAGACAAGATCGCCCGCACCATCGGAGACGGCGCGGGCGAACAATAATGTTTTCAACTAAGTCCTACAGGTCCTTGTAGGCGGGGGAGAAGGTGTCGCCGAGATTGAGGTTGCCTGTGGTGAGGCCCTTCTTCAGCCACCTGTGGCGCTGTGCCGAGGTACCATGGTTGAAGGACTCGGGAATAGTGTAGCCCTGGGACTTCTTCTGGAGGTAGTCGTCGCCGATCTTGGAGGCGGCGTTGAGCGCCTCGTCGATGTCGCCGTCCTCGAGCGAGCCGAACATCTTGTTGTCATAGTAGCCCCAGATGCCGGCGTAGAAGTCGGCCTGGAGCTCCAGGCGGACGCTGATCTGGTTGCTCTGGGCCTGGCTGACGCGTGACATCTGGCTGTGGGCTTGGTTCAGGACGCCGAGCAGGTTCTGCACGTGGTGGCCGACCTCATGGGCGATGACGTAGGCATAGGCGAAGTCTCCGTCGGCTCCGATAGTACGTTTCATCGAAGTGAAGAACGAAAGGTCGATGTAGACGCTGCGGTCCGCGCTGCAGTAGAACGGTCCGGAAGAGGATGTGGCGCCGCCGCATCCTGACTGTACCGCATTGGAGAAAAGGACCAGCCTCGGGGGCTCGTAAGTCCTGCCGTTCTGCTGGAAGATCTTGGTCCAGACGTCCTCGGTGCCGGCGAGGATCTGCTTCGCGAAGGTCGCGAGTTCTTCCTCCTCGGCGCTGGGCTGCCAGTTGGGGTCGACCTGCATGGTGCTGCCGCCGCCCATATCCTGGACGTTCCTGAGCACGTCGGTGGGGTCTCCGCCGAGCAGCATGGTAATGAGACCGATGATGATGATGCCGCCGAGACCGATACCGCCGGCTTTCGCGATGGTACTGCCGCCCCTGCGGTCGTCAACGTTCGTACTTTCTCTTCTGCCGTCGAGCTTCATGGCTGTATCGGATTAGAATAGGAAACCTATACCGGCGTGGAGAACGTTCCTCTTCTGAACGTAGTTGTCTGAAGAGACGCGGTTCAGCATACCAAGGTCATAACCGACGGTGAAACGAAGCTTGCCGAAATCAAGTCCTGCGCCGCCACCGACTAGGATATCGAAACGGCCGTAGTCTCCACTGGCATAGTTGTCGCGCTTGCCGGTATTGCCTCCGACGCTGCCGATGGATCCGCTGAGTTCAGTGGTGGACGAAACGCCGCAGCTGAAGGTGGGACCGGCATAGATGAATCCCCTCATCGAAGGTGAAAGGTCTATCGAATAATTGAAGTGCACGGGGACATCGATATACATCTCCTCAACCTTGGAGGAAGCTCCGATGTTGATTCCGAAAATGCTGGTTGAAGCGGAGGACTTGGAAGTGATGTAGGAGTAGTATGCTCCCACGCTGATGCCGTAACCGGTACCCTCGGAGATAAGATACTCCGCTCCGGCGTAGAATCCGTTGGACGGAAGCGAGCTGGACTGATTGCCGACAGTGGTCTTCATGGTGGAGTTGAGATAACCTGCGCCGACAGACATCTGCGCAAAGGCGGTGGTGCCCATAAGCAGCATGGACGTCGCCAGAAGGGTTGTGATGATTCTTTTCATATCAATAAAGGTTAGTCGTGGCTTCTGAGATATCAATGCAAATATAATAATATTTTTGAGATAGTGTTATCCTATAAATTCAGAAGGCGGGACGCCGAACTGTTTCTTGAAGGAGGTTGAGAAGTGGGAGAGCGTGTTGAACCCCGTCATGTAGGCTATCTCCGACATGTTGTATCTGCCCTCCTTGAGGAGGTTTGCCGCGAAGTTGAGTTTGTAGCGCTTGAAGAATGCGCTGGGATTCTCTCCGGTCAGGCCTTTCACCTTGTAATAGAACTTCGTGCGGGACATGCGCATCTTTTCGCTGATGCGTGTGATGTCCAGTTCGGAATCAGCAATTTCCTTCTCCATAAGCTCGTAGAGGTCTTTCATGAAGGCCTTGTCCCTGGGGGTAAGTTCCTCCGTACCTATTTCCTCGGCCGTGGTGGCCGCTCCGAGCAGACGGTGGAGTTTCTCGCGGTTCTCTAGGAGCGACTTGACCAGGGCGAGCAGGTATGCAGGCTGGAAGGGCTTGGTGACGTAGGCGTCGGCGCCGACTCCAAGGCCTTCCACCTGGTTCTCGACGGCCACCTTCGCGGTGACGAGGACCACAGGGATATGGCTGAGCTGGAGTTCGCCCTTGACCGCCTTGCAGAGTTCGTAGCCGCTCATGCCCGGCATGACCACGTCGCTGATTATCAGGTTCGGGGTCTCTTCGGTCATGCCCTTGAGGGCGCTGTCCCCGTCGAAATAGACCGTAACGTTGTAGTTGGGGGAGAGCAGGACCTTGACGTAGTTGGCGATGTCGATGTCGTCGTCAACGACCGCGATGCGCGGCCTGGAGTTTCCGGCCTCCTCAGAGGCCTCGGAAGCCTCATGGGCCGCTTGCGGCATCATCACCTCCTGAACCGCTTCCGTCCGCTCGTCCTCCAAGTATGAAGACGCGCTCGCCGGAAGGACCACGCTGAATACGGCGCCGCCTTCCGGCCGGTTGGCGGCCTTTATGTAGCCGTGGTGCAGACCGGTCAGGGCCCGGGAGTAGTAAAGGCCTATGCCCGAGCCTTGCGTGTCGCCCTGATTGCCGGCCTGGTAGAATCTCTCGAAGATCTTCTCCTCCTCACCACCAGGGATGCCGCAGCCGCTGTCGGAGACGGAGATGCATGCCCACTGCGTGTCGGTGTCCGTCTCTTTCAGGGGGAACGCCGACGCGGCTTCTGTCCGTCCAAGGACATCGAAGGAAAGCGACACCTTACCTCCGGCCGGCGTGAACTTCAGGGCATTTGCCAGGAGGTTCATGACCACCTTCCTGACCTTGTCCACGTCCGCCCACATGATGAAGGGGTCGTCAAGGCCGTAGGTGGAAAGCTCGATGCGCTTGGATTCCGCATTGAAGCGGAACATGTCCGCGACCGACCTCAGAGGGGCTGCGATGTCCGTATTGGCGACATTCATCTGGAGCTTGCTGTCGCCTATGCGGTTGAAGTCGAGCAGCTGGTTGACCAGGCTGAGCATCCAGTCGGAATTGCGCCTGATAATGCCGGCCAGCTGGCGGTCCTGTCCCGTGATGCCGGGGGAGTCCGCCAGCTGTGAAGCGGGACCGGCTATCATGGTGAGAGGGGTGCGGAACTCATGGGCGACATTGGAGAAGTACCGCATCTGGACCTTGCTGAGCTCCTCCTCCTGCCGGCGGGCGGCCTCGGCACGTTCGCGTTCGATCCTTTCGTCCCTCACGCGCGCCGCCGCCTCGGCCCTCTCCCTGCGTATCTTCCTGGACATGAGCCACAGCCCTCCGACCAGCATTACGATGGCCAGGGCCAGCAGGAGCTTCGCCCACCATGTCCCGTACCAAGGAGGCAACACTCTGATATTGAGAGCCTTCTCGGTCTCGACTATGCTCTCGTTGTTGTTGGTGATCCTTACCTTGAATCGGTATTTGCCGGCTTTGAGGTTGCCGTAGAAGGCTTCATGGTTGTTGCCGGCGTCTATCCAGTCGCGGTCGAAACCCTCCAGCATGTAGTAATAGTGCGTCCTTTCGTGTTCACTGTAGTCAAGCGCCGCGAATGATATGCTGAAGGCGTCCTGCCAGTCCCTGAGCAGTATGTCGGGACAGCGTGCGAGTTCCTTTTCCACAGGGCCCCCGTCTTCCGGCCGCACAAGCCGGTTGAGTATCTTGAGGTCCTCGAATACCAGGGGGACGGTACGCTTCTGGGGCACGTCCAGCGGATTGAACCAGGTAATGCCGTGTGTGCCTCCGAAAACGAGAGTGCCGTCGGGCAGCAGGCACGAGGCCCTGTTGGAGAACTGGTTCCCTCCGATGCCGTCCGCCTCGAAGTAGTTGACGAACGAGCCGCTGTCGCGGTCGTATCTGCCGAGGCCGTTCATCGTGGACACCCAGATATTTCCCTGGAGGTCCTGTTCGATGGAAGTGATGTCCTGGCATGGTGCACCCGCTACCGGGGCTGTCCCCGAATCCCTTGTGGTCTTGAGGAGGCCGTTGGCAATGGTACCTGTCCAGAAGTCGCCCGACCTGTCCATGAACAGCTTGTTGGGGGCCAGTTCGGAGCGGCGTATGCAAGCCGCCCTCTCCTCCTCGCTCAGGATAAGTTCCGTGGCCTCGAGGGAATAAGTGTCCACCTCGAACATCCCGGTATTGTAAACGGCGGCCATCATCCTTCCGGGTTCCGTGACCAGAAGGTCCGAAATATATGACAGGCCCGAGGCGCCTGTCATGGGTACAGGCGTCACGGCCCGGCTTGCCGGATCATAACGCACCAGGGCCCCGAACATGCCCCCGATCCAGATATTACCCCGGTCGTCTTCTGCGACTGCCATTGGATTCACAATCCAGACCGCGTCGATCCTGTGCAGGTTCCTTCCGTCGAAGCGGCACCTGACCGCCTGGTATTTCTCGGGGAACAGAACCCAGATGTCTCCGTTCGAGGCTTTGAGCACCCTGGCGGGACGTATATATCCAATCTCATTGTTGTCCGGAAGACGTGAGGCGTCGACGGGCCGTATTTCACGGGCTTCCAGGTCGTAGATGAACAGGCCGTCCGCCTGTGTAGTGATCCAAAGCCTTCCGGCGTCCTCCAGGAAGAGCGAGGTTACGGTCTTGCCCGCGAAGAACGAAGCCAACAACTTGTTGCTGTTGAACTGGTCCTTGTAACGGTATGAGACGCTGTAGCCGTGGTCCGTCGTGCCGAACCAGAGGTTCTGCCGGCTGTCCCGGAAGATGGTGCTGATGTCGGAGTCCGGAAGGTCGAAGGGGAAACCCGCATCATCCTGGAAAGTGACGCTTTCCGCGGTGCGGTAATAGTCGAACATGCCCACTCCGATGACGTGGATCAGGATGGTGCGGTCATCGACGGAATAGATAATATCGACGTCTCCGTCCATGATCCGTTTTTCCTTCCTTACGGCCTCGGGCAGTTCCTTCCACTGCATGGCCCGGGTGTCATAGCAGCTGATGTTCCCGATGCCGGACATCCAGATCTCGCCGTTCCCCGTGTATTCCATGTGATAGACCTGATACGGTACCTGGATCGAGGTCACTTTCGTGAACGAGGCCGTCTCATAGCAGTCGACCCCCTCCTGTGTGGGAACCCAGAGCCTGTCATCCCTGTCGAGGACCAGGGCCTGGTTGAAGGCGTTCATCCCGCGGATGACCGGAATGAGGGCGTCCTCTTCGGGGGAATACCTGAAAAGGTTGGTGTTGTTGCTGAAGAGCACCGTTCCTCCTGAGGTCTCCAGGATCCTGGTGACGCTCTGGTTACCCCCGGGCATGCCGATGCGCTGGAAGTCCCCCTTGTCCGTATGTACGGCGACGCCGTTCACGGTCGCCACCCAAAGCTTGCCGTCACCGCTCCGGAACAGCGAGTTGACGCGGTTGTCCGGGAGCCCGGTGGTGTCGTCCGCGCAGAAGTACTGGTGGTATTCGTGTACGTCGTATTTGTTCAGGCCCCTGAAAGTGCCTATCCAGACATGTCCGTCGTCATCCTCGGCGAAGGAGCTGACCATCTGGTTGGATATCCTGTCGGAGATCACGACCTTCCCGGGATCCTCAAGCGGCAGCGAATGCTTCCCGGCACCGGAGCACGAAGCCAGGAGCAGCACAATGGGCGCGATTAGTCCGAATCTCATGTTCATTCAAGTTCGATTAGCTCATAAAAATAGTCATTTTTTAACAAATCCTATGATAATTGTACAATCGTCCCTCCTGTCAGAACATCAGGAAAAGCATTTGTCAATGAGGAAAACGTTATGTCATGAAAATAGACGATATTTGTAGAAACAAACCAATGCGCATGACCATGACTTTGACCGTTAATAATACTATTTCGGTCCTTTCAGGACGCTTTCTCTGTCTGGCAGCCCTCTTTCTGGCCGTATCATGCGGCGGGAACGCTGAGCCTGAGACTCCGGATGAGGATCCGGTGATTCCCGGCAAGATAGAGCGTGTCTCGCTTTACAGTCCTGAACTGAAAAAGCAGCTCGTCACCACCGTCTGGCTTCCCGCCGGATACGATGAGAACAGGACCTATCCCTTCCTGTACCTGCTTCACGGCTATGGCGACGACAACGATTCATGGATACAGAAAGGCGGCGCCTCCAACATCGCGGACAACTACATCCATGAAAAGGGCGTCCCGATGGTGATAGTCATGCCCAACGGACTGACCTCTTTCTACACCGGGGACTACGAGTCTTTCATGCACGAAACGCTCATGCCGGAGATTGAGAAGAAATTCCGCTGTAACGGCAAGCGGGCTGTGGCCGGCCTCTCCATGGGCGGCTACGGTTCCCTGTATCATGCCCTGAAATATCCGTCGAAGTTCAAGTACGCATATGCCATGAGCCCGGCTTCCGACGAGGCGGTATTCACGGCTCTCGCCATGGCGCATGAGCCTCTCGAGTATCCTCCGATTACCGTCGAGTCCGGTACCGATGACTATACCGTCGGCATCGGCGGGGTCAGGAGTATGGTGACTGCTCTGCGCGGTTGCGGACTCAACGTGGATTTCATCGAGCGTGCCGGTGGCCACGACTGGAATTTCTGGCCTGTGTGCCTCCGGAAGGCCCTTGTAAAGATAGGAGAAACATTCAATAAATAATTGACATGAAAAAGATTGCAATCGTTATCGCAGCCCTGCTGCTGGGCGTTTCTTCCTTTGCGCAGCAGGCCCTTTTCGGAGGCGCCGGCGTGGAGTCTCCCGTCATAAACGAGGACGGCACCGTCACTTTCCGCTACCGTGCCCCCAAGGCTGTCAAGGTCACCGTGTCCGGTGATTTCCTTCCCCCGCAGAAGGTCGAGTACAAGATGGGCGACCAGACCATCGTCGCCGAGGCTACCGTTCCCGCCGACCTCAAGGAAGGCGAGAACGGCGTGTGGGAGTACACCACTCCCTTCAAGGTAGCCCCCGAGTTCTACAACTACACCTTCTCCGTCGACGGGACTTCGACCATCGACCCCAACAACGTCTTCGTGAACCGCGACGTCTCCTCGCTCTCCAGCGTGCTGCTCGTGACCGAGCCCGGCGCCCGTTCCGACCTGTACGCCGTACACCGCGTCCCCCACGGAACCGTTTCCAAGGTCTGGTATCCCAGCAAGACCGCCGGTTTCGATCGCCGTCTGACCGTCTACACCCCGGCCGGATATGAGGACAATCCCAAGGCCAAGTATCCCGTCCTCTACGTCCTTCACGGCATCGGCGGTGACGAGGATGCATGGGTCACCCAGGGCCGTGCCACCCAGATCCTCGACAACCTCATCGCCCGCGGCCAGGCCAAGCCCATGATCGTTGTCTTCACCAACGGCAACATCTCGGAGGAGGCCGCCCCGCTTGAGAATTCCACCGGCTACACCCGTCCGACCATGTCCCTGCCGCAGACCATGGAGGGCACCTTCGAGACCTCCTTCCCTGAGGTGGTGAATTTCATCGACAGCCATTACCGCACCATCGCCAAGAAGCAGAGCCGTGCCATCTGCGGCCTCTCCATGGGCGGTTTCCACACGCTGTACGTCACGCTGAACAACCCCGACATGTTCAACTACTCCGGCATGTTCTCCGCAGCCATCGGCACCGGTTCCGAGCAGACCGCGACGCACAAGGAGATTTACGACAACGTCGACGGCAAGCTCGCCGCCTACTTCTCCAAGAAGCCCGCGCTCCTCTGGATCGGCATCGGCAGCACCGATTTCCTCATCCAGTCCAACAATGAGTTCCGCGCCAAACTCGACGCGGCCGGCTATCCTTACCAGTATATGGAGACCGACGGCGGCCACATCTGGCGCAACTGGAGGATCTACCTCAGCGAGTTCGTCCCGCTCCTTTTCAAATAATCTGACCGCTTTTCCACTTCAAAACCATGAAATACTTTAGACTTCTGATCCTCGGCGCCGCGATGCTGGCGCTCGGAGCCTGCGCGGGCAATACCGCCGACAAACCCCTCATGCGGGGCAAGCCCTCCGCTGATCTCGACAAGGCTTTCGCCTCATACCTCCAGGCAGTCGCCGACTGCAAGGAGGACCTTCACAGCATCATGGTGCTCCAGCACGACAAGGTCCTGGAGGAGAAGTTCTTCCAGGGCGACTCCGCGCACATCCTCAATTCCGTCAGCAAGACCTTCACTTCAACGGCGGTCGGCTTCGCCATCTCCGAAGGCCTGATGTCTCTCGACGAGAAGATAGTGGATATCTTCCCTGAGCTGGTCACTGAGAACGTTTCCGACACGATGAAGCGCGTAACGGTGCGCAACCTCCTGACAATGAACTCCGGACACGGCACCGAACCCGCCTCCGTACGCAGGAGCAGTGACTGGGTGCAGGCATTCCTGGAGTCCCATCTGGACTATGAGCCCGGTACCTGCTACTGCTACAACAGCTACGGCACTTACGTGCTCTCCGCCGCTGTCCAGAAGCGTTCCGGCCAGAAGGTAGTCGATTACCTCGACACCCGTCTATGGCAGCCCCTGGGCATAGAGAAGCCCACATGGCAAGAGAGCCCCGCCGGCATCAATACCGGCGGCTGGGGCCTGTACCTCAAGACCGAGGACCTCGCCCGCATGGGCCTGTGCATCCTGAACGGCGGCAAGTTCGGAGGGAAGCAGGTCATCCCTGCCGACTGGGTGGCTGAGATGGGCAAGAACCAGGTTCCGTCCGTCAATGCCGGCGTGAACCAGTATCAGGCAGTTGAGCGCGGCATGGATCCGACCAATAACGACTGGATGCAGGGCTACGGCTACCAGATGTGGCGCTGCCGCCATAACGCCTTCCGCGCCGACGGAGCCAACGGTCAGTACATCATCATCATCCCCGAAAAGGACGCCGTCATTGTCACGACCGCCAACATCCGTGACATGGCCGAGGAACTCAACCTCATCTGGGACCATCTCCTCCCCGCACTGTAATAGTATGCGTGGTAATCAATAACTTGATTATCAGCAAGATAGAATAATCCACTACCCTGTTTAATGGAGGTAGTGGATTATTCTAATTGCTTGAGGATTAGTCAGTTATTGACCACAGAAGATGTCCCGTGCCGCGGGTAGCACGTCCCAGGGGGGACAGTCTTCGCCCGAAGGGGAAAGGATTACTCTATGACTATGACGGCACCGTCGTTCTGGGCGATGGAGAGGAGGTTGGCTTTCTTTGCGGCTTTTGATCCGGGTTTGGCCTTGTAGTTCGGGGCCAAAGATTGCTGCGCGCCGCCGTGCAGGACGGTGAGCGTAGCAGGGGAGCCGAACTGCTCAGCAATTGCCTTGAGGTCAATCGTATAAGCGGCCTCGTCGGCATTGATGGCGGCAACGTACCACTTGCCGGCCTTCTTGCGGGCAATGACCGCATACTTGCCGGGATAGCCGTCGATGTAGCGGATCTCATCCCAAGTTGTGGGCACCCCGCGCAGGAAGTCGAGGCAGTACGCCGGCGCGTCCTCGAGATTGTTCGGAGCAAGTGCGAAGTTCTGGATGGGGTTCTGGAAGAGGACAGCCGTCGCCAGCTCGAATTCGTCGGTAGTGCGGCGTATGGGCCCGCGGGCATTGGTCTTGTTCAGGCGCTTGTTCAGGAAGCAGCCGCCGAACTCCATGCAGCCGACAGCGTTGCGGATGAACGGATGCAACGTGGCGTTCTGCGCCTCGATGTCGCACTCGTGCTGGCCGAAGACGAGGTTCTCCGAGGCGCGCACGGCCTCGCTGCCAACGTAGTTGGGGTACATCCTTTCCCAGCCGCGGGGGAGTGTGCAGCCGTGGAAGATGACCATCAGGCCGTAATCGTCGGCGTCGCTCAGCACCCCTTCGTAGATGCGCATCGTCTCCTGCTTGTCTCCTCCGAAAAAATCGACCTTGATGCCCTTCACACCGATGCTCTGCAGCCATTTCATCTCCTGCTTGCGCTCAACAGGGCTGTCCATCTTGTTGAGCGGGCACTGCGAAATGTCGTTCCAGTAGCCGCTCGAGGAGTACCAAAGGAAAACGTCGACTCCCTTGGAGTGGGCGTATCTAACGAGCTCCTCCATGCGGTCGTAGCCTATGTTCTTGTCCCAGAAATTGTCCACCAGAACATATTGGAAATCCATCGCCGCCGCCAGGTCGATGTACTTCACCTGGTCGTCGTAGTTGATGCTTCCGTCCTGCCAGAGGATCCAGCTCCACGTTCCCTTGCCGAACTTGTACTCATGTTTCGATTCGTAGCGGGGCTCGACTACGTCCCAGGTGACCGTGCTCTCGGCTATCGGCTTCAGCGTGCTGCCGACGGTGATGGTTCGCCACGGGGTGGCGCCGGGGACGGCGAACGCCGGCTCCACGGTGCCGTTGCCGTCGTTCTCCTCAGGCATGGGGAATTCAATCTTGTATCCGTCCAACTGGTCCCAGTCGCTCAGCCGTGCTCCGCAGTAACGGCTGTCCACGCCGGTTTCGCTCACCAGAGCCCAGCCGTCGTCCCCGACCTTGAAGAGGCAGGGGAAGGTGTAGCCGTGGCCGTACTGCGACTTTTCATTCAGCGGCTTGTCGAGAAAATAGAACTCTTCGTAACTGGGCTTGGTGCGCTGCCAGCCTATCATCGCGTCGCTCTGCGGGGTGAGGAAGGAAGTCGTCCCTGCCGGGAAATTGAATCTCGTATTCTCTTCCAGGATCCTGATACTGGCCCATTTGGGATTGTCCACCACATAGCGGAAGGCCACGTCGCTGTCGCTCACGCGGAACTCGACCTTGATGGCGTCCCCGGCCTTGTTGGTAAGGGTACAGACAAGGACATTGTAGTCGTAGCGTATCTCCGATTTCTTGATGCGGTCCAGCTTGTAGGCGCCTTCGAACCTTGACGTCTGCGAGCCGGTCACTTCCGTTACGGTGAAATCCCCTCTGTTGGAATTGAAACCGACGTACGAGGGCCGGATGATGTCCTTTCCGTCAAGGGTGACGCTGTAGCGGGCTTCGTCGGAGACGGTGACCGCGAGGCGCCCGTCGGGGCTTGTGACACTTACCGGGGCGGCCTGGACAGCCGCACAGAGAAGGATGAAGAGGAGGGAGACACTTTTTTTCATGGGATGCGGATTTCGTTTCCACAAATATAGCAAAAATGGTAAATTTGCAGTAATAACCCTTATCGGATACCACATGAGAAAGCTCTTATCCCTTGCCGCGCTGTTTCTCGCCGCCGGCGTAGCATCCGCACAGTCCTTCAATGAATGGCAGGACCCGGAAATCAATTCCGTGAACCGCGCCCCCATGCACAGCCATTTCTTCGCATACGAGTCCTCGGAGGCCGCTGTCGCGGCCGTCCCGGAAGAGTCCGCCAACTACATGACCCTGCACGGACTCTGGAAGTTCGACTGGGTGGCGGACGCAGACAGCCGGCCGACGGATTTCTGGAAGACGGATTTCAACGACAAGGCCTGGGGCACCATGCCCGTTCCCGGTATCTGGGAACTGAACGGCTACGGCGACCCCCTGTACGTCAACATAGACTACGCATGGGGCAACCAATATGAGAACAATCCTCCCCACGTACCCGTAAAGAACAATCACGTAGGCTCTTACAGGCGCGAGATCGAGGTCCCGGCTTCGTGGAAGGGACGCGAGATCATCGCCCATTTCGGCTCCGTGACATCCAATATCTACCTGTGGGTAAACGGGAAGTTCGTGGGCTACAGCGAGGACAGCAAACTGGAGTGCGAGTTCGACCTGACCAAGTATGTGGTACCGGGACAGAAGAACCTGATCGCGTTCCAGGTCTTCCGCTGGTGCGACGGCACCTATCTCGAGTGTCAGGATTTCTGGCGTTTCAGCGGCGTGGCGCGCGACAGCTACCTCTATTCGCGTCCGAAGAATCATGTAGCCGATATCCAGGTTACTCCCGACCTTGACGCTTCGTACAAGGACGGTTCGCTTTTCGTCAGGTTGGACGTGTCGTCGAAACTGGGGGCCGTCGTGGATCTGGTGGACCCTGCCGGTATGGTTGTGGACACCAAGGAGCTATCTGCAAAGAGCGTTATGGACGGTTCGCTCTATACTACTTTCGAAGTGACGGATCCCCTTAAGTGGACGGCCGAGACCCCGTATCTTTATACCCTTAGGGTGTCTACACTTGAGAAGGGCGCCGTGACCGAGGTGATTCCGGTGAAGGTCGGCTTCCGCAAAGTCGAGATCAAGGGCTCGCAGCTGCTCGTGAACGGCCAACCCGTCCTGTTCAAGGGCGCGGACAGGCACGAACTGGACCCCGACGGGGGCTATGTCGTGCCCAGGGCGCGCATGGAGCAGGACATCCGCATCATGAAGGAGTTCAATATCAATGCGGTACGCACCTCGCACTATCCCAATGACAATTACTGGTACGACCTCTGCGACGAGTACGGCATCTACGTCGTGGCCGAAGCGGACGTCGAGTCGCACGGTATGGGTTACGGACCGGCGACGCTGGCCAAGAATCCTCTATTCCATGACGCGCACGTTGAGAGGAACCGCCGCAATGTCCAGCGCAACCGCAACCACCCTTCTGTGATTGTCTGGTCCCTTGGCAACGAAGGCGGTTCGGGCCCCAATTTCAACGATGCATACGACCGGGTAAGGAACATGGACCCTTCGCGTCCCGTCCAGTATGAGAGGTCCCTGTCCGAGAACGGCAAGACCGATATCTATTGTCCGATGTACATGGAATACCGCGACGTGGTGCGATACTGCGAGGATCCGGCCCAGACCAGGCCGCTGATCCAGTGCGAGTACGCCCACGCCATGGGCAATTCCGAGGGTGGCTTCAAGGAGTATTGGGACCTTATCCGCAAGTATCCGAAATACCAGGGAGGGTTCATCTGGGACTTCGTGGACCAGTCCATACGCTGGACCGGCAAGGACGGCAGGATGATCTATGCCTACGGAGGCGATTTCAACCGTTTCGATTCCAGCGACCAGAATTTCTGCGACAACGGCCTCATCAGCCCCGACCGCGTGCCCAATCCGCACATGTACGAGGTGGGTTACTATTACCAGAATATCTGGACTACGCTGCTTGACGCCAAGACCGGAGAGATTGAGGTATTTAACGAGAACTTCTTCCGCGACCTGTCGGCGTATATGCTCGACTGGGAGCTGCTTTGCGACGGTGAGACGGTCTGCATCGGCAGCGTCGACGACCTGTCCGCGGCGCCGCAGGGCCGGATACGCATCCGCCTCGCTCTTGGCTCTACGGATGCTCCGGGAGAATGGCTCCTGAATGTCAAGTACGTCCTGAAAGAGGCGGAGGGAATGCTGCCGGCCGGCTTCGCCGTCGCACAGCAGCAGCTCCCGCTCGGCTCTTTCCAGCCTCCAGCTCTTGCATTCGCCAATGTCGTCACGAACAACGTCCCTGTCTCCGTTCCCGTCATCGACGGGACTGACCGTAACTATATCACGGTCTCGGGAGATGGTTTCACAGTCCTGTTCCAGCGCCGTACCGGTGCCATCGTACGTTACTGCGTGGACGGTGTCGAGATGCTCGCGGAAGGGGAGTCCGTCACTCCGAATTTCTGGCGTGCTCCGACCGACAACGACTTCGGCGCGGGCCTTCAGCGCCGCTACGCGGCCTGGAAGGATCCGGGCCTGCAACTCGCTTCCCTGGATGCCTCCGTTGAAGATGGCCTTGCCGTCGTGAAGGCTGAATTCAATCTCACCGCCGTCGGCGCCAAGCTCTCCATGACCTACCGCATCAACAACGCCGGAGCAGTCGAGGTGACCGAATCCATGACAGCGGTCCCGACCGAAGCCCGGGTTGCAAACCTCTTCCGTTTCGGAATGCAACTGCCTATGCCAAAGTCGTTTGAGAGGGTAGTCTATTACGGCCGCGGTCCTGTGGAGAACTATTCCGACCGCAAGGACTCACAGCCTCTTGGCATCTACGACCAGAGTGTGACCGAGCAGTTCTACCCTTATATCCGCCCGCAGGAGACCGGTACCAAGACCGATATCCGCTGGTGGCGCATCGTCGATGCTTCCGGCATGGGATTGGAGGTGACGGCGGAGGAGCCGTTCTCCGCTTCCGCCCTGCATTACAGGGTCTCCACCCTCGACGAGGGGCCGGTCAAGGTCCAGCGCCACTCCGGCGAACTCGACGAGGACCCGGTGACGAACCTGCTGATCGACAAGGCGCAGATGGGTCTGGGCTGTGTCAACAGCTGGGGCGCCCTGCCGATCTCCGACTACATGCTGCCGTACGCCGACTACTCCTTCCGTTTCGTCCTCACTCCCGTCAAGGTTATCAGGTGATGAACGTCCTGCTACAGGAGATGCTCTCCCATGCCGACCCCTCGCAGGTTGCCGGCCTGTCCCGCTTTTTCAAGACCGGTCCAGGCCAGTACGGCGAAGGGGACAAGTTCCTGGGCATCAAGGTCCCGGTAACACGGGATGTGGTCAAGTCATGCTGGTCGAAAGTCGGTTTTCCCGAGCTGGAGGAGTGTGTTACGAGCGGATACCACGAGGTAAGGCTGGCGGCTCTCCTCGCCTTGGTGCAGATTTTTACCAAGGCCGGGAGAACCCCGGGCCGTTACGGGATCACGCGGCGGGAATGCGTCGATTTCTACCTCTCGCACACCGCATACATCAATAACTGGGACCTTGTGGACCTGTCATGCTATCCCTTGCTGGGAGTATGGCTGCTGGACAAGGACCGCACGCTCCTGTATGACCTTGCCAGGGACGGAAAGACTATCTGGGAGCAGCGCATAGGCATCGTCAGCACGATGACCTTCATACGCCACGGCGAACTGGACGACACTTTCGCCATCGCGGACATCCTGCTTCACCATCCCCACGACCTCATCCACAAAGCCGTCGGCTGGCTCCTTCGCGAAGCCGGCAAGCGTGACAAGGCCGCCCTCGAAGCCTTTCTCTACACCCGCGCCGCCTCCATGCCCCGCACTATGCTCCGCTACGCCGTCGAGAAGTTCCCCGAGGCCGAAAGACTGGCTTATCTCCACCGGATCTGAAGGCTGAAGGCTTAGTGTCTCACAAACCTTTCGCTTCGCTCCATCCCTCCCACGCCAGACGGCGCGGGCCCCTCCCGTTCACGAGGCCACGGGCGGCCACGGGTTTGTGAGACACTAAGCCTTCAGCCTTCAATGTACTAGTCGACGAAGGTCATTTCGTCGAAGAGGTAGGAGGCGCCGCCGATCTGCTCGATGCAGAAGAGCAGGTAGCGGATGTCCAGGGAGATGTTGCGGCAGATTTCCGGATCGAAGACGATGTCGCTCATGGTGCCCTCCCAGACTCGGTCGAAGTTGATGCCGATGAGGTTGCCGTCGGCGTTGATGACCGGGCTGCCGGAATTACCGCCTGAGGTGTGATTGGTGGCGAGGAAGCAGACCGGCTGGTCCTCATGGCCGCCCTCGGCGTAGATATCGCGGAGGCGCTGGGGGATGTCGTAATCGAAGATGTTCGGATCGTCCTTCTCGATGATGCCCTTAAGCGTGGACACGGGATAATAATATACTCCGTCGGCGGGAGCGTAGCCCTCGACATGGCCGTACGCTACGCGCAGGGTGAGGTTGGCGTCAGGATAGAAGGCCTTGTCCTTCTCGAAGTCCATCTGTCCCTGCATGTAGTCGCGGTATGCCAGGTTGATCTCGGAGTTGCATTCGTTGATGACGGGCCTGAGGTCTTCGTTGTACCAGTCGTAGAACGCGTCGTACATCTCCAGGGCCGGGTCGGCCTCGACCTTGTCCGAATCTTCGGCCTTCAGCGCCAGGACCTTGTCCTTGTCGATGAAGAGAGTGCGCGCAAACAAGTCGTCAGCCCAGGCCTGGGCGCTGCCGTATGCCGCCATCTTTTCCTTGTAGTATGCCGGCTGGAAATCCTCCGGGAGATTCTTGCCGAAAGCGTCCATCAAAGCCACGAAATTCTCCTCGTCGATGGGACGGAAATAGTCCTTGTAGAAAGACTCGGCTGTGTTGGCCAGCGCTTGGGGATTTTCGAGGTTGTTCCTGACACTGGAGGCGAAAGACAGCAGTTCGATGGTACGTGCGGTCTCGGTGTAATACTCGTATGCGAGATAGTAGGGGTTGCGGCGGTTGAACAGGCTGTCCAGACGCTCCACGAGGCCTTCATAGCGCGTGCCCTTGGCCCAGGCCTTGAAGCGGCGCTCGTAGTCGCGCTTGACATTGACGACATCGTTCTTCTCGATGCCCTTGGCCTCGCCCTGCCATTTCTTCCAGGCGTTGGACACGCTCGCGGCCTTGGAGGAATACTGGATGCGGACGGCCTGGCTCATGTCCATGTATTTCTTGATGTTGTCAAGCCTCAGGGTGCGGAGCGCGATCTTCTGGGGATCGGAGAACTCGGAGACATAGCGCACGTCCTCGGACATGGCGTACTCCTTGGTGCTGCCGGGACATCCGTAAACGAAGGTGAAATCGCCCTCCTTCACGCCTGCACGGGAGATTTTGAAGGACTTCTTCGGGCGGTAGGGGACATTGTCCTCGGAATAGTCGGCGGGCTCGTTGTCCTTGCCGGCATAGACGCGGAAGATGGAGAAATCGCCCGTGTGGCGAGGCCACATCCAGTTGTCGGTGTCGCCGCCGAACTTGCCGATGGAGGACGGGGGAGCGCCCACCAGGCGGACGTCGCGGTACACCTTGAAGACGAAGAGGAAATACTGGTTGCCGTAATACAGCGCCTCGACGCTGGCGCGCAGCCCCTTGCCTCCGGCGGTGGCAGCCGCCGTCAGCGCACGGGAATTGACCCTGACGACGGAGTCGCGCTGCGCCTCGGTCATCGAGGTGTCATAACCCTTGAGCACGGCGTCCGTGACATCCTCCATCCTGTCCAGGAAACTGACAGTCAGACCCCTGTTGGGCAGTTCCTCGCCGCGGTTCATCGCCCAGAAGCCGTCCTTGAGGTAGTCGTGCTCGACGCTCGAATGCCTCTGGATGTAGCTGTAGCCGCAGTGATGGTTGGTGAACAGCAGTCCCTCGTCGGAGACGAGCTCGCCCGTGCAGCCGGAGCCGAACAGGACTACGGCGTCCTTGAGGGAGGCCTGGTTGACACTGTACACATCCTCGGCCGAGAGCCTGAAACCCTTGGCCTGCATGTCTGCGATTCGCTGTGAGATCAAGGCCGGCAGCCACATGCCTTCATCGGCCCTAAGAGGCTGAATGGCAGCGAGAAAAACCAGCAGTAGGAGAAGATTGCGTTTCATGGGGTCTTTTTTTATTCTTATTCGCAAAAATAACTAAAATATGTCTTATATTTGCATCCAATATTAACTAATCCTTATTTTATGGTTGATAAATGAGAAGAATATTTTTTTTGATCGCTGTTGCGCTGTCTGCCACTCTTGTCCGCGCACAAGATGCTGAGAATGTTGGAAATAGCGCCCAACTGTCAATCATTCCGCGAATTGATCTCAATCCGTACGTTGGTTTCCGTTCCGAAGCAGGCTCAGACTTCAGCTTATCGAACTCTTCTCTTTATACCTTGTTCGAAGGATCTTTCGGCGAACATTTCTCGTTTTCCATAATGAACCACTGGCTCTCCGACGAGCCGGCTTCGCTGTATCAGGACACTTTCTTCCACTGCGACGTCAACACCTGGTGCGACTGGGCCAACCTCACTTATTCGCTGGGTGACTTCTCCTTCACGGCCGGAAAGTGCTTCACATCCATCGGGCTCTGGGAGATGGACGCCTACGACTACGAATCGCACTATGACCTGAACACGACGATATGGAATGAGATGCCGGTCTATCAGTGGGGAGGTGACGTCACCCTCAATCACGGGGAGTACGCATCCTCGACACTCCAGCTCGTATCCTCTCCCTTCACCGTAAAGCCCTTCCAGGACGGAGTCCATACAGCTTCCGTGCTTACCCGCAGGGATGCGGACGACATCAGTTATCTGGCTTCCCTGAACTTTGTCGGGTATGAGCGCTCCCATTACATCAAGATGCTCAACGCTGGATTGACTTACTCGTTCGCTGACTGTTATACCGTCGGGGCTGACGCCAGCTGGCGCATCGACAGGGACCTCCATGTCAATGAAGGCTCCTTCACCGGCACTTTCGAATACGATCCTAGCGACAAGCTGAACCTTATCCTCAAGGCCGGCGTTGAGGACTGCCGCGAACTGAACGGCTTCAACCTTCCCCTGTACGCCGTCGACGGACGCTTCTTCGGAGGCCTTGCCGCGCATTATTTCCCGCTGAGGGACAACGACGCCCTCCGCCTGCACGCCGTCGTCGCGTATGACAACGGTTTCGCCGGCCTTTCCATCAACGTAGGTGCACTGTACAATCTGACCATCAACATAAAATAAGCAGTCTCGAAAATGTCCCAGAACGATGTCATCATCAAGGTTGAACATCTTTCCAAGTCATTCGGCGACAAAACGGTCCTGGATGACATCAATCTTGAGATCAAGCGTGGCGAGTTCGTGACCTTGCTCGGCCCTTCGGGCTGCGGCAAGACCACCATGCTCCGTTTCATCGCCGGCTTCAACACCGCCGATGAGGGTAAGATCATCATGGAAGGCAAGGACATCACCGATGTCCCGCCTTTCAAGCGTCCCCTCAACACCGTCTTCCAGCGCTATGCGCTTTTCCCGCATCTCGATGTCTATGACAACATCGCGTTCGGCCTGAAGCTCAACAAGGTGCCGGAGGAGGAGATCGACAAGCGCGTCATGAAGGTGCTCAAGCTCGTGAGCATGTCCGATTACGAGGACCGCGACGTCGAGTCGCTCTCCGGCGGCCAGCAGCAGCGCGTGGCAATAGCCCGAGCGCTGATCAACCAGCCTAAGGTGCTGCTGCTCGACGAACCCCTCGCCGCCCTCGACCTCAAGATGCGCAAGGACATGCAGATCGAACTCAAGGAGATGCACAAGAAGCTCGGCATCACCTTCATCTACGTGACCCACGACCAGGAGGAGGCCCTTACGCTTTCCGACACCATCGTTGTCATGAACGAAGGCAAGATCCAGCAGATCGGCACCCCGACAGACATCTACAACGAGCCTGTAAACGCCTTCGTGGCGGACTTCATAGGAGAGAGCAACATCCTGAAAGGCAGGATGATACGTGACCGCCGCGTGGCCTTTATCAAGCACGAGTTCGACTGTGTGGACGAAGGCTTCGGCGAGGACGTGAAGGTCGATGTCGTGGTCCGTCCCGAGGACATATACTTCACGACCGACCCCGCCAAATGCCAGTTCAAGGCCAAGGTCAATTCCTGCATCTTCAAAGGAGTCCACTATGAGATGTGGGTAGATACGGACACGGGTTATGAACTGATGATACAGGATTACGACCCCTATCCCGTCGGAAGCGAGGTCATGCTCTATATCGATCCTGACGATATCCAGGTCATGAAGAAGGAACGCGAGGCCAACACCTACGCCGCCAAGGTTACCGGCGAGGGTGAGGTCGAGTTCCTCGGCACTACCTTCGCGTGCGACACCACCGGTTTCGAAGAAGGGGACGAGGTCGTTGCAACCATCCGCTTCGAGAAGGTCGACCTTCTTGACTACGAGGAGGAGGCAGACACCACCGGCAACGTCGTGTTCATCCTCTACATGGGCAACCATTACCACCTGACCGTCAAGACGGAAAGCGGCGAGAACATCTGGGTGGACACCAACGACATCTGGGACAAGGGCGACTTTGTCGGCATCAAGATCCTCCCCGAGGACATCCGACTCTCCAAACCGGCTGCAGGCAATGAATAAACGTTCTTCCTGGGCGCTGCCTTACTTCATCTTCATGGTGCTCTTCGTGGTGCTGCCGCTCCTGCTGATCGTGTTCTACTCGCTGCAGGACGGTTCCGGGCACTTCACGCTCGCCAACATCGGGAAGTTCTTCACGGACAAGGACGCCCTCAGCACCTTTGCACTCTCCATCGAGGTGGCCATCGAGAACACGTTCATCTGCATCCTTCTCGGTTATCCGGCCGCCTATATCCTCGCGGACAAGCGGCTCAACCGCAGCGCGGTGACCGTCGTGCTCTTCATCCTCCCGATGTGGATCAACGCCCTCATGCGCACCCTGGCCACGGCCGAGCTCTTCAACATGGCCGGCATCGCGCTGGGCAAGGGCACGCTGCTCTTCGGTATGGCCTACGACTACCTGCCGTTCATGATCTATCCGATCTATAACGTCCTGAACAAGATGGACAAGTCCTATTCGGAGGCGGCGCAGGACCTCGGCGCGACACCCGGACAGGTGTTCCGCAAGGTCACCCTACCGCTTTCGATGCCAGGTATCATGAGCGGCGTGATGATGGTCTTCATGCCTACGGTCTCGACCTTCGCCATCTCGGAGTTCCTGACCAACAACAAGATAAAGCTCTTCGGTACCATCATCCAGGAGAACATCAACAACTCGATGTGGAACTACGGCGCCGCCCTTTCGCTCGTCATGCTCCTCATCATCGGTATAACCACGTTCCTGCAGGGCGGTGAAGCGCAGGAGGAAGCGACGGGAGGGCTTATCTGATGGACTGGAAGAAACTTTTCGCCAAGTTATATATCTGGCTCCTGCTGATCGTGCTCTACGCCCCGATCGCATTCATCGTCATCTTCTCCTTCACAGAGGCCAAATCCCTGGGTAACTGGACGGGCTTCTCGACCGCCCTTTACCAGAACCTCTTCAACGGCAGCATGCAGAATGCCTCAGGACTTCTCTCCGCAGTCAAGAATACGCTCCTGATCGCGCTCGTAGCGTCTGTCGTGGCCACTTTGCTCGGCACGATTGCCGCCATCGGCATCTTCCACTTGCACGGCACCAAGAAGCAGACGATGACCTTCCTGAACAACATCCCGATGATCAACCCCGACATCATCACCGGTGTCTCGCTGTTCCTTCTCTTCGTCTTCCTGGGCATCTCCCAGGGCTATACCACGGTCATACTCGCGCACATCACTTTCTGTACGCCGTACGTGGTGCTGAATGTCATGCCCAAGCTCCGCCAGATGAACCCCAACATCTACGAGGCCGCCCTCGATCTGGGCGCGACGCCGGCACAGGCCTTCCGCAAGGTCCTGGTCCCGGCCCTCCGTCCTGGAATGATATCCGGATTCATACTTTCGTTCACCATGAGCCTGGACGACTTTGTCGTGACTTTCTTCACCCGCGGCACCATAGGTCTCGATACCCTTTCGACGTACATCTACACCGACGCCCGCAAGGGAGGCCTTACGCCCGAACTGAAGCCTTTGATGAGCATCATCTTCCTTATCATCCTGGTCGTGCTGCTTGTCATCAACATCCGTCAGTCCAAACAACTTGAAAAGAAAGCATAAATGAAGAGACTCCTGTTCCTGGCGGCTGCCGCCGCCGTCCTGATGTCCTGCGGGGGGAACCGCGAGGAGGTACTGAAGGTCTACAACTGGTCGGACTATATCGACGAGTCCGTTATCCCCGAGTTCGAGGAGTGGTACAGGGAGCAGACCGGCGAGACGATCGAGGTCGTTTACCAGACCTTCGACGTCAACGAGACGATGCTCTCCAAGATCGAGAAGGGACACGAGGATTATGATGTCGTCTGCCCTTCGGACTACATCATCGAGAGGATGCTCAACAACGGGCTTCTGGTCCCGCTGGACTTCGCGTCCATCCCGGACGACATCAACTATATCAAGCAGAACGCTTCGCCGTATATCATCAGGATGTTCCGCGACATCAATCCCTCCATCGACGCCAACGACTATTCCGTGGCGTATATGTGGGGAACCACGGGACTCATCTATAACATCGAGAAGGTGGATCCGGAGGAGGTGGCGAGCTGGGACGTCATACGCAATCCCAAGTTCTCAGGGCAGATCCTTATCAAGGACGCCCCGCGCGATGTCTATGGTCCCGTGCTCATCTATCTCAAGCAGAAGGAGTTGCGGGAAGGAAGCGTGACTCTTGACGAGCTTATGAGGGACTCTTCCGACGAGTCCATAGCGGCGGTGGAGTCTTTCCTGAGGCAGGTCAAGGAAGGTGTCCTTGGCTGGGAGGCCGACTTCGGCAAGGACCAGATGACCAAGGGACGCGGCGTCATCTCGCTCAATTGGAGCGGCGACGCGGTGTGGGCCAGGGATGAGGCCGCCGACGTGGGCGTCTATCTGGATTATGTCGTCCCGAAGGAGGGAAGTACCGTCTGGTTCGACGGCTGGGTGATCCCTAAGTTTGCCCGGAATATCAAGGCCGCGACTTATTTCATCGACTTCATGTGCCGCCCCGACATCGTCATCCGCAACATGGAGGAGACCGGCTATGTCGCCGCCAGCGGCGCCTGGGAGGTGCTCGAGTCGCAGGTGGACGAGGAGCTTGACCCCATCAACCTGAGTTATTTCTTCGGACCGGAAGCCGACAGCGTGCGCGTCGACCCCGTCCTATATCCTCCCCAGGAGGTAATAGAGCGCTGTGCGCTCGAGCATGACTGGGGCGACGATACGGAGAAGCTCCTGGCCATGTGGTCGCGCGTCAAGGGCGACAACGCCAGCGTGATGACCTATGTCATCATAGGCCTTACGTTCGCGGGACTCTTCACAGCGATGTTCTTCACTAACAAGAAGAGGAAGCGCCGCCGTCGCCGCCGTCACAGAAGGAAATAGCCTGCGTCACGGTTTCGGCCATCGACCAGGCCGCCTGGAGATTGAATCCTCCGGTGATCGCATCAACGTCCAGGACTTCACCCGCAAAGTGGAGTCCTGGATGCTTTTTGGATTCGAGGGTATTGAGGTTCAGTCCTGAGAGCGAGACGCCGCCGCAGGTCACGAATTCGTCCTTGAAGCGGCAGCGGCCGGTGACGGGGTAGGCGTCGCAGGCGAGGGTGGAGGCGAGGCGGGCGGCGCCGCGTGAGCCGAGCTCCGCCCAGCGGAGCTCCTCACGCAGGCCGGCCCGCCCCGCGATGTGCCGCCACAGGCGGCCGGGAAGGGCCTTCGGCCCGCAGGACGCCACAAGCTTGCGCGGTTCCGCAGCGGCCAGTTCCCTGACGACATCGAGGCATTCACTTTCGTTGGCTGTTCCAAGCCACGAGACGTTCAGGGTACCGTTATATTTGTTCTCCGCCAGATGGCGGGCGGCATACGAGGACAATTTGAGTATGGCCGGACCGCTCACGCCCCAGTCCGTGACCAGCAGGGCGCCGCGTGCGCGGAATCCCGTCCCGGCCAGCCCGGCGAGCGCGTTTTCCACAACGGTTCCCATAAGTGACTTAAGCCCCTCGTCGCCGATATTGAAAGTGAACAGGGAAGGAACCGGAGGAACTGTTTCCAGATCCAGCGGAGTCAGGAAAGAGATGCCGGAAGGGGAGGGCGAGCCGCCGGTGGTGACGACGACCCTGTCGGTCTCGAGAGGTTCATCGAATCCGGCGAAGCTTATCCTGAACCTTCCCCCGAGGTCTTCTATCCCTGACACCCTGGATCCGCACCGGACCTGCACTCCCGCAAGCCTCATAGCGCGCTCCAGTGTGCGTACGACGTCCATCGCGTCCTGCGACTGCGGAAACACGCACCCTCCGTCCATGACGACGGACGGAACGCCTTCCGCCGCGAACCAGCGCCTGGCGTCTTCCTGGCTGAAACGCATGAGGGCGCGCTTCATAAGCCGCGCGCCCCTCGGATAGGCTTCTTCAAGCCTGTCTATGCCTTCGAATGTATTGGTGAAATTGCATCGTCCGCCGCCTGTTATGGCGACCTTTGCAAGCGGCTTGCGTCCTGCCTCGAGTACGATGACCTCCGCATCGGGAAGTCTTCTCTTCAGCCCGACGACGCAGAAGCAGCCGGCCGCTCCGGCCCCTATGACGGCGACGCGGCTCACTTCCTGCCGGAGTGCTGGTGCCACAGGCCGTAGATCTCGCTGACGTTGCCGGCCGTGGTGAATGCCTTGATGTCGTTGTCCTTCATGAAGGCCAGCAGGTTGGCGAACTCCTCCTGGGTGAGGAGGGCCTGGACCTCGACGCTTTTCTCTCCGGAATAGCCACCCATTACTTCATAAAGGCTGCATCCGCGCTGGAGCTTGTCGATGATGTACTCGCGTATCCGTTCATGCTCGGATGATATGACGCAGACGCGTTTCCTCTTGTTGATGCTGGCCGTGAAGTAGTCGATGCAGAGGCCGTTGATGAAGGTGCCGATGATACCAATGACCACCATCCTGAACGGGTTGATGGCGAAGGCCGTGCAGCAGATGATGATGCCGGCCACGGACACCGAGGTGCCGATGTCAAGGTGGAAATACTTGTTGACGATTTTGCCCAGGATGTCAAGTCCTCCGGTAGATGCGTTTATGTTGAATAGTATTGACTGCGAAATACTTAGCAGGAGCACGAAGCATAGCAGGTCGAACCACGGGTCGTTCATGACGGAAGTCTGGCCGGGCTCGGTGAGGAAGTTGGCCACGGGGTATATCTTCTCCCAGAGGTCCATCATGGGACCCAGGATAAGGGCCGTGTAAACGGTCTTGAGACCGAACTCGGGACCTATTAGGAGATAGGCCAGGATCAGGAGTATGGCGTTGATGATCACGATGACCGTACTGACCTTGATGGTGATGCCCAGTCCTTCGAGGACGGCGGCAAGCACGATGGAGAGACCGGAGATGCTGCCGATGATGATCTTGCTAGGCACGAGGAAATAGTTCACAGCGGCGGCTCCTACCAGCATTCCGAGGGTCATTATGATGAGTTCCTTCCAGAACTTCCAGGTTTTAAGTGTTTCAAGTATTTTTTTCATGATGTGGTTGTTATCGGGTGCAAATATATAAAATATTTGAGGTAAATTTGCGCAAACTATAGCCAATTCAAGCATGCTCCAGATCCGTTGCCAGAACACAGGTACCTCGAAGGAGTTCCCCGAGGGTTCCACCCTGCAGGAGATACTCGCCGCCTTCGAGTTCGAACAGCCTTACACCATAGTTTCGGCCAAGGTCAACAATGTTTCCCAGGGCCTCCGTTTCCGCGTCTATAACAGCCGTTCCGTGCGTTTTATCGACGTCCGGGACCCCAGCGGAATGCGCGTGTACTGCCGTTCGCTCAGTTTCCTGCTCTACAAGGCGGCCATAGAGGTGTTCCCCGGTGCCAAGGTCCACATGGAGCATCCCGTATGCAACGGCTATTACTGTACCCTCGACAAGCCTGACGGGACCCCCGTAACTGAGGACGACGTGGCCCGCATCGGCGCCAGGATGCGCGAGATAGTCGCGGCGGATACTCCTTTCCACCGCCGCGAGCTTCCCATCGAGGATGCCATACGCCTGTTCAAGGACCGTGGCATGGACGACAAGGTCAAGCTCATCGAGACCAGCGGGCAGGTCTATATGGATTATTACCTGCTCGGAGACACCCCGGACTATTATTACGGCCGTCTCGTCCCGTCGGCGTCCTACCTCCAGGTTTGGGCGGTCCAGCCGCTTCAGGGAGGCATACTCCTGCGCATGCCCGACAGGCACCGTCCGGAGCGCCTCGCTCCCTTCATCGACCAGCCCAAGACCTTCAGCATGTTCTCCGAAAGCCTCCGCTGGAACGAATACATGGACCTCAGGACCGTCGGCGACGTCAACCACGCCTGCCTGCGCGGCAATGCCAGCGAGCTCATCCAGGTGGCCGAGGCCCTGCAGGAAAAGAAGCTCGTCCAGATTGCGGAGGAGATAGACAGGCGCTGCCGGCGCAAGGAGGATCCGGTCCGCATCGTACTCATCACCGGCCCCAGCAGCAGCGGCAAGACCACCGTCACCAAACGCCTTAGCATCCAACTCAAGGCTTGCGGCCTGCATCCCGTCTCTTTCTCCACGGACGACTATTTCGTGAACAGGATCGACACGCCGAAGCTGCCCGACGGCAGTTACGATTTCGACAACTTCGATACCGTGGACCACGGCATGCTGGAGCGGGACGTGCTGGACCTGCTGGCCGGTAAAGTCGTGGAAGTGCCTGAATACAATTTCGTTACGGGCAAGAGGGAGTATAACGGCAAGCGCCTGCACCTGGACAAGTATACCGTCCTTCTCATCGAGGGCATCCACGCGCTGAACCCCCGCCTGACCGCCCGCATCCCCGACAACCGAAAGTTCCGCATCTTCATCTCCACACTCACCAGCACTGCCCTGGACGACCACAACTGGATTCCGACCAGCGACAACAGGCTCCTGCGCCGCATCATCCGCGACTATAACAAGGGAGCGTTCACCGCTCGCGAGACCATAAGCCAGTGGCAGAACGTCTGCGACGCCGAGGAGAAATGGATCATTCCTTTCCAGGAGAACGCCGATGTGATGTTCAACTCGGCCTATCTCATCGAGTTCGCCGTGCTGCGCAACTACGCCGAGCCCATCCTTGCCAGTGTCCCCCGCAACTGTCCCGAGTATTGCGAGGCGCACAGGCTGCTGAAGTTCATCCATTACTTCACGCCCGTACCTAGCAAGGAAATACCCCCGACGTCCCTGCTTCGCGAGTTCGTCGGAGGTTCCAGTTTCAAGTATTAAGGAATCGTCTTACTTCTTGCAGACGAGGCGGCCGAGGAGGTACACGGCCACCGCTATCACCATGCCGTTGATGGACGGGATGCCCCACTTCAGGAGGTTTGCCACGACGGCTCCCAGCACCACGCCGGCGACGGCGAACCAGTTGACGGTCTTGATGGGGGCATCAGGGTCGGCGTATTCCTTCTTCCTCGTGAAATAGTCGATGATCAGGATGGCGCCGATGGGCGGCAGGGTGCAGTTGAGGACGTTGAGCCAGCCGCAGAAGTTCCAGTAGAGCCACACTGCCGCGACCGTTCCGATGAGGCCGCCGACAAGCACCATGGTCTTCTTGGAGATGCCGGTGATGTTGGACAGGCCGAGGCCGACGGAGTAGAGGGCGTTGTCGTTGGTGGTCCAGATGTTCAATCCGAGAACGAGGACGGCGAAGTAGAAGAGGTTGAGGTTGAGCATGACCTCGAAGATGTCGTTTCCGCCCGCGTAAATGCTTGATACGGCGCCGAAGAAGAACATGAGGCTGTTGCCGATGAAGAATGCGATGACGGTCACGATGATGCCCACCTTGCCGTTCTTGGCGAAGCGGGCGAAGTTAGGCGTGGCCGTTCCTCCCGATACGAAACTTCCTATGACAAGTCCTGCGCCGGCTATGACGCCGAGGTCCTTGGTGCCCTTGGCGAACTGCTCCACGAGGCCGGCGTCGCCGCGGGAGACCGCGAGGATCATGGCGACGGTGCCGAGGATGGCGATGAGTGGGACTGCGATGTAGCTGATGACCGTAAGGCTCTTGATGCCGAAATACGCGCTGGCGGTCATGAGGATGCCGGCGACGGCGACGAGCACGTACCCGAGCGTGGGCATGTGGTTGGGAGTGACGTCAAGCCCGAAGACCTCCTTGGCGACGGGGATGGCAAACATGGCGAGGCCGACTCCGAACCAGCCCATCTGGGTGAAGGATATCATGGCGCTGGGCAGCCAACTGCCCTTGCGGCCGAAGCTGCGGTGCGAGAGCATGTCCAGGGTGAGGCCGCTGTCGGCGCCGATGTAGCCCAGGGCTCCGGTATAGGCGCCGAGGATGAGTCCGCCGAGGAGCAGGGCCCAGATGAAGCCCCAGAAGTCGAGGCCGTCGGCGAGCTCCTGTCCCACCCACATGGATGCGGAGAAGAAGGTGAATCCGAGCATGACCATGAACATGCTCAGGTTGGTCTTCCTGCCGGACTTGGATACCGGACCGGCAGTGTAGTCGTAGTCGAGTTTGTTTTTGCTCATCGTATCGTTGGTTTAAGATTCTTCATAAAGTCCCAGCGCCTGGCGGAACTCGCGCAGGCGGCGTTCGGATATCTCCCTTATGGTGCGGGGCTTGCGGAGGAAATCGCGCTCCATGATATACAGTGAAGTCATCTCCTCCTCGTCCAGGTCGCGGTATGCGTTGAGCGAGAGCCAGTCCTCGAAGCCTATGTCCAGCCCGTGGCCTATCTTCTCCTCCAGGAAATCCTTGAAATCTGTCTTGCCAGCGGCAGCTGCCAGGTCCTTCCAATAGTCGGTGACCTCGCGGTAGTGGTCGGCTATCTCATAGCGGCGGGCGCCGCCGTCGTATATGATGCATTTCTCGAAGAGCGCGTCGTCGTCCTTCAGGACATGGTAACGGAAGTCAGGGGAGATGACTCCGTCGCGCCAGTAGAAGTCGATGTCAGGGATATTGACTCCGGTGCAGCCCTTGTCCTCATACACGCTGAACACGCCCTCGTAGAAGACGCAGGTGAAGCCTTCGAACTGCGGCCAGATCCCGCGGATCTTCACCGTAATATCCTCCATCAGGCTGATGGCCTTGGTGCCGCCGATGGTGAAGAAAATGATGCGGCGTATGCTGCCGCCGCGGCGCCGGAAACGGTCCACGACCTGCTCCAGGCTCATCCTGAGCGTGTCGCCACTGGCAATGATGTCACCGATCATGAGGGTGCAGTCCCTCTCTATATGGAGCTTCTCGTAACGTATGTCCAGGCAGGTGATCACGCCGTTCTCTATGATCCTTTCGCAGGATATGAAGTCCATGTTGCGGACCGTGATGCCCTTCCTGTGGCAGCATTCCTCCAGGGGATAGTTGAGCCCTCCGCGGAGGATGGTCAGGATACTGACCTCACCGTCGAGGCCGATGTCGATAAGGTGGTCGAGGGCGGCGAGAGTGGAGGGGACCATGCACAGGTAGGAATCGAATCCGATGACTTCCGGGGACGCCATGAGGCGCCGCGTACCCGGACTGCTGGCGATATAGTAGTCGTTGGACAAGCTCTCGGAACGGAGCCTGTAAATACTTGTGTCGTTACGCAAGTCTGCCGGAAGCAGGCTTGCATCCTTCAGGACGCTATGTGGCATGGGTACTCCCGATTAGGTTCAACCGGGATACAAATATAATTCAAAAACGCTGGTAATCCAATATTCTTCTTAAATTTGTAGTATATATTTTGGACCTTTAAACCATTATGAAGAAGAATCTGCTTTTGCTGGCCGTCGCCCTTGCGACAGCCGTTTCATGTTCCGAGAAGGCCCCGAAGGGCACAGCGCTCTTTGATTATTTCTCTTATGAGGGCTGTGACGATTTCTATGCGCAGAACCCGCTTCCGGGCGACGACTATGTGTACAATCCCATCCTCGCCGGATGGTACTCCGATCCGAGCATCTGCTCGAACGGGCAGGGAGACTATTTCCTGGTGACTTCCACCTTCGTCTTCTTCCCCGGAGTCCCCATCTTCCACAGCCGCGACCTCGTGAACTGGGAGCAGATAGGCAATGTCCTGGACAGGCCGGAACAGCTGCCGGCGCTGGACGGCCAGCGCATCAGCGGCGGCATCTACGCCCCTGACATCCAGTATAACCCCGCCAACAAGACATATTACATGATCACTACCGACGTCGCCAAGGGCAATTTCTACGTCAAGACGCAGGACCCCTGGGGCGACTGGTCCGATCCGATATACGTCCCCGTGGTGACGGGCATCGACCCTTCCTTCTTCTTCGACGACAACGGCAAGGCATACATCGTCAGCAACGATGTCGCCCCGGACGGCATCGAGGAGTATGAGGGCCACCGCACCATCCGCTGCGTCGAGTTCGACGTGGAGAACGACTGCACCGTCGGCGAGCGCAAAATCATCGTGAACAAGGGATCCCATCCCGAGAAGAATCCTTACTGGATCGAGGGCCCGCACATCTACAAGATCGACGGCACCTATTACCTGATGTGCGCCGAGGGCGGCACCAATTTCGGCGAGTGGCATTCGGAGGTGGTTTTCAAGGGCAAATCGCCCTTCGGCCCCTTCGTGTCCTATGAGGGCAACCCCATCCTGACCCAGGTCGGCATGGATCCGGCCCGTCCCAACCCCGTGTCCTGCACCGGTCACGCCGACCTTGTCCAGGACGGAAACGGACAGTGGTGGGCCGTCTTCCTCGGCGACCGTCCTTACCGCGACAACTACGAGAATCTCGGCCGCGAGACCTTCATGCTGCCCGTAAACTGGACGGACGACGGTTTCCCGATCATCCTTCCGGCAGGGGAGTCCGTTCCCATGATCGTCCGTCACGAGGGCGTGAAGCGTTCGGACGAGGTCACCTTCGGCAACTTCTCCTTCACTGACGGTTTCGACGGGACTGAACTGGGCGATGCCTGGATGACCGTCCGCACCCCCGCCGAGGGCCTTTATTCCCTTACCGACAACCCCGGCTTCCTCAAGCTGGTCTGCTCCGAGGAGAAATCCACCGGCGTGCATACCCCCGCCTTCGTCGGACGCCGCCTGCACCACCACAAGTTCTCCGCGGAGACGAGGGTGCATTTCAAGCCTTCCAAGTACTCGGAGGCTGCCGGACTCCTGCTCTTCAAGGATGAGCGTCACCAGTATTTCTTCAAGGTCAGCAAGGACGGTGTCGCGCTGCACAAGGTCGAGTTCGAGATCATAGCCGAAACCGGAAAGCCCTTCCGCTTCCACGAACTGCCCGGTGACATGGCCTCGGCCAAGCTTCCCGGACACAAGTTCGTCGACCTGAAGATTACCTCGGACGGAGAGACCTTCTCCTTCTGGTATGCGCCGAACGGCAAGAAATGGACGCCCCTCATCGAGGGTGTCGACGCCTCTTTCCTGACATCTGCCTTCGCCGGAGGCTTCACCGGCACCCTCATAGGACCTTATGCCGTCAAATAAATATCTGATTATGAAAAAACTGCTTCTGTTCCTCGCCGGCGCGCTCTGTTCCGCCGCCCTCTTCGCCCAGAACCCCTATCTGCCGCTTTGGGAACATCTCCCGGACGGCGAACCCCGCGTGTTCGAGGATCCCGATAATCCCGGACATTACCGCGCCTATATCATAGGCTCCCATGACGTCACTTATTCCGCCTACTGCGGAAGCGACGTCCGCGCATGGTCGGCTCCGGTTGAGGACCTGAGCCAGTGGCGCGACGAAGGCCCCCTCTTCACCTGGTTCGTCGACGGCCAGTGGGACACGATGTACGCCCCTGACCTCGTTGAGGTTAAGGACAAAGCCACCGGCAAGAAAACATATTACCTTTATCCGCATTCCCGCGGACGCGGCAGGGTCGCGTTGGTTTGCAAGAGCGACCGTCCCGACGGTCCGTTCGTGCCCATCAACGCCACCGAGGACGGCCGCGGATGCCTTCCCGGCTCCCTGATCGACTTTGACCCCTCGGTCTTCATCGAGCCTGTTACTGACAAGAAGGACCCGGATTTCGACCGTGGTTTCAGGGCATATGTCTATTACGGATTCCAGCATTCCACTGCAGTGGAGCTCGATCCGGAGACGATGTACTCGAAGCGTCCGGGCACGGAGATCCATGATTTCTTCCTGCCGGCCAGCTCCCGCTACGGCGTCGTCCGCGATCCGGAGGGGACGGTTTACAACTATCTCTACAAGGACCAGGATCCCGGCAGCTTCAATTTCTTCGAGGCTTCCAGCATACGACAGGTCGGCAACAAGTATGTCATGGTCTTCTCGGGCTACAGCGGCCCCGATTACGGCCTCGAGTCCACCAACTCCGCCCTGCGCTATGCCTACGGCGATTCTCCGCTCGGCCCTTGGCGCTCAGGCGGCGTGCTGGTCGACTCGCGCGGCGTTGTCCCGGATGAGAACGGCGAGCACCTTATGACAGCCAACTCCGCCCACAATACGCACGGATCGCTGCAGGAGATCAACGGCCAGTGGTACGTATTCTATCACCGCCCGCCCCGCGGTTTCGGCAACGCCCGCCAGCCCATGGTCGCCCCCGTCAAGATCGAGTGGGACCAGAAAAAGGTGGCCGACGGCGGACAGGTCCGCATCACCGCTTACGACCCATTTTCCGCTGACAATACCTGGACCGCTTCCGCGACGGACGGCATGACGTACACCGGCGCCGAGGTCACCAGCGAAGGCTTCCAGATCTACGGCCTGCCTCCGTACAAGTATTATTCAGCCGGTTACGCCTGCTATATGACTGACCAGAACTGGATGCAGGACAACCATGACGTATGGAACAACAGCATGGACCTCGCAGGCATCACCAACGGCGGCATCGTCGGTTTCAAGTATTTCGGCTTCGGAGGACTGGCTCAGGATTCCAAGGGAGTCAAGGCCTTTACGGGCACTCAGAGGGGGGACAGTACCTGCCTCGACCTTTTCCTTACCCCCGGCGGACGCGGCGCCTTCAAGATCCATATCATGCTCGACGGCCCCTATGCCAACAGCACCTGGAAAGGCCGTGAGATCGCCGTCATCAACGTCCCTGAGGACGCTCCCCGTACCGTGGCCAACTATCGCGTGGCAGTCCCTGCAGTTGAAGGCCTCAGCGGCAAGCACGCCATCTACCTCGTAGTCGAAGGGCCGGAGGTCGTGCTCCCGCAGATGCCCATGCGTCCCGGAGGCGGTGCAATGCGTCCCCAGACGCCCCAGCGTCCCATAGGCCTCTTCGACCTCCATGGCATAGGATTCTCCAAGGGTGACGTCCCTTGCCAGATGCCCGTCGTCCCGCAGGTCGCCATCACCGCCGACGGCAAGGCCCTGAACATTCCCGATACCCCAATCCGCTGCAGCAATGCCAACGGCCTTACGGACCAGATCCGCTATCAGGTTTACGCCCCGACAAAGGAGGGCACTGTTATCAAGGCAGCCTCATCCGATCCGGCCGTCAAGTGCGAGGTCAGTCCCATTGTCGAAGGCCGCGCCACGGTTACATTCACATACAACGGGCTGAAGAAGATCTATCTGATCAATTAGGGTTTTCAGACATTCCCTAGGAAGACCGTTTCAATGCCCATTGAGAGGGCTGTGTCCCGGGCCGCCACGAGAGTCTCTTTCGGCGTCGGCCCGGGACCGGTCATCCTGTACCGGGGGAAGAACCTGCTGAAGTGCAGAGGAACGTCCTGGAGGCCGTTATCGACCATCCAGGAGCAGAGCGCGGACACCATCTCCTCCGAGTCGTTCAGGCCGGTGACGAGGAGGTCGGTGATCTCGACATGGACGCCGGCTTCCTTCATCGCCAGTATGTTCTCCAGGACAGGCGCAAGGGTGGCGCCGCAGTATTTGCGGTAGAAGGAGTCGTCCATGGCCTTTATGTCTATGTTGGCTGCATCGAGACAGGGGAGAATGTCCCGAAGGGGCTCCTTTTCCACATATCCCGCGGAGACGAGGATGTTCTTGATGCCTTTGCTGTTGGCAAGGACGGCGGTGTCGTACATATATTCCCACCAGGTGAAAGGCTCGGTATAGGTATAGGCTATTGATGGGAGACCGTGCTTCAGGCATATCCCGACCATCTCCTCAGGAGACAGGATGGTGCGGTCCGCATCCTCCGGGGCGACCTGGGAGATATCGCTGTTCTGGCACCACCGGCAGGACAGGTTGCATCCTGTGCAACTAAGTGACAAACAGAATGTTCCGGGCATGAAGCGGTTCAGGGGCTTCTTCTCGACGGGGTCGATGGCTATTGCGCATGGCGCCCCGTATGAGAGGGCGTAGAGCCTGCCGCCGCGGCATTCGCGGCTGCGGCAGAGCCCCCGCCCTCCTTCCTTTATCCGGCAGTGATGGGGGCAGAGCATGCACTGGACCCCATTCTCGCATACTGTATAGTACCTCGCCTCGGTCATAGCTCCGATTCCTTCACCACTTCCGTCTGGTAGGTGTAGAGCTCGGCGTCCTTCCAGCCGTAGTATCCGATGCCGGCCTTGTCCTGTGCGCAGTGGCCGAGGAACTCTTCCGTGCTCCAGCCCGTCTCTTCCGCGACCTGCGGGAGGAAGGTCCCGTGATGCGCTCCCTTTATCATGTAGATGCCGTCGCGGCCCAGTTTGAACTCATCGATGGATTCTATCCTTTTGAGAGGGGAGAGGACGGAGACCTCGATCTCCACCCTTTGTGCCTCGTTCCTGGAAAGGGGCGGGAAGCGCGGGTCGGAGAACGCCGCGCTCCGGGCCATCTCGCGTATCGTGGAGTGAAGCGTGGAGGGGGATGTGAAACGGCCTATGCAACCCCTCAGGCGGCCGCGCAGATACAGGGTCACGAACACGCCGTAACCCTTCTCCTTCAGGATGCCGACAGGGGAGTCGTCCCCATCGTAATCCATTCTCAATGAGGAATATATCGATGCTCTCGCGGTGGATATCATCGCCTCTTTCTCCTGATCCGTGAAGTTGAAGAGATGGTCTTCAGGAAGGATGTTGCGAGCCGGTCTCTCAAGCCTTTTGAAAACGATGGAGTTGTATCCCACGACCCTGTCCCTGTCCCCGTACGTGGAATCTCCGGAGTTCTTGTACATCACGTGATCACCCGCGAAACGGCCCCGTCCCTGAGAGTCCATGATGGCAAGGAGCACGGCAATGGCGTTGGCTCCGCAGGCGGCCGTGTCTTGTCCGATGAAGCCCATCCTGTCAATCTGCGTCAGCGCATGAAGGAACTCTTCCAGTCCGCCTGAGGTGATGGTCTCCGCAAGGAAAAGGTCGGATTTCCTGGCATCCTCATATGATGGATAGTGGGAGAAGTCCGAGCTGATTATGAAGAGGTTCTCTTCGTTGAAATACGGTTCCAGCACTTCGGCGATATCCTGGAGGACGCCGAGCCTCTGTGTCCCTATAATGATGGGGACGATCAGAGGAACATCTCCCAGAGCCATCTGTAGCAGAGGCAACTGGACCTCGAGGCAGTGTTCGTCGTCGTGTGCGTCCCTCCTGCAGGTGAACGCCCCGTTATCGTCACGTATGAGTTCCTTTCCCAGTGTAACGTCAACCGGTACGCTTCCGAGGGGCGTTTCCGCGCTGGAATACAGCGTATCCACGCTGGCGCCGGCAAATCCTACCCTGTGGCTCGGCCCTATGAGGAATATCCTCTTGTAGGAGTGTCCAGTCGGGATGCGTTTGAAGGCCGACGCGGCCACTTCGCCGCTGAAGACGTATCCCGCATGGGGGACGATCATGGCCTGCGGGGCTGCGCCCTCGTCTGAAGGGTGCAGCCAGCCTTCTGCCATGGTTCGGATCTCATTTGCAGAGGAGGGATAGAAAGACCCGGCGACGGCCGGCTTTCTCACCTTGGGAGTATCTGTATTACGGAACATGGTAACGTGATTTGTCATGGTTTCAGCCATCGCTGCATCTCCGCATACCAGCATGACGGATGCAGCAAATGCGAGCAGGAATAACGCGATATGTAAGAGGCTCGGTTTCATCTTGAAAGGCTATCGAAAGATATCGATTATTTCCGACAAGTCAAAATTGGCAGTCTGTTTCCGCGCAATTTGCCCGGGGGATTTTGATGCATTGAAAAAATGATGTATATTTGCAGCCGCATTGGGGCATTAGCTCAGTTGGCAGAGCGCTAGGTTCGCAATCTAGAGGTCGGGAGTTCGACCCTCCTATGCTCCACAAAAAGGGTCCAGCCAGTCGGCTGGACCCTTTTTGTGGAGCACCGCTTCGCTCTTTCATTGAGGGGGTGTTCCCCCTCAAACTCCCCCGAGTCGCCTTCGTCTCCGATTATTATGGAGCGCCAGCCACTACTAATGGCTGGCTTGTCCTTCAAACCCCCCGCACCCCCAGGGGACGGGGGAAAGGATTCCCCCGCACGACTGCGCCATCCCCCTTCTGTCGGCCTCCGGCCTCCGACTTTTTTTACCTTGCTTTTCGGTGGAGCACTGCTTCGACGATTCGGCGGTGGCGGGTAACTTGTTGATAGTCAGTAGAATCATCCATTGCCTATATCCGTGTCGGACTATAGATGTGATATGATTTCTTTGATAATCAGTTTATTAGCTGCCACCGTTTCTGATACAGAATGAAATAGTGCGACTGACGGTCCAAGGGCTGGACCGTCAGGAGCGAAAACGGGGGTAAAACGTAACTGACGGTCCAGAGCCTGGACCGTCAGGAGCACTTGAGGGTTGACGAGAGGAATGAGCTCAGTCCATGGGGAAGCGGACGCCCCATTGAGCGCGGAGGGAATCCATCTGCTCCATGACTGAGACGGTCTCTGCATGAGGCATGTAGGGGGACTCCAGCCAGCCTTTCTCCATGGCGTCCTTGCAAGCCAGGACCTGGTATTCGTAACCTGTGACCTGTCCCTTCGGCGGGTAATACTCCTCGACAAGTTTGTAATCCCGGTATACCTTGACGGCCTCAGGGCAGTTGACGTTCTCGACCACGATGTAGCCGTCGTCGCATACGATCAGGCCCTCGCGGTTGCAGCGGCCGAGGGCGGCGGCGGTCAGGTGCGCCACCCGGCCGTCACGGTACTTGAGCGTGATGTTCTCGTACATGTCGGTGCCGGTCTCCCCGAGAATCCACGAGGAGTCAGTTGAGGCGAAGTCGCTCCCGAAATACATCCTGGCGAAATTGAGGCAGTAGACTCCGAGGTCGAGAAGGGCTCCGCCACAGAGTTCGGGGCGCAGGATGCGCTCCTTCTGCTCCATGGCGTAGCACAGGCTAGCGCTGAGCATTTTGGGTTTCCCCAGACGTCCACTGTCCAGTATCTCCTTGACTTTCAAGGATAATGGCATGTAGCGCGTCCAGATGGCTTCGGTGATGAAGACGCCCTTCCGCTCCGCCAGGGCGAGCAGGTCCGCGGCCTCGCGGGCGTTGGCCGTGAAGGCCTTCTCGCAGAGAACGGCCTTGCCGGCCTCCACCGCCAGGCGCGCATGCGCATAGTGATGCGAATGCGGCGTGGCTATATAGACGAGGTTGACTTCGGGGTCCGCGAGCATGTCCTCATAGCTGCCGTAGGCCTTGAGGAAGCCCCAGCGGTCCGCGAAGGCGCGCGCCTTGTCGAGGCTGCGCGAAGAAATGGCGAAGGGGACGATTCCGGGGTTCCCCAGCCCCGTGACTGTTTCTGCCATCTTGTCGGCTATCCAGCCGGCTCCGATGATTCCGAGATTGATTTTCATAGCATTACAAATATAGTGATATTATCGCTAAAATGACTAAATTTGCAACCTGATCGATAAACCACTTATGACCGCTTTATTGCTTTTCCTTTTCGGTGCCATGGCCATTTCCTTCCTGTGTTCCATACTGGAGGCCACGCTCATGTCCACGCCGATCTCATACGTCACCATGCGTGAGGACGAGGGTTACAAGCCCGCCTCCCGCTTCAAGCAATACAAGCAGGACCCTTCCCGTCCCATCGCGGCCATCCTCTCGCTCAATACGATAGCGAACACCATCGGCGCCGCCGGAGTGGGCCAGCAGGCCAACATCCTCTTCGGTTCCCGTTGGTTCGCGGTGGTCAGTGTCATCATCACCATCCTCATACTCGTTTTCTCGGAGATCATTCCCAAGACCATAGGTACAACGCGCTGGAAGTCCCTGATGGGCTTCACCGCCGCCTGCATCAAGGGGCTTATCTTCATAATGTACCCCGTCGTCATCTGCATTGAATGGCTTCAGAAGCACATCACTCCAAAGGACGTCCAGGATCCCACCGTCTCTCGCGACGAGGTCAGCGCCATGGCCGACCTGGCGGAGGAGGAGGGAGACCTTGAGGAGGACGAGAACGCCATCATCCAGAACCTCATCAACATGGACGACGTCACCGCTTCGGACGTGATGACTCCGCGCGTCGTCGCGCACATCGCCCCGGAGAGGATGCCCCTCAAGACTTTCTACCGCGACAAGAGGTATCTTCACCACAGCCGCATCCCGGTTTATGCCGACAACGACGAATACATCACTGGATACATCTTGCGCATGGAGGCCCTCCAGCTCATGGCGGAGGACAAGCATGACATGACCCTGGGAGAGATCAAGCGCGAGATCGCGAGCTTCAACGAGGATACGCCCCTTGACGAAGTCTGGGACGAGATGCTCCGCAAGGACGAGCAGATATCCGTCGTCATCAACGAATACGGCAGCTTCCAGGGCATCCTCACCCTCGAGGATGTCATCGAGACCCTGCTCGGCAGCGAGATCGTGGACGAGTACGATACGGTCCGCGACATGCAGCAACTGGCCCTCGACAAATGGAAAAAGAGACGCGACTCAGCGTCGCGTCTCCCTTCAAAAGATTGATTTCCAATAACTATTTGAACAGTTTCTGGACCATCTGGTAGAGGCACCTTCTCCAGGTGAGGAACTCGTGTGCCGTACCCTCGGAAACGTAGGACATGGCGTTGTAGCCGGCAGCCTTGAGGTCCTCGGCGGCCTTGGTGACGCCGTCAGGGTTCTCCTTGGAGCCGCAGCCCATGAAGACGAACTTCACGCCGGTGTTGGCGATCTCTTCAGCGTTGTAGGTACCGCCGGAGAGAAGTCCGTAGTATCCGAACACCTCGGGACGGGCGAGGGTGATGGTGTGAGTCTCCATGCCACCCATGGAAAGACCGGCCATAGCGCGGTGCTCCTTGTCCCCGATGGTGAGGAAGTGGCTGTCGATGTACGGGATGAGCTCGTCGCAGAGGACGGCCTCGAAACCGTTGTTCATCATCATGCCCATGCCACCGGCACGCTGGCCACCGCCGGCAGGACGCTGGCCGCCGGGGGCTGCACCGGGGGCGCCTGCAGGACGCTGTCCGGGTGCTCCGCCGGGGGCTGCACCGAATCCGGGAGCTCCGGCAGGACGCTGTCCACCGGGAGCTGCCTGAGGCGCACCCTGACCGCCGGCAGGACGCTGAGGCATAGCCATGGCGCCGGGACGGAAGCCTTCATTGGTCATGCCGTATGTCATGACGATGATGAAAGGCTCGATCTTGCCTTCAGCGATGAGGTTGTCCATGATGAGATTGGCATGGCCCTGGTTCCACCAGGCATACTCGTTCTCACCCCAGCCGTGCTGCAGGTAGAGGACGGGATAGCGCTTGCCGTCGGTGCCGTAGGTCGGGGGAGTGTACACGAAAGCCTTCTTGAGCTTGTCGGTGCTGTTGGACCAGAAGAGGACCTGCTGGACGTTGCCGTGAGGGATGTTGCGCTCCTCATAAAAGGCCCTGTCGTGAGCGGGGATCTCGATACCGCTCTCCTGACGGGTGGAGCCGTAGAAGTTCTCGGTGCCGGGGTCGTTGAAGGTACCGCCGTCGACGAAGATGTGATAATAGTGGAAGCCCTCGTCCATGGGACCGGCCGTGGTGCCCCACCATGCTCCGTCCTCGCCCTTGGTGAGGACAGTGCCGCCGGAGCCGCCGAGGCCGAGGCTTACGCGGACCGACTGGGCGTCGGGAGCCTCGATGCGGAAGCGGGCGTAACCCTGGGAGTTGACCATCGGGTACTGCTGTCCGGGCTGGTTGAGTTCGGAGGGAACGAAATCTTCCTTGATCTCAGCATTCTGAGCGAAACCAAGGTTTGCCGCCATGATCAATGTGGCAAAGAGAATCACTGATTTTTTCATGTGCAAATGAATGTTAGTAATTATGCTGGTTCAAATATAAGGATTCTGACACATTTTCGGTTAAAAAAATGCGTCAGATTCTTTATTATTCCGTACGGAAGGGTGGACAGGAGGATTATCTGCCGGTCAGGAAAGCCTTGAAGGCCTGATAGTCGTTAGGTAAGGAAACGTTCTCCTTGCGCCCCCTCATGAAGGCCTGGAGCTTATCCGGGATGGCGACTCCAGCACCGATTATGCCCTCTACGGTGTCCTTGAACTTGGCCGGATGGGCCGTTTCGCAGAAGAGTCCGGTCTCGCCGGGTCTGAGACCTTCGGCCAGGGCCCGGTAGCCGCAGGCCCCGTGCGGGTCGCACAGATAGCCCGTGCGGCCGAATACGTCCCTGATCGTCTCCGCAATCTGTTCGTCGCTGTAAGTGGTGCCGGAGATGTCGGCCTTGACTGCATCCCAGTCATGTCCGTAAAGGTCGATGACACGTGCAAAATTGCTCGGGTCGCCCACGTCCATCGCATTGGCGATGGTCTGGACCGACGGGCGGGGGGAGTACACCCCCGTGCGGAGATAGTCGTAGAAGACGCTGTTGGCGTTGTTCGCCGCGATGAAGCGCTTGACCGGAAGGCCCATGCGCTTGGCGAAGAGGCCGGCGCAGATGTTGCCGAAATTGCCGGAAGGGGTGCAGACGACCAGATTGTCCGCCAGTCCCGAACGCTTCATCTGTGCATAACCCCAGAAATAATAGAACGACTGGGGAAGGAAGCGCGCGACGTTGATGCTGTTGGCCGAAGTGAGCTTCATGGCGGCATTCAGTTCCGCGTCCATGAACGCGCTTTTTACCAGCGCCTGGCAGTCGTCGAACACTCCGTCGATTTCCAGGGCGGTGATGTTCCGTCCGAGTGTGGTGAACTGGCATTCCTGGATGGGGCTGACCTTACCCTTGGGATAGAGGACGAAGACGTTGATGCCTTCCACTCCCAGGAATCCGTTGGCGACTGCGCTGCCGGTGTCGCCTGAAGTGGCCACGAGCACGTTCAGGCTTTCGCCGGAACGGAAGTGGCCCAGCAAGCGCGCCATGAAGCGCGCGCCGACGTCCTTGAAGGCCAGTGTAGGGCCGTGGAAGAGCTCGAGGGCATAAATCCTGCCCTCCACCTTCACTGCGGGACAGTCGAAACTGAGAGTGTCGCAGACGATGGCGTCCAGGACATCCTTGTCGACATCTTCCCCGAAGAAGGCTTCGGCGACGGCACAGGCCACTTCGTGGAAATCCATGTCCTGGATCCTGTCGAAGAAGCTGTCCGGGAGACGCTGTATCCTTTCGGGCATATAGAGCCCGCGGTCCTCCGCGAGGCCCTTGACCACGGCTTTCTCCAGCGTCGCCAGCGGCGCACGGCCGTTTGTGCTGTAGTACATCATTGTGCGAGAAGTTTGGCTCCCTTGTTGGTGACCTTGACCACATAGACCTCGCACTTGATGCCGCGCGAGTCGAAATGCTCCTTCATGATCTCTCCGGCACGGTGCGCGGTCTCGCGCTTGTCGGAGAGGGAGAATACGGAAGGTCCTGATCCCGAGATGTTCATGGCCATAGAACCGGAGGCGAGTATCTTCTCACGGAGCTCGTCGAAGCCCGGGATGAACTGCTTGCGGTAAGGTTCGGCCACCGAGTCGCGCATGGCGCGGCCCACGAGGCCGATATTGCCCGAATACAGGCCGGCTATCAGACCTCCGACATTTCCCCACTGGCTGATGGCGTCGTGCATGGGCACGGCCTTGGGAAGGATCTTGCGGGCCTCCTTGGTCGACACCATGATCTTTGGATGGACGACCGTGCAGTAAAAATTGCCGGGAATGGGAAGCTGTATGATGTCTAGGGGCTCGTAACCGCGGATCAGGATGATGCCGCCCAGCAGCGCGGGCGCGGCGTTGTCGGCATGGTATCCGCCGCTGGCGAGGTTCTCTCCCTCCATCGCGCAGACCACCATCTCCTCGTCCGAAAGGGGACAGTCGAACAGTTCGTTCATGCCGTAGGCGGCCGCAGCGCTCGATGCGGCACTGGATCCGATACCGGAACCCGGATAGATCTTCTGGCATACCCTGACGTCGATCTTCGCCTTCTGCCCGGTCATTTCCAGGAACTTGCGTATGACCGGCGTGATGACGTTCTCCTCGATGTCATCGGGGAGGGGTACGTCGGTGAGGTTGGTTATGGTGATGCCGTCGCCTTCCTCGGCCGTCATCTCAAGGATATCTCCGACCTCGTCGAGGGCGAGGCCCATTATGTCGAAGCCGCATCCCAGGTTTGCGATGGATGCCGGCGCGAATACTCTGACTTTCTTCATGGTCCTAGACGTTGGCGACGCTCATGATGTCGGCGAACACGCCGGCCGCGGTGACGCTCGCGCCGGCGCCGTAGCCCTGGATGAGCATCGGGTGCTTGTTGTACCTTTCTGTTGTGAGGAGGATGATGTTGTTGGAACCCTCGAGCTCATAGAGCGACGAACGCTGGCCGAATTCGCATAGGGAAACGGTATATTTGCCGTCCTCCATGCGGGCCACGACGCGCCAGTGCTTTTTCTGGGCCGCTAGCTCCCGGCGGCGCTCCTCGAAGTCCGCGTCGAGCTCCGGCAGGCGCTTCCAGAACTCCTCAAGGCTGCACTGGAAGAACTCGGAAGGGATGAGGTTCTCTGCTACGACATCCTCCTGGTTGACCTTGTAGCCGGCCTCGCGGGCGAGGATGACCAGCTTGCGGACCACGTCCTTGCCGGAAAGGTCTATGCGCGGGTCGGGCTCGGCGAAGCCCTGCTCCTTAGCCATCCTCACGGTCTCGCTGAACGGGACGGTCTCGGAGAGGGTGTTGAAGATGAAGTTGAGGGTGCCGCTGAGCACGGCCTCGATCTTGAGGATCTTGTCGCCGCTGTTGCGAAGGGCGTTGATGGTGTTGATGATGGGAAGTCCGGCTCCGACGTTGGTCTCGAAGAGGAATTTCACGCCCCTCTTGAGGGCCAGCGCCTTGAGCTCCGCGTAATTGGCGTAGTCGGAGGAAGCCGCCACCTTGTTGGCCGCGACCACGGAGATGCCGTGCTCGAAGAAATCATGGTACAGGTCGGCCACCTCGGCGCTTGCTGTGCAGTCCACGAACACTGAGTTGAAGATGTTCATGCCTATGACCTCGTTCTTCAAACCCTTGATATCGAGAGGCTTGCCGGCTTCGAGGATCTCTTTCCAGTTAGAGAGGTCAATGCCTTCGCGGTCGAATATGCCCTTGGTGCTGCGGGCTATGCCCACGACGTTGATCTTGAGATTGTTCTCCTTCATCAACTTCTCCCTCTGGGATGCGATCTGCCCGAGGAGGTTTCCGCCGACGGTGCCGATGCCGCACACGAAGACATTGAGCTCCTGGTATTCTGAGAGGAAGAAACTGTCATGGATGACGTTGAGGGACTTGCGCAGGAACCTGCGGTCCACGACGAAGGAGATGTTGTGCTCCTCCGTACCCTGGGCGCAGGCGATGATGCTGATGCCGTTGCGGCCGAGGACGCTGAAGAGCTTTCCGGCGATGCCGGCGTTGTTCTTCATGTTCTCGCCCACGATGGCGACGGTGGCGAGGTCCTTCATCAGCTGGACCGGGGCCATGGAGCCTTCGGCGATCTCATGCGCGAACTCGCGTCCTAGCAGCTCGCAGGCCTTGTCGGCCTGGGCGGCGCTGACACCGAGGGAGATATGGGTCTCGGACGATGACTGGCTGACGAGGAAGACGCTGATGAAATTGTCGGCGAGCACGCGGAAGATGCGGCTGTTGACGCCGATGATGCCGGCCATCGAGGTTCCCGCAACGGTGATGAGGCAGGAGTCGTCGATGGACGAGATGCCGGTGACGGTGCGGCTGCCCTTGCGGCTGTGCTGGCGGATGACTGTGCCCTTGGCCTCGGGATTGAAGGTATTCTTGACAAGGACCGGGATGTCCTTGGAGCAAACGGGATAGATTGCCGGGGGATAGATGACCTTCGCGCCGAAGTTGCAGAGTTCCATGGCATCGGAGAAGCTCAGTTCGTCGATGACGTAGGAAGTCTTGATGACGCGCGGGTCGGCTGTCATGAATCCGTCCACGTCGGTCCAGATTTCCAAACACTGGGCGTTGAGCGCGGCTGCGATGATGCTGGCGGTATAGTCCGAACCGCCGCGGCCCAGATTGGTGATCTCGCCGGTGCGGGAGTCGGTGGAGATGAATCCGGGGACGACGGCCACTTCGTTGCGGCCCTCGATGCCGGAGAATTTCTTGCGTACTAGCTCTTCAGTGATCTCGGAATCGAGGACGTTCTTGCCCTCGATCACCGTGGACTTGATGAATTCGAGAGAATCGTACAGGAAGGAGCCGGGGATGAGCGCGCTGACTATCATGGAGGATATGCGCTCGCCGAAGCTCACAATCTGGCAGGCGGTCTTGTCGGGGAGCACCCTGAGGGTGTACACGCCTTCGTACAGGGCGCGCAGGTTCTCATGCTTCGCCTCGATGGCCTCGAGAAGGCGGTCGCGGGTTTCTGAGGGCTCGAAAACGGCCTCCACGAGGTCCAGGTGGCGTCTGCGTATCTTCTCATAAGAGGCGCGGAAATTCTTGTCCCCGCGCTCCGCCTGTGCGGAGGTGCTGAGGAGCATGTCCGTGACGCCGCCGAGGGCGGACACGACTACTATGACGCTTTCCTGGCGTGAAGAGACTATCTGTTTGACATTGAGGATGGACTCGGCCGAGCCCACGGATGTACCACCGAATTTCAGAACGTTCATATCTCTACTAACTAAATCGAGGTCAAGATATGTAATTATTTTAATATCTCCAAAAAATCCTTACAGGAGGTGGCTCAGGAAGAGTTTTCGCTCCTCCTCGGAGAAGCCACGGCGGGCGGCGTAGGAGGCCAACTCTTCGGGCGTGACGCGGCGGATGTCGTGGTATGCGGCGTCGCGGTGGGCTATTACGAGCCCGCAGACACTGGCTTCGGGTATCATCGCACAGGAATCGGTGAGAGTTATGCCGGTCTCGGGCAGGGTGGCGAGGATGTCGCGCTTTAGGCTGTGGTCCGGGCAGCAGGCGTAGCCTATGCCCGGACGGATGAGCCTGAACCCTTCCGGAAGCAGGCTTTCCCAGCGGCGTCCGAGATACTCGGAGGCCGCCTCCGCGAGGCAGACGCGCAGGGCGTGTCCGACGAAATCGCCTTCGGCTCCGCCGTCAACCCTGACGGCGAAGAGCCCCAGCTGGGCGCTGCCTATCTCAGGGAAGAAATCGGCAAGCGAATGGCCGTCGCGGAGCATGGGCAGTCTCAGGCTTCCGTCTATGGATACGATGTCGTCTCCGTCCCTGCGGCAGTCAAGGAAACGGGCGCACACGAAAGCAAAGGGCTTCTCCCTGGAGAGGATTGAAAGCGCTTCATGTTCCAGTTCAGATGATTCGGCGCAACCATCTTCTCCACGGCACTTTAAGCCGCATACTCCGAAGAACATCCTCCAGTCGAAACAATCCCTCAATTCCTTCCAGCCGAGAGTTGTCGGGGCGATATCGGTGAACGGCTTTCCCGGGAGGAAGCCCGCAGGGTAGGGCGTTTCCATGGGTACCCTGCGGGCATTTTCCCGCAGGGTAAGCGGTTTTTCGGGGTACCCTGCGGGTGTTTGCCCGCAGGATGCGGCGTTTTCGAGGGTACCCTGCGGGTGGCGGGCGCTGCCAGCGTGAAGCGCGGCGAGACGCGCGTGCTGCGCGTCCTCGGCCGCCCTGAAGCCGGCCGGGTCCTGCATGTATTTCTTTGCCATTACGGCCGCCGCCGAAGCGTCGGAACCGTAGTGGACATCCGCGTAAAGCGGAGCCAGCTTGACCGCGGTGTGGACGGCGGATGCGGCGGCGCCTCCCACGAAGAGCGGGACCCTCATCCCGCGGGCGGACATCTCGCTGCAGATCTCCTCCATGCGGTGCAGGGAAGGGGTGATAAGGCCGCTGACACCGATGATGTCGGCACCGATCTCCTCCGCCTTGTCAAGCAGGGTGTCTGCGGGTACCATGACGCCCAGGTCGGTCACTTCGAATCCGCTGCAAGTCAGTACGATTCCGGTGATATTCTTGCCTATGTCGTGGACGTCGCCCTGGACAGTCGCGATGAGGAACTTCGGCTTGCCCCCGACTTCCTCTCCGCCCTGCATGTACGGCTCGAGCACGGATACGGCCTCGCGCATGACGCGGGCGGACTTCACGACCTGCGGGAGGAACATCTTCCCGTCTCCGAAAAGGGCTCCCACGCGTTCCATTCCGGCCATGAGCGGACCCTCTATGACGGCGACCGCGCTTCCGAGCCTTTCAAGGCATTTCAAGGTGTCATCTATAAGGTTCTGGGACAGGCCTTTGACTACTGCATCCGAAAGTCTTTCTTCAGGTTCTCCCGAAGCCTCCTTGACAGCGGCGGCTTCCGTCTTCCGGGGTTCTTCAGCGAGCATTTCGGAGGCCTTGGCGACAAGCCTGGAAGTGGCTTCCGGGTCGCTGTCGAAGACCACGTCCTCAACCGCCTGGCGCAGTCCCGGCTCTATGTCGTCGTATATCTGCAGCATCTGCGGATTTACGATGGCCATGTCCAGGCCGGCCTTTATCGCATGATAAAGGAAGACCGAATGCATCGCCTCGCGGACGCGGTTGTTGCCCCTGAAAGCGAAGGAAAGGTTGGATATTCCGCCGGAGGTCAGGGCGCCGGGGAGATTGGTCTTGATCCACCGCACCGCCTCGATGAAATCCACGCCGAAACGGGCGTGTTCCTCGATTCCCGTGCCGATGGAAAGGACATTCGCGTCGAAGACTATGTCCTGCGGAGGGATCCCGGCTCCGGTCAGGAGGCGGTAGCTGCGCTCGCAGATTTCGATCTTACGGTCCAGCGTGACCGCCTGTCCTTCCTCGTCGAAGGCCATCACGACCATCGCTCCTCCAAGCGCATGGATGGTCCGGGCCTTGCGGAGGAACTCTTCTTCCCCTTCTTTCAGGGAGATGGAATTGACGATGCATTTGCCCTGGGCGTTCTTCAGGCCCTCGAGTATAGTGTCCCAATGCGAGGAGTCTATCATGACCGCGGCCCTGGCGATGGCGGGCTCTCCGGCGATGTGGCGAAGGAAGGTCCGCATGCGCTCCGAGGCGTCAAGCATCGGGTCGTCCATGTTGATGTCGATGACCGATGCGCCGCCTTCAATCTGTGCGGCGGCTATGGCCAGGGCCTCGCCGTATTTCTCTTCGGCTATGAGCCTGGCGAATTTGCGCGAACCGGCGACGTTGGTGCGTTCCCCGATATTTGTAAAGTTGCGGCTCCTGTCGATAAGCACTGGCTCCAATCCGCTTACTATGAGTTGTTTGCGCGGTTCGAAACGGCGGGGAGCAAGTCCCTTGATAGCATCTGCGACGGCTTTGATGTGCGCCGGCGTGGTGCCGCAGCATCCTCCGACAATGTTCAGCAATCCTTTCTCGGCGAGCCTGCGGATGACTCCCGCCATGGCCTCCGGGGAGTCGTTGTAGCAACCCATTTCATCCGGTATGCCCGCGTTGGGATAGAAGCTTACAGCATGGTTGCTGAAGCCGGCGATTTCGGTGACCAGAGGGGCCATCATGTCAGCGCCGAGGGCGCAGTTTATGCCGAAGGCGCAAAGGGTTGGCGCATGTTCTATAGAGCGGTAGAAGGCCTCCAGGGTCTGGCCGGTAAGCGTACGTCCGCTCCGGTCCGAGACCGTCGCGGAAATGACGAGCGGCAGGGGATTGCCAAGGAGTTCAAGGGCGTAAATTGCGGCCTTTGCGTTAAGGGCGTCGAAGCAGGTCTCAAGTATGATGAGATCTGCCCCTCCGCGCGCAAGCGCCTCTATCTCTTCACGGTACGCCTCGACGAAGGCGTCGAAGCCATACTGGCGGTAGGCCGGGTCGTCGGCGTTCGAGGCTAGCGTCAGGGACTTGCCGGTGGGTCCTATGCTGCCGGCGACGTAGACCTTGCGGCCGGCGGCGTCGGCCACGCGGCGCGCGCGGACCGCGGCCTCGAAGGCCAGGTCCGCCGCAAGGGCGGCCTGTCCCTGCTCCGCGAGCGATATCCTGTTGGCGTTGAAGCTGTTGGTGGTGATGATATCGACTCCGGCATCGACATAGGCGCGCAGTATATCCTCCTCGCCGACGCCCTGCTGGAGCAGGGTGCCCATGGCCCCGTCAAGCACGAGGATGCGTTCCCGTATATCTTCGGCAAATCCCATCAGAAGAATCTCTTCAGTATCTCCACCGTATTGTCAGGCCGCCCCATCGTGTAGAAATGGATGGCCGGCACGCCGTTGCGCAGGAGGTCGCGGCACTGTTCCGAGCACCATTCGAGCCCTATGCTGTAGCACGCGGCCCTGTCGTCAGCATGGGCCCTCATTTCACTCACAAGGCCCTGGGGAATGTCCAGGGAGAAAAGGTCCGGGATGGACTCCAGCTGTTTCGCGCTGGAGAGGGGCTTGAGGCCGGGTATGATGGGAACCTTGATGCCGGCGAAGCGGCAGCGGTCCCTGAACTCATAGAAATGGTTGTTGTCGAAGAACATCTGGGTGATGATGAAATCCGCGCCGGCCTCCACCTTGCGCTTGAGATTGGCTATGTCGGTCTCCATGTTCGGAGCCTCGAAATGCTTCTCGGGATAGCCTCCGACGCCGATGCAGAACTCCGTGCCGTTCTCCCTGCCGAAGGCGCGGACGGCGGAGACGAGTTCGTTTGCATAGCGGTATCCTCCCGGCTCGGGCGTGAAACGCTTCTCGCCGAGCAAGCTGTCCCCCCTGAGCGCCATGATGTTCTCTATGCCGAGGAACTTGAAATCGTTCAGCGTGTCGCTGATCCTCTCGGCGGTGGCGCCGCCGCAGATGAGGTGGGGGACGACCTCGACGTCGAACTCCGCCTGGATGGACGCGCAGACGGCCGTCTCGCTGAGGCGGCGGCGCACTGTGTGCCTGGTGAAACTTCCGTCAGCCTCCTGGCGGAATTCTACCTCGTCGCGGTGACATGTAACGTTGATGTACGGAGGCTTGAACTCCATGAACGGCCGTATGGAGTCAAGGAGTTCGGCCTTTGTGACACCCTTGAGGGGAGGGACGATCTCGATTGAGGCGAAGGGTTCCTTCCTCGATGCGATTATATCCTTGATTTTCATGGTCTTGTCTGTCCGTTTCCTTCAATGAGCCATTTGTAGGAGCAGATTTCCTCGAGGCCCATGGGCCCGCGTGCGCCCAGCTTCTGGGTGCTTATGCCTATCTCTGCCCCGAGGCCGAACTGGGCCCCGTCGGTGAAACTCGTCGGAGCGTTGACGTAAACGCAGGCGGCATCTACGTCGCGCTGGAAAGCCGCGGCGGCGGATGCATCCTCCGTGACTATGGCTTCGCTGTGGCCGGAGCCGTAGCGGCGGATGTGCTCAAGCGCTTCCTGAAGGCTGTCCACGGTCTTGACGGCCATCTTGTAATCCATGTATTCGGTTCCGAAAGCATCCGGTCCGGCTTCTTCGAGCCTGTCGACAGGGTAATGCCCTTCCAATGCTCTGTATGCGCGCGGATCGGCATAGACGGTCACGCGGTCCGACATCTTCTCCAGCAGAGCCGGAAGGTCTTCCAGCCTTGCTGAATTGATGATAAGGCAGTCAAGGGCGTTGCAGACGCTGACCCGGCGGGTCTTGGCGTTCGTCACTATCCTGATGCCTTTCTCCAGGTCTCCGGATGCGTCGAAATAAGTGTTCACGACGCCGGCTCCCGTCTCGATGCACGGTATCTTCGCGTTGTTCCGCACGAAGTCAATCAGGCGGCGGCCTCCGCGGGGGATGACCAGGTCCACGTATCCTATAGCTTCAAGCAGTTCCTGGGCCGCGTCGTGGGTGGCGGGAAGGAGGTTCACGACGTCCGGGTCGGCGCCGGCGGCCGCCAGGACGCGCTTGATGAGCGCGACGGCGGCGCGGTTGGAGTTGTCGGCGTCGCGGCCACCCTTGAGCACACATGCGCTGCCGCTCTTGAAGCATAGGGAGAACACGTCGAAGGTGACGTTGGGACGGGCCTCATAGATGACTCCGATGACTCCGAACGGAACGCTTATCTTCTTGAGCTCCAATCCGTTGGGGAGTGTCCTTTCCACCAGTATCCGGCCGAGCGGGGAGGGGAGGGATGCGACCTTGCGCATGTCCCCGGCTATGCCTTCCAGACGCTCGCGGGTGAGCATCAGTCGGTCGTACAGGGGATTGGCCCTGTCCATGGCCGCCAGGTCGGCGGCGTTGGCCTCCAGCAGGGCGTCGGTCTCCGCCACTATGGCGTCGGCGACCTTCAGCAGGATGGAATCCCGTCCGGATGCATCCAGTCCCAGCAGGGAGCGGGAGGCCTTCTTGGTTGTCGTGAATATCTCGTTCATGGTCTGAAAAATCATTTTGAAGGGACGAATTCGGTGTGGACGGTGGATCCGGGCGAGGTGAGCACGTCCGTCAGTATGCCGTCGCGCCTGCCGTTGGCAATGATCACGCGAACGCCGGAAGAGGCGAGCTGCATGGCCACCTGGGCCTTTGATGACATCCCGCCGCGCCCAGCGGAGCTTTTCCTGGCGCTTATGTAACTCTCGACGCTTTCGCCGGGAAGGATGCGGGGTATGACGGAAGATGTGGGGTCGTCCGGGGAGCCGTCATAGACGCCGTCGACGTTGGTCAGGATGACGAGGGTTTCAGCCCCCACCATCCCCGCGACAAGCCCGGAGAGCTCGTCGTTGTCGGTGAACATCAGCTCGGTGATGCTCACGGTGTCGTTTTCATTGACGATCGGCAGGACATGGCTCTGGAGCATGACTTCCATGCAGCTCTTCTGGTTGTTGTACTCCTGTCCCTCGTCGAAATTCTTCTTCATGGTCAGGACCTGTCCCACGGTGATGCCGTAACCCTGGAAGAGCTTGTAATAGAGGTCCATGAGGCGGACCTGGCCTATGGCCGAGTAAAGCTGGCGCTGCTGGACGTCCGTGAGCTTGGCGTCCTCACGGATGAGCGAACGGCCGCAGGCGACGGCGCCGCTGGTGACCAGGACGGTCTCGTATCCGGCCTCGCGCAGCGAGACGATCTGGTCCACGATGGACGACACCCTCGTGGTGTCCAGGGAACCGTCGGAACGCGTCAGAACATTGCTGCCCACCTTGACCACGATGCGGCGCTTCTTTGGAGCCTTGATGACCATGAGCCCCTTGATGACGGAATCGCTGAAACCTGCTTCCTCCATCGCGTTCAAGCCCCTGATGGTCAGTCCGTTGGGCGTGGTGACGCGGTCTATCTCGCGCTCCGGGTCGAAGCCTTTGGCATCGACCAGGGCGGCGGCGCCGCGGACGGTCTGGCAGACCGCTCCTCCTATGCCTTCAGGGTCCAGTCCCAGGCTGGCTCCGCCCTTTGCCGCAGCGCTGATGTAGCGCATGGCATAGGCGATGCCGCACGATGCGAGGGAAGTGCCGGATAGCATCTGCTCCAGGGGGACGACAAGGGTTTCGCCCACCTTGTCGAAGAGGCTTTTCAGGAGGTCAGTCTGTTCCTCAGCAGCGGTGACGGCCGAGACATAGGTCATGCTTTCGCCTATCTCTATGGCCGTGTTGGGGATGGCATAGGCGATGGAAGGGACTGCCCCGTCCTTATCGAGCCATTCTTTCAGCTGTGCGGGGGTAATGCCCGGAGCGATGGAGACGACCAGCTGGCGTCCGTAGTCGAGGACTTCCTTCGTTTCCTTCAGGACGGCTTCCATCTGCCATGGCTTGACCGCATAGAATACTATGTCCGCGTCCTTGACGGCGGAGCGGTTGTCAGTGGTGGTGCGTATGCCGCACTCCTTGAATCTTTCCAGGCTTGCTTCGTGGCGCGCAGTGACGGTGATGCACGAGGCCGGAACGGCCCCGCACCCGGCAAAGCCGAGGGCGGCCGATCCGCCCATGTTGCCCGCGCCGATGACTGTTATCTTCATGGTACTCTCTAACCAACAATTTCCCAAATGTATCTTTTTTCATCCTTAATTCCAAAACTAAAACGTATTTAACGTGCCCGGGGCCGTTTTTTCGGCGTTTTACTTTTATTATTAAAAAAATTTAGTTATCTTGCCGGAACTTAGTTAGTAGTATCTCATGAAACTCAGAAGCAGCGTAACCTTCGAGGGACGCAGGATGGCTGGCGCCAGGTCCCTCTGGCTTGCGGACGGCATGAAGAAAGAGCAGTTCGGCAAGCCCGTCATAGCCATAGCCAACTCCTTCACACAGTTCGTACCCGGCCACGTGCATCTCCACGAGGCGGGCCAGATCGTAAAGGCCGAAATTGAGCGCCTTGGCTGCTTCGCGGCGGAGTTCGACACCATAGCCGTTGACGACGGCATCGCCATGGGCCATGACGGCATGCTTTATTCCCTTCCTTCCCGCGACATCATCGCCGACAGCGTCGAGTATATGGTCAACGCGCACAAGGCTGACGCGCTCGTGTGCATCAGCAACTGCGACAAGATCACTCCCGGAATGCTCATCGCCGCCATGCGGCTCAACATTCCCACGATATTCGTCTCCGGCGGCCCTATGGAGGCCGGCGTGCTCGGAAGCGCCCGCCTGGACCTCATTGACGCCATGGTCAAGTCCGCCGACCCTTCGGTCAGCGACGCCGATGTGGCTGCCATCGAAGGCTGCGCCTGTCCGACCTGCGGCAGCTGCTCCGGCATGTTCACGGCCAACTCCATGAACTGCCTTACTGAGGCAATAGGTCTCGCCCTGCCCGGCAACGGCACCGTACTGGCTACCCACGCACTTCGCAAGGAACTCCTCCTGCAGGCTGCACGCCAGATCGTGGCGAACACTTACAGGTATTACGATGATGACGACGCTTCCGTACTCCCGCGCAGCATCGCCACCCGCACGGCTTTCCTGAACGCCATGTCGCTTGACATCGCGATGGGTGGTTCCACCAATACCGTCCTCCACCTCCTGGCCGTAGCGGGGGAGGCCGGGACGGACTTCACCATGAAGGACATCGACGACCTCTCGCGCAGGGTTCCCTGCATCTGCAAGGTCGCTCCCAATACGCAGAAGTACCACATACAGGACGTCGGCCGCGCTGGCGGCGTGCTCGGCATCATGTCCGAGCTTGCCAAGGCGGGGCTGGTGGACACTTCAGCAGTACGCGTGGACGGAATGACGCTCGGCGAGGCCGTGGCCCGCTATGACATCCTTGGAGGGGATTGCAGCCAGGAGACCTTCAGGCTTTACGCCTCCGCACCCGCCGGCCGCAGGACCACCCTCATGGCGTCCCAGGACTTCTACCACAAGACCCTCGACACCGACCGTGAGAACGGCTGCATCCGCGACATCGCCCACGCCTATACGAAGGACGGCGGCCTCGGAGTGCTTTTCGGCAACATAGCGAAGGACGGCTGCGTCATCAAGACCGCCGGCGTGGACGAGTCCATCTGGCATTTCAAGGGTCCCGCAAAGGTCTTCGATTCCCAGGAGGCTGCGTGCGACGGCATCCTCGGCGGAGCGGTGAAGAGCGGCGACGTGGTCGTCATCAACTTCGAGGGCCCCAAGGGCGGTCCCGGCATGCAGGAGATGCTCTATCCTACCTCCTACATCAAGTCCATGCACCTTGGGAAGGAATGCGCCCTCATCACCGACGGACGCTTCAGCGGAGGCACCTCCGGCCTTAGCATCGGGCACATCTCGCCCGAGGCGGCGGCCGGCGGCGACATCGCCCTCGTCCGCGACGGCGACCTCATCGAGATCGACATCCCCTCGCGCAGCATCAATGTACTCCTTCCGGAGGGCGAACTTGAGCGCAGGCGTGCGGAGGAGGAGGCCAAGGGCCGCAAGGCCTTCCGGCCGCCGTTTCGCGTTCGCGAGGTTTCCAAGAGCCTCAAGGCATATGCATCGATGGTCAGCAGCGCCGACAAGGGCGCAAGGCGCATCATAGAAGACGATTAAAACACTACGAACATGACAGATACACCGAACGGCTGGATGCTGAAAGGGTCCCAGATCCTTCTCGAATCCCTCATCAACCAGGGCGTGGATACCATTTTCGGATATCCGGGCGGTTCCATCATGCCCGTGTACGACGCCATGTACGACTACACGGACCGGCTCCGCCACATACTCGTGAGGCATGAGCAGGGCGCTATCCATGCCGCCCAGGGCTATGCCCGCGTCAAGAATTTCCCCGGTACGGTCATAGTTACCTCAGGTCCGGGCGCCACCAATGTGATAACCGGCGTCGCGGATGCCATGATCGACTCCACGCCGGTCGTGGTCATAGCCGGACAGGTGGCTTCCGCCGCCCTTGGAACGGACGCCTTCCAGGAGACCGACCTCATTGGTATGACAACCCCCATCTCCAAATGGGCTTACCAGATACGCCGTCCCAAGGACATTGCCTGGGCCGTGGCCCGCGCCTATTACATAGCCGCCAGCGGCCGTCCCGGCCCCGTCGTCCTCGACTTCACGAAGGACGCGCAGATCGGCATGGCCGAGTATGTCCGCAAGAGCTGCTCGTTCATCCGCAGCTATGTCCCCGTTCCCGAGCCTTCCGAGAGTTCCCTTGCGGAAGCCACCGCCATGATCGACGCGGCCCGCAAGCCTTTCGTGGTTTACGGCCACGGCATCATCCTCTCCGGCTCGGAGAAGGAGCTCGCCGCATTCCTGGACAAGGGCGGCATCCCCGCCGGTTCCACCATGCTGGGACTCAGCGCGCTGGATTCCGACAATCCCCATTATACCGGCATGCTCGGCATGCACGGCAGCCTCGCCTCCAACGTCCTCACTCAGGAATGCGACCTTCTCATCGCGGTCGGAATGCGTTTCGACGATCGCGTTACTGGAACTGTCTCCACCTATGCGAAGCAGGCCAAGGTCATCCACATCGACATAGACGCTTCCGAGATAGGGAAGAACATCCCCGTCGACCTGGGTATCCTCGGCGACGCGCGCGAGGTGCTGGCGGAGCTTACCCGCCGCATCAAGGGCGGCGTCAAGCGTGACTGGGACGGGGAGAAGGCTACATGCGAGTCGGTGGAGAAGAAGATGGTCATAGACCCGGAGGTGAATCCCGGCGAGGGCCTCATCAAGCCCGGCGAGGTCATCGCCGCGGTGGCGGAGGCCTGCGACGGCAATGCCATCGTCGTGACCGACGTGGGGCAGAACCAGCTTTTCGCCTCGCGTTATTCGCGCTTCAGGCAGTCCCGCAGCATGATCACCTCGGGAGGCCTCGGCACGATGGGCTTCGGCCTGCCGGCCGCCATCGGCGCCAAGGTGGCCGCCCCGGACCGTCCCGTCTGCCTTTTCGTGGGCGATGGCGGCATCCAGATGACCGTGCAGGAGCTCGGTACTATCATGCAGGACGGCATAGGCGTCAAGATCGTCCTCCTGAACAACAACTGGCTGGGCAACGTCCGCCAGTGGCAGGAGCTTTTCTTCGACGGGCGCTACTCCTTTACGAGGATGCAGAATCCTGATTATGAGAAGCTTGCCGAGGCTTATGGCATAACCTGCGTGTCCCTTGAGGACCGTGCCGGCATGCCTGCCGCCATTGAGCGTATGCTCTCCGACGACCGCCCCTTCATCCTGAACGTGCACGTCGCCGAGTCCGACAACGTGTTCCCGATGATACCTCCGGGAAAGAGCGTCGGCGAGATAATGTTGAACGATAAAGACTGGTTCGTTTATGGAAAGTGAGAAACTGTATGAGATAACGGCCTATACCGAGAACCAGGTAGGTCTGCTCAGCTCCGTCGCCGGCATATTCACCCGCCGGAGCATCAACATAGAGAAACTGCTCGTGTACCCCTCAAAGATCGAAGGCATCCACAAGTTCAAGATCCTCGCGCGCACCACGGAGAAGAACGCCCGTGCGGTCGTACTTCAGATGGAGAAGCGCGTGGACGTGGTCCGCGCCTTCTACCAGGAGGACAACGAGCGCTCGTTCCGCGAGATCGTTTCCGTGGGACGTTTCCTTAAAGAAAGAGAACAAACGGTTAAAAACAGATAAATATGGCAAAGATGAATTTCGGCGGTGTCGAAGAGAATGTCGTGACCCGCGAAGAGTTTACCCTTGAAATGGCCCGTGAAACCCTTGCAGGCAGGACCATCGCAGTTATCGGATATGGTGTCCAGGGCCCCGGACAGTCCCTCAACCTCAGGGACAACGGATTCAAGGTCATCGTCGGACAGCGTCCCGGCAAGACTTTCGAGAAGGCCGTCGCTGACGGCTGGGTGCCCGGTGAGACCCTTTTCGGCATCGAGGAGGCCTGCGAGCGAGGCGACATCGTGATGTGCCTGCTCTCCGACGCGGCCGTGATGTCCGTCTGGCCCCGTATCAAGCCTAAGCTTACCGCAGGCAAGACCCTTTATTTCTCACATGGCTTCGCCATCACCTGGAACGACCGTACGGGCTGCGTCCCTCCGGCCGACATCGACGTCATCATGGTCGCCCCGAAGGGCTCTGGCGCCACCGTCCGTTCCCTCTATCTCGAGGGCCGCGGCATCAATTCCTCGTATGCAGTGTACCAGGACGTCTCCGGACACGCCCTCAACGACGCCATCGCCCTCGGCATCGGCATCGGTTCGGGCTACCTCTTTGAGACTACCTTCCAGCGTGAGGCTACCTCCGACCTCACCGGCGAGCGCGGCTCGCTGATGGGCGCCATCCAGGGCCTCCTTTCCGCCCAGTACGAAGTGCTGCGCGAGAACGGCCATACCCCCAGCGAGGCCTTCAACGAGACCGTCGAGGAGCTCACCCAGTCCCTCATGCCGCTCTTCGCGGCCAAGGGCATGGACTGGATGTACGCCAACTGCTCCACCACCGCCCAGCGCGGCGCCCTCGATTGGATGGGACCCTTCCATGACGCCATCAAGCCCGTCATGCAGAAACTCTACGCCAGCGTGAAGTGCGGCAACGAGGCCCAGATCTCGATCGACGCCAACAGCAAGCCCGACTATCGCGAAGGCCTGGAGAAGGAACTCAAGGCCCTCAGGGAGAGCGAGATGTGGCGCACCGCCGTTACCGTCCGCGCCCTTCGTCCGGAAAACAACAAGTAAACCCTGCCGATGAACACCCTTTTCGACAAAATCTGGGATGCGCATATAGTGGACAAGCCTGAAGGCGGTCCGGACCAGGTCTATATCGACCGTCTGTACTGCCATGAGGTGACTTCTCCGCAGGCATTCGACGGCCTCAGGGCGCGCGGCATCAAGTGCCTGCGTCCCGAGAAGGTCTTCTGCATGCCGGACCACAATACCCCGACGCACGACCAGGATAAGCCCATTGCCGAGGAGCAGTCCCGCACCCAGGTGGACCTCCTCGAGCGCAACGCCCGCGAGTTCGGCCTGACATACTACGGCATGATGAGCCCGGACAACGGCATCATCCATGTGGTCGGGCCCGAGAAGGGCCTTTCCCTCCCGGGAATGACCATTGTCTGCGGCGACTCACACACCTCTACCCACGGCGCGATGGGCGCCGTCGCGTTCGGCATCGGCACTTCCGAGGTGGAGATGGTGCTCGCTTCGCAGTGCATCCTCCAGAAGAAGCCCAAGTCCATGAGCATCAGGGTGGAAGGGGAGCTCGGTCCCGGCGTCACCGCCAAGGACCTCGCCCTTTACCTGATGATGAAGCTCACCACCAGCGGAGCCACGGGATACTTCATCGAGTACCGGGGCTCGACCGTCCGCTCGCTCTCCATGGAGGGCAGGCTGACCTTGAGCAACCTCTCCATCGAGATGGGCGCCCGCGGAGGATTCATCGCCCCGGACGAGACAACTTTCGAGTATCTGAAGGGCCGCGAATATGCCCCCAAGGGTGAGGACTGGGACAAGGCCGTGGCGTACTGGCGTACGCTCAAGAGCGGCAACGACGCCGTCTTCGACCGTGAGGTCGTGTTCGACGCGTCCGATATCAAGCCGATGATCACCTACGGCACCAATCCCGGCATGGGCATGCCCATTGACGGCCGCATCCCCGCCGACGCCGCCCGCAAGTCCCTGGACTACATGGGCCTTGAGGCGGGGGAGTGCCTGCTCGGCCATCCTGTCGACTACGTTTTCCTCGGCGCCTGTACCAACGGCCGCATCGAGGATTTCCGGGCCTTCGCTTCCATAGCCGCAGGCAGGAAGAAGGCTCCGGGCGTGACCGCGTGGCTGGTTCCGGGCTCCTGGATGGTCAAGCATCAGATCGAGGCCGAAGGCCTTGACAAGGTGCTTGAGGCCGCCGGCTTCGAGATCCGCCAGCCCGGTTGTTCCGCCTGCCTGGCGATGAACGACGACAAGATACCCGCCGGCAAGTATGCCGTTTCTACGAGCAACCGCAATTTCGAAGGCCGCCAGGGCCCCGGTTCGCGCACGATGCTGGCGAGCCCGCTCACAGCCGCTTCCGCGGCGGTGACAGGAGTAGTAACCGATCCGAGAGAATTCCTATGAAACAGAAGTTCGATATCATAGAGAGCACCTGCGTGCCCCTGCCGGTGGATAACGTCGATACCGACCAGATCATCCCCGCCCGCTTCCTCAAGGCTACGACCCGCGAGGAGAAGTTCTTCGGGGACAACCTCTTCTGTGACTGGCGCTATGACAGGGAAGGGAAGCCGAAGGCGGGTTTCGTACTGAACGACCCGCGTTACGGCGGATGCATACTCGTGGCGGGCGAGAACTTCGGCTCGGGATCGAGCCGCGAGCACGCCGCCTGGGCCATCGCCGGATACGGTTTCCGCGTGGTCATAGCCAAGTCGTTCGCCGACATACACAAGAACAACGAGCTGAACAATTTCGTCCTCCCCGTCGCCGCTTCCGCGGCCTTCGTGGACGAGTTGCAGGCCTGCATCGCCGCCGACCCGTCGGTTAAGGTGCGCGTGGACCTGCCGGCACAGACCGTGACCAACCTCGCCACCGGCCGTTCCGAGCATTTCGACATCATGCCATACAAGAAGTTCTGCCTCGAGAATGCCCTGGACGACATTGATTTCATGCTTGCAAACAAGTCGAAGATAGAAGATTACGAGAAATCGAAATGCTAGAGATACTTGACACCACGCTCCGTGACGGCGAACAGACCGCCGGTGTGTCGTTCAACGCGAACGAAAAGCTTGCCATAGCCCAGCTCCTGCTCGAGGAACTGAGGGTTGACCGCATCGAAGTGGCTTCCGCAAGGGTTTCCAAGGGGGAGTCCGAGGCCATCTCTCGTATCTGCGCCTGGGCGGACTTCAAGGGTCTGCTCGACCGCGTCGAGGTCCTCGGCTTCGTCGACGGAGGTGCATCCGTAGACTGGATCTCGTCATGTGGCGGCCGTGTCATCAATATCCTGGCAAAGGGTTCGCTGAAGCACCTCACCACCCAGCTTCGCAAGACTCCACAGGAACATGTCGCGGACATAGCGTCCGAGGTGGCCTACGCCCGTTCCAAGGGCATGACCTGCAACATCTATCTTGAGGACTGGTCCCATGGCATCACCGAGTCCCCGGAGTATGTGTATGAGTTGATGGACGGATTGAAATCCTTGGATATCAGGCATTTCATGCTCCCTGACACCCTCGGCGTGTTCGACCCGTGGAGCACATCCGAGATGTGCTGGAAGATGCTCCGCCGCTATCCCGGCCTTTCCTTCGACTTCCACGCCCATAACGATTACGGCTTTGCCGTGGCCAACACCATGGCCGCGGTCCGTGCGGGCTGCACCGGTGTTCACACCACTGTCAACGGCCTCGGCGAGCGCAGCGGAAACGCCCCGGTAGCCTCGGTCGTGGCAGCGCTGAGCGACATGATGCCCGTGAAGATGCGCATAGACGAGAGCAAGCTCACGCACGTATGCAAGTACGTCGAGAGCATCTCCGGCATCCGCATCCCGGACAACGAGCCAGTGGTGGGGGAGAACGTGTTCACCCAGACCAGCGGCGTTCACGCCGACGGTGACCGCAAGGGTTCGCTTTATGCCAACCTCCTGCTTCCCGAGCGCTTCGGACGCGTGCGCCAGTACGCGCTCGGCAAGATGAGCGGCAAGGCCAACATCATCGAGAACCTCGACAAGCTCGGCATCAGCCTCTCGCCCGAGCAGGTCAAACTCGTGACGCAGCGTGTCGTGGAGCTTGGCGACAAGAAGGAGATGATGACAGCCGAGGACCTGCCCTTCATCGTGGCCGACGTCCTCAAGGGAGGCCATTCCACATCGGACAACATCCAGATAGTCAATTATTCCCTGCAGCTCACCAAGGGGATGAAACCCGCCGCCATGCTGAAGGTCAGCATCGACGGGACGGAGTACGAGACCAGCTCGAACGGAGACGGCCAGTACAACGCGTTCATGCGCGCCCTCTGGAAGATCTACGACAGGCTTGGGAAGAAACACCCCGTCCTGGCGGACTATATGGTCAGCATCCCTCCGGGCGGAAAGACCGACGCCCTCGTCGCGACCACCATCGTGTGGGACATGGACGGCCATGAGTTCAAGACCCGCGGCATCGACTCCGACCAGACCGAGGCGGCCATCAAGGCCACGGTCAAGATGCTCAACATCATCGAGAATTTGGATTTAACCACCATAAAATGAGACTGAAGATTGCTGAGGTGCCGGGTGACGGCATCGGACCGGAAGTGGTCAACCAGGCGAAGAAGGCCGTGGACGCCGTCTGCGCCCGTTTCGGACACGAAGTTGAATACCGTTTCGCTAAGGCCGGGGCCTGCGCCATAGACGAATATGGCTCGGCCTATCCGGAGGAGACGCACAAGATATGCATGGAGAGCGACGCTGTGCTGTACGGCGCCGTGGGAGACCCCAGGTATGACAACGACCCCACCGCGAAGGTGAGGCCCGAGCAGGGCTTGCTTGCGATGCGCAAGCAGCTCGGGCTCTACGCCAACCTCCGTCCCGTGGAGACCTTCCCGTCCCTGGTCCACAAGAGCCCCCTGAAGGAGGAGCTGGTGGACGGTGCGGATTTCCTGTGCATACGCGAGCTCACGGGAGGCATGTACTTCGGCGAGAAGGGCCGCCTGGACGGCGGTGACACCGCTTACGACACCAACATCTACCACCGTTTCGAGATCGAGCGCATCCTTAAACTCGCTTTCGAGTATGCCATGCGCCGCCGCAAGCATCTGACAGTTGTGGACAAGGCCAATGTCCTGGAATCCTCCCGCCTCTGGCGCCAGGTCGCGCAGGAGATGGAGCCTCAATATCCTGAGGTCCGGACGGATTACATGTACGTGGACAATGCCTCCATGCAACTCATCCGCTGCCCGAAGTTCTTCGACGTGATCGTGACCGAGAATACCTTCGGCGACATCCTCACGGACGAGGCAAGCGTAATCTCCGGCTCCATGGGCCTGCTCGCTTCCGCTTCGATAGGGGAGCATACGGGCGTTTTCGAGCCCATTCACGGCTCCTATCCGCAGGCGGCGGGCAAGAATATAGCCAATCCCCTGGCTACGATCCTTTCCGCCGCGATGATGTTCGAGTATGCATTCGGGCTGATGGAGGAGGGGCGTGCCATCCGCGAGGCGGTGGCGGCGTCCATCGAGGCGAAGTACGTCACCGAGGACCTCGCCGGCGAGGGCGTGCCCGCACGCAGCACCTCAGAGGTGGGCGACTGGGTGGCTGACTACATCAGAAACGCTTGACCATGAAGATATTCAGCGAAGAACTGGTGGCAGAGGCCTGCAGGGCCCAGAGCGTCGAGAACCTCTCCACCGCCACCATCGGCGAAGTACTGCTCGTGGCGCAGTACCTTGAGAACAAGACCGGGATCCCGTTCATACGCATGGACCAGGGCTCACCCGGCCTGCCGATAAACCGTTACGGGGTCGAGGCCGAGAAACGCGCCCTTGACAGCGGGATCGGCTCGCAGTATCCTGCGGCCGCAGGCGTACCCGAGCTCAAGAAAGCCGCTTCACGCTTCGTGAAGGCTTTCATCGACATCGATATCGCGCCAAGGGGCTGCGTGCCCACCACGGGCTCCGTAGCGGCCTCTTTCGGCTCTTTCATAGCCGTCACGCAGCGCATCCCCGGCAAGGACAAGGTCCTGTTCATCGACCCTGGTTTCCCGATTCAGAAATCGCAGCTTCGCGTGCTCGGTATAAAGTGGCGCGAGTTCGACATCTATCCGTACAGGGGCGCCGAGGCCTTGGAGGCGAAACTCGAATCCGAACTTGCCGCAGGCGACATCGCCGCGATAGTATATTCCAACCCCAACAATCCCGCCTGGATATGCCTTGACGAGGGTGAGCTCGCCGCCGTCGGACGCCTCGCTACGAAATACGATGTCGTGGTGATGGAGGACCTGGCATATTTCTGCATGGACTACAGGCGCGACCTCAGCCATCCTTTCGAGGCCCCGTACGTGCCTACGGTCGCACGCTACACCGACAACTATATCCTGATGCTTTCGGCATCAAAGATTTTCAGCTACGCCGGTCAGCGCATCGCGTTGTGCTGCATCGGTGACAAGCTGTACGATAATCATTATCCCGCGCTGGCAGAACGCTACCACGATGCCGGGGTATTTGGTGTAACCCTCACGGCTTCAATCCTTTACATGATTACCAGCGGCTGCACCGCCACAACCCAGTATGCCTATGCGGAGATGCTTGACCTTTCATGCGACGGTGTGATCGACTTCGTGGAAGATACGCGCGAGTATGAGCGCAGGGCCGCCAGGATGAAGGAGATATTCTGCCGCCACGGCTTCCATGTCGTGTACGACCGCGACGTCGACCAGAAGGTCGGCGACGGATTCTTCTTCACCCTCGGGTATGGTGACATGACGGGGGAGGAACTCCTGCTCGAATTGATGTATTACGGAGTAAGCAGCATCTGCCTTTCTACGACAGGCAGCCTGAAATACGGCGTGCGCGCCTGCGTCAGCCGCATGAGGGAGGAACTTTACGACGTTCTGGACGAGCGCATGGCCGCCTTCGCCGCCGATCACGTTTAGACTGTCATTCCGAGCGGAGCGAAGGAATCTATCTGTGCCTGTAGGACAGTTCCTTCTCGATATCTTCAATGCTTACGCCCATCTCCTCCATGAGTACGAGGAAATGATACACGAGGTCCGAGGCCTCGTACACGAAACGGTCCTTCTTGCCGGTGACCGCTTCGATCACGGCCTCGGCCGACTCTTCACCGACTTTCTTCGCGATGCTCTTCACTCCCTTGATGAAGAGCTTCGTCGTATATGAGCCTTCGGGCATTTCCTCGTGGCGCTTACGGACAACTTCCATGAGCTTGCGCACGAAACCTTCGCTGTCAGGAGTGTCGAAGCAGGCGGTGGTACCCCGGTGGCAGGTCGGGCCTGCGGGGACGGCTTTTATCAGCAGGGTGTCGGAGTCGCAGTCCTTGTACATCTCCTTGACGGTCAGATAGTTGCCACTGGTCTCTCCTTTGGTCCAGAGACGCTGCTTTGAACGTGAGAAAAAGGTTACACGGCCCTCTTCGCGGGTCTTCTCAAAAGCCTCTCGGTTCATGTAACCCAGCATGAGGACCTTGAGCGTCCTGGCATCCTGTATGATGACGGGGAGAAGTCCGTCTCCTGTCTTTTCAAGTCTGAAGTCCTTGAATTCCATAATACCGGTTTTTATAATCGTACGGGGACGCCGGCTTCGGCCAGTGCCCGCTTGAGTGTCGGGATGGGGATTTCTCCGTAGTGGAAGATACTGGCGGCGAGGGCGGCGTCGGCGCGGCCGCGCGTCAGGACATCGACGATGTCCGCGACGCTGCCCGCGCCGCCGGACGCGATGACCGGTATGCTGAGCATATCCTCGAGCATAGCGTACTGCTCGCAGGCATAGCCCGTCTTGGTGCCGTCATGGTCCATCGAGGTGAACAGGATCTCTCCCGCACCGCGTTCCTGCGCCTCCCTGGCCCAGGAGAAGAGTTCGCGCTCAGTCATTCGACTGCCTCCGTGCGTGGTGACGCGCCAGACGCCTTCGACGCATTTGGCGTCAATGGCGCAGACAACGAACTGACTGCCGTAACGGTCGGCGATGTCGCTTATAAGTTTGGGATTGGCGATGGCGGCGCTGTTGACGGAGATCTTGTCGGCGCCCCTGTCCAGCAGGCGTGAGGCGTCGTCCATGGAGGAGATGCCCCCTCCGACCGTGAAGGGGATGTTTATGCCCAATGCAATGCGCTCCACCAGTTCCGTGAAGGTGCTCCGGTCTTCCTTGGAGGCGCTGATGTCAAGGTAAACCAGTTCGTCGGCGCCCTCCTCGCTGTACTTGACGCCCATTTCCACGGCGTCGCCCACCTCGCGGAGACCCTCGAAGTTGATGCCCTTGACTACCAGGCCGCCCTTGACGTCGAGGCAGGGGATTATGCGTTTAGCGACCATGCCCTGATGTCATCAAGCTTGATGCGCTTCTCGTAGATGGCCTTTCCGACCACGACCTTAGGCACGCCTATACGGTCAAGCTCCTTGATGTCGTCCATGCCGCTGATGCCGCCGCTCGCTGTGAAAATGACGCTCTGGAACTCCTCCATCAGTTCGGCGTAAAGGTCGAACGAGGGGCCCTTGAGCAGGCCGTCCCTGGAAATGTCGGTACAGACGACGAACTTGAGTCCGTCCTCGAGGAACCAGCTGATCTGCTCGTAGAGCGTGAGACCCGTCTGCTGGACCCAGCCCTTGACGGCAACTACGCCGTCGCGGACGTCCGCACCGAGAAGTATGCGGTCGGGGCCGAAGATCTTGAGCCAGCGCGAGAACTCTGCGGGGCGCAGGGCGGCGACGCTGCCGACAATGGCCTGCGTGGCGCCTGCGTTGAAAACGGACGCGAGTGCGGAATCGTCCGCAATGCCTCCGCCCCATTCGATCTCGACGCCCGACTTGGAGGCGACCTCCTCGAGGGTCTTCATGTTCATCGGTTTTGAACGCCTGGCGCCGTCCAGGTCCACCATGTGGATGCGGCGCACGCCGCAGTCGGCGTACTGCATTGCCATTTCGAGGGGCGATGCGTCATAGACTTTCTTGTCGGCGAAATCGCCTTTGGTCAAGCGGACACAGCGTCCGTCAATGATGTCGATTGCAGGGATGATCTCAATCATAATCCTATGAAATTCATTAATATCCTTTCTCCGACGGCACCGCTTTTCTCAGGATGGAACTGGGTGCCGTAAAAATTCTCGTATTTCAGCGCGGCGCTGAACAGGGTGCCGCCGTGGCGGCAGGTAGCTATCGTGTCCGGGCACAGGCCGGCATAGTAGGAATGCACGAAATAGACGCACGATCCTCCCGGGACGTCGGCGAAGAGCTTGCCGGAGAGGTTGCCGAGGGAGTTCCATCCCATGTGGGGTACCTTGATTCCCGGTTCGGGGACGAAGCGGCGGACCTCGCAGTCGAAGATGTCCATGCAGCGGACGTCTCCTTCCTCCGAGCGGCGGCACATCAGCTGCATGCCCACGCAGATGCCGAGGACCGGCTGGCGGAGGCTCATGACGACCGGCTCGAGGCCCTTGGCCCTGAGGCTCTCCATGGCCGCTGCGGCATTTCCGACGCCGGGAAGGATGACCTTCTCCGCCGAGCGGATGAGCGCAGGGTCAGCCGTGAGGGTGTATTCCACCCCCAGGCGCTCCAGGGCGTTGGTGACGGACTTTATGTTGCCCGCATCATAATCCACGATCGCTATCATAGCAGCCCTTTCGAAGACGGCAGGTCGTATTTGAACACATCGCGCCTGACCGCCTGCCTGACGGCCCTCGCGAAGGCCTTGAAGACGGCCTCGGCGATGTGATGGTTGTTCTCTCCGGATGCGTCGACGCGGAGGTTGCAGCGTGCGGCGTCGCTAAGGGACTTGAAGAAATGCCTGAACATCTCCGTCGGGACGTCTCCTACGTACTCGCGCGTGAAAGTGACGTTCCAGACCAGTTCGCTACGGCCTCCGAAGTCGAGTAGTACCATTGCGGAGCTCTCGTCCATGGGCAGTGCGAATCCGTAGCGCTCGATGCCCCTCTTGTCGCCCAGGGCGGCCTTCAGGGCTTCTCCAAGGGCTATTCCGATATCCTCCATGGTGTGATGCTCGTCGACTTCGAGGTCGCCCTTGCAGCGTATCGTGAGGGAGACGCCGCCATGGTGGACCAGCTGGGTGAGCATGTGGTCGAGGAACTTGAGTCCGGTGTCGATCTCAGACGGTCCCTTGCCGTCAAGGTCGAGGCTGACGTATACGTCGGTCTCGGAGGTTTTCCTGGCGACCACGGCGCAGCGTTCCGTGGAACGTATGCGCTCCACCGCTTCGGCCCAGCCGTTCTTGTCGGAAACGAGGAGTCCGGTCGCACCGAGGTTGCGGGCCAGTTCGAGGTCCGTCTCGCGGTCGCCGATCACGAAGCTTGCCGACATGTCGTAGTCGTCGCCGAGATATTTGCCGAACATTCCGATGCCGGGCTTCCTGGTGGGGAGATTGTCCGCAGGAAAACTCCGGTCGATGAGGAAGTCGTCGAAAAAGACGCCTTCGCCTTCGAGCGTGCGGAGCATCTTGTCATGGGCGGGCCAGAAGGTGCTCTCAGGGAAGGAGGGCGTTCCGAGCCCGTCCTGGTTCGAGGCCATCACGAGTTCGTAGCCAAGGCCCATGAGGGACCTCAGCGAGGAGATGGCGCCGGGGACGAATTCGAGCTTCTCGAGGGAGTCTATCTGTTCGTCATTCGGCTCGACGATTATGGTTCCGTCCCTATCGACGAATATGGCTTTCTTTTTCATATCTTTCCAGTGATAGGAGGAGTTTGTCGTTTTCTTCGGGAAGTCCCACCGTGATGCGCAGGCAGTCCTTGCAGCCGGGGACTTTGGTGCGGTTGCGGACTATTATGCCGTCGGAAATAAGATGTGAATAGAGGGCGTCAGCGTCGTCCACTTTCACGAGAAGGAAGTTGGCTTCGCTCGGGAATATCCTGCGTATGCAGGTGAATTTCAGAAATTTGTGCACCAGGCGAATGCGTTGGGCAACAATCTCGGCGACCTCGCGGTCTATTGGCTTTTCGAGGGCCTTGAGTGCCAGGCGCTGGGTGGATTCGTTGATGTTGTAGGGATATTTCACCATGGACATCAGACGGATGATATAAGGCTGCGAAAAGGCCATTCCGAGGCGCAGGGCGGCCATGCCGCGGGCCTTGGAGAAGGTCTGGAGCACGATGAGGTTCGGGAAGCGCCAGATGGCCGGGAGAAGGCTGGGGACCGAGCAGAAGTCGATGTAGGCCTCGTCCACGACCACGATGCCGTGGAAACGGTCGAGTATCTCGAAGACCGTCTCGTTGGGGATGGCGTTGCCGGAAGGGTTGTTGGGGGAGCAGAGGAAGATGGCCTTGGTGTGTCCGTCACATGCGGCGAGGAGCTCTTCGACCGGCAGGGAGAAATCGTCCCTCAACTGCACGTGCTTCACTTTCACATCGTTGATGTCGGCGGCAACTTCATACATGCCGTAGCTCGGGGACATTGCAACGACATTGTCCTCTCCGGGAGTACAGAACACCCTGAAGACCAGGTCGATGGCCTCGTCGGATCCGTTGCCGAGGAAGATGTTCTCCGCATTCACTCCCTTGATGGGCGCGATGCGCGCCTTGAGTTCCTTCTGGCGCGGGTCGGGATAGCGGTTCCAGCCGGTGGGGTAGGGGCTTTCGTTTGCGTCGAGGAAGACGCCGAGCCTGCCGCTGAACTCGTCGCGGGCGGTGCTGTAGGGGCAGAGCTGCTGGATGTTGGGGCGTACGAGGGCCTCTATGTCTGCTGCATTCATCATTCTTCCGTGCGTATTGATGCCGCGGCGGCGTGGGCCTGCAGGCCTTCCGCCTCCGCCATCGCCACGATGGTGGGGGCGAGCCTGCGGAGACCGTCGCGGCTGATCTCCTGAAGGGTCATCTTTCTCATGAAACTGTCGAGGTTCACCCCGCTGTGCGAACGGGCCCAGCCGCTCGTGGGGAGGGTGTGGTTTGTACCGGAGGCGTAGTCTCCCGCGCTCTCAGGGGTGCAGGCACCGACGAAGACGCTGCCTGCGGCGGTGACGCGGTCGGCTATCGCCCAGGGGTCGCCCGTCGAGACGATGAGATGCTCCGGGGCGTATGCGTCAGCGAAAGCGATGACGTCGTCGACATCCTCGAGGACTATCGCATGGCTCCTTGAAAGCGCTCCCTTCGCCAGGTCCGCGCGGCCGAGAGCCTCGACCTGGCGCACGACCTCGCCTGCCACGGCTTCGGCCTTGACGGCCGAGGTGCTGACGAGCATCACCTGGCTGTCGCGGCCGTGCTCGGCCTGCGAGAGCAGGTCGGCGGCCGCGAATGCGGGGTCGGAGGAATCGTCAACGACGACCATGACCTCCGACGGTCCTGCCGGCATGTCGATGGCTACGGCGCTTCCACCAAGAAGCTGTTTCGCGGTGGTGACATATTGGTTGCCGGGGCCGAAAATCTTGTCAACTTTTGGGACGCTCTCAGTGCCGAAAGCCATGGCGGCTATCGCCTGTGCGCCACCGATGCGGAAGATGCGGTCCACCCCGCAGAAGGATGCGGCGTACAGGACGGCCGGCGCTATCTGTCCGTCACGTCCGCAGGGCGTGCAGAGCACGACCTCGGAGCAGCCGGCAATCTGCGCCGGTATGGCGAGCATCAGTACGGTGGAGAACAGGGGAGCGGTGCCTCCGGGGATATAAAGCCCGACGGCCCTGATAGGGACGGGCTTTTGGATGCAACGGACGCCGGGAGCGGTCTCGACCTCGATCCTGCGAGGCATCTGGGCCTCATGGAAGGCACGGATGTTGGCCGCGGCGTCGTCTATCGCCCGCCTGACCTGCTCCGGCACCTGCTCCGAGGCCTTGCGGATCTCCTCCGCGCTCACCTCGAAACGCTCGGGGGCGAAGCCGTCGATCTCGGACGAGAGCGCCCTGAGGGCCTCGTCGCCGCCCTCGCGGACGCGGGCGACGATGGCCTCGACGCGCTCCCGTACTATCGGGTTGACGTCGGCCGGGCGCCGGCAGAGTTCCGGCCATTCCTTCCTCGGGGGATTGATCCTGATATCCATTACGGAATGATTTTGTCTACGTTGAGCACGAGTATTCCTTCGGCTCCGATGGCTTTCAACTGGCGTATCTTCTCCCACAGCCTGTCAGCGTCCACGACGGAGTGCATGGAGCACCATCCGTCAGCGGCGAGTGGCATGATGGTCGGGCTGCGCATGGCGGGAAGTATCTTCACGGCCTCTTCTACGGAAGCCTGGGGAAGGTTCATCAGGAGGTATTTCTTGCCGCGGCTGACCTTTACGGAACCTATGCGGAAGCGGATCTCGTCGAGCAGCGCCCTGTCTTCTCCAGACAGGCCGGGCCAGGCGATGAGCACCGCCTCGGACCAGAAAACCTGCTCGACCTCCTTAAGTCCGTTCGACACTAGCGTGCCGCCGGAGGAGACGATGTCGAAGATGGCGTCGGCTATGCCGGCGGCCGGGGCGATCTCCACGGAGCCGGTGATGACCTCTATCTTTGCATCTATGCCGTTCTCCTCCAGATATTTACGAAGAATCTTCGGGTAGGATGTCGCTATCCTTTTGCCGTTGAAATAGGCGGGACCGTCATACTGTTCGGACTTCGGGATGGCGAGGCTGATGCGGCAGCCGCCGAAGCCGAGCCTCTCGACAATCTCTACTTCCGCGCCTTTCTCCTCGACCTCATTGAGGCCGACGATGCCCAGCGACGCGGTGCCGGAAGCGACGACCTGCGGTATGTCGTCGTCGCGCATATACAGGACTTCCAGGGGGAAGTTCGCCGACTGTGAGAGGAATTTCCTCTTGGAATCGTCCACGGTGATGCCTATCTCCTGGAAAAGGGCGGAACTGTCCTCGTTCAGCCTTCCTTTCGATTGAATGGCTATCCTTAACATGATTCAACAATAATTAACAAAAACGGCTTACCATATCTCCCCATGGCAAGCCTCCTCTTAACACTACTTCATCCTCACACGGCAGGGCTCACCAACTCGTTCATGAGCGGTGGTGATGTCCCTCTACTGTGTTAGCGTTCTTTGTCATTGCTCCGCTAAGTTAATTTAAAAATTTTTAATTTCCAAGAATCCAGGCGATTTTCAGCATCCTATGACCCATTTGCTGCCTGGAATGAGCGAAATGAGCTTCGAAGTGACCGCACAGCAGATGTAAGTGAGCACGGCGATGGCGGGTATGGCCAGCCATACGGGGATGGACGGGGAGGCGGGGTCGCCGCCGATGATCCAGGTGGCTATGGGCACCATGAAGAACAGGTGCATGAGGTACATTCCATAGGAAAGCTTCGCGACGGAGGTGACCATCGCCGGTGCCTTTTCGCGGCGGATGCAGGAGAATACGAGGAAAAGGCCGAAGGTCGCGAGCAGGACGTTGGGGGTGCAGAAATCCCAGGACCATTCCACCGTGGGGGTCTCGATGAGCTGTCCCGGGACGGCCTTGGTCCAAAAGGCCCAGCCGGTGAACAGGGCCCCTATGATGAAGCAGGGCCAACCGACCGCGAGTTTCTTCGCCCGCGACCAGTCCAGATGTTTGCGGATGTAGTGGGCCAGGACGAGATAGCCCAGGAATCCGGAGAAGTACCAGAGCATGTCGAACTCGTTCCAGAAAGCCTCGCCCCAGACTTCCGGCTTGATGTAGTCGTGGATCCAGGGGATGAAGGTCGAGAGTACGAACAGGCCCAGGAATATGCGTTCCTCCTTGGCGGAAGCCTTCTCGATCCAGGGTGATATAACGGGTATGATCAGATAAAGGCCTATGAGGGGGTACATGAACCAAAGGTGGCCTGCCATGGAAGGGAAGTTGAAAGGCAGGAGCTTGAGGTCGTTCAGTGACTGTTCCCATGTCATTCCGCCCCAGGCGAGGGGGAGGAAGGTGTAGAGCAGGAGGAAGATGATGAAAGGCGGGAGGACGCGCTTGAAGCGCCGTTTGTAGAACGCTCCCATCGTCTGTCCTGGTTTCATCGGTACGAGCAAGAAGGCCGAAACGATCATGAAGAGGGGGACGCATGTCCTCGCCACGGTTCCGTCGTAGAACGCCACCCAGAAGCGGTTGGCCCCGTTCGCGATGTACGAGTAGCTCGCTGCGAGTCCGGAGGCATCCGCTCCGTAGAAGTTCTCGCTGGCATGTACCAGCATGACGAGGAAACACGCGATGACGCGGATGTAATCTATGAAGACTATGCGCTCTTTTTCCATGACCGGATCTTTATTCAGTCACAAATATAGCAAATTTCACACTAATACCCGTATTTCTTCCTCAGTCCCAGGACGAGGGCGACGGACATGATCAGCGCCAGCACCTCGGCCACGTTCACGGCCAGCCAGATGCCGTCGATGCCGAAAATGAGCGGAAGCAGGAACACGCAGCCTAGTTCGAAAACGAGGGTGCGGGTGAAGGATATGAGCGCGGAGACCGGTCCGTTGTTCAGTGCGGTGAACCATGCTGAAGCGAACATGTTGAAACCGCAGAGCAGGAAGGAGACCATGTAGATGTGCATGGCATAAGTCGTAAGGTCGCGCAGGGCGGGGGAGTATCCGACGAAGAATGCGGACAGCTGCGGTGCAAGGAGTTCCACTGCCGCGGTGATGAGGAGGCCGGCTACGGCGATGAGCGCGCAGCTCTTGCGGAGCAGGCTGCGCAGCTCGTCCGTGTCGCCGGCCCCGTACTTGTACGATATGACCTGCGAGATGCCCATGTTATACCCGATGAAAACAGAACCGAAAATGAATCCGACGTACATCAGGACGCCGTATGCTGACACTCCGTTTTCGCCTATGTATTTCATCAGCTGGAGGTTGTAGCAGATGCCGACGATGTTGAAGGAAATGTTTCCGACAAACTCCGACAGGCCGTTGGAGAGCGACTGGCCTATGGCTTTCCAGTCCTCCGGGCTGTCATTGAGGAAGCGGACCGGAGTATTGTTCTTCTTCGAGGTGAAGAAAACGAGGGGTATCGCACCTCCGACCAGGAAGGATGCCGCCGTGGCAATGGCAGCTCCTGTGAGGCCCCAGCCGAAGACTGCCACGAAAAGCGCGTCCAGCACGATGTTCGTCAGGCCGCATGCGATGCTGGTGATGGTTCCGAGCTCAGGTCTCCCGGCTACCATGAAGAAAGGATTGAAGGCCATCTGGAGCATGTACACGGGCAATGCCGCGGTGAGGATGCGGCCGTATATGACAGCCAGCCTAACCATCTCCCCTTCAGCGCCCAGTGCCTCCGCGGCCGGCCGCATCAGGAGGATGAAAAGGAAGGAAATGACGGCACCTGCGATGAACGTCAGGCGCATCAGCATGGTGAAGATGTGGTTGCCCTTTTCGTTGTCCCCTTCGCCGAAAGTCTTGGACACCAGCGCGCTGCCTCCGGCTCCGACCATCAGGCCCAGTGCCGAGATTATCGCAATGGCCGGCCAGATGATGTTCATCGCGGCGAATGCCGTGCTGCCGGCGAAATTGGATATGAACCACCCGTCCACGATGCTGTACACCGACGTCACCATCAGCATCAGCACCATGGGCCACAGTTCCTTCAGGATTCGCCTGTATCCGTAGTGTCCTTCCATAGTGGCTGCAAAGATAAACATTTTCCCAGACTTCGCATCAGAGGGTAGATGGCACGGATATTGCGGCCCGGAACGGTGCTGATGATTCCCGTGATTATGAAACGATTATACATACTGGCCGCTCTTTTTTGCGGCATCTTTTCCCAGTCTTTCGCCCAGATTTACGATTTCAGGACGTTCGAGCCTCTGATGGAGAGCCGTGACACCGCGGCCATCAGGAAAATGCTTGAATCCTGGGAGCCCAGGAACGCCGACTATTACGCCGCTGCATTCAATTCCCTGATACTTACTGCCGAGAGTTATGAGGACGCTATGCACAGTTTCGAAGTTGTCAGAGAGGGTATTGGGCTCTATCCCGATCGTCTTGACCTCAGGTTTGGTTTGATCCATACGCTTGTGATGGTGGAGGACTTTCCCTCTGCACTGTCTTGGATAGATGACGTCCTTGTACGGGATTCCGAAAACGGGGGACAGTGGCTGTGGATGAACGACGAGCCGGTGGATGACTGTCGCAACACGATTTTGTCCGGTATTGATGATTACCTTTCTGCAATACTTGACTCCGGAGACGAAGATATTGTATATCAATGGCTTGATAAAGCTTCTGAGGCTTATCCGTTCTATAGGAACGGTCTGTTGGTCATCAAGGGCCGGATGCTTTCGGGACAGTGGAAACAGGAAGAGGCGATGGCTGTCATTCGGTCAATCCTGGAGGATGACCCGGAATATTACGGGGCCCTGTACGACCTGGCGTACCTTTCATATCTGAGGGGCGATTTCGATACGGCCATCGAGTATTTCGGAAAAATCCTCCTGATTGAAGACGATGAGGATGAAAGGGCGTCGATATCCCGGAACATACTGATATGCGAGCAGGAGAAGGCCGATGAGCCCGTGCTGCCGGACATGGCTGAACTGGAGCGGATGGTGAAAGAAGACAGACCGCAGTATGATGCGCTCGTGGCCCGCTTCGAGGCTGCCGATTCGACCATGACGGATGCGGACATACAGATGGTGTATTACGGATATGCGTTCACGGAGTCATATTCTCCCGCTTCCGATTACAAGACCATGGTCAACGCCCTTGTGGAGCAGGACAAGCTCGATGAGGCGAAAAAAGTCGCCGAAGGCCTGCTGAAGAAGTATCCCGTGTCGCTGTGGCTGTTGAAACAGCTGTATTTCATCTCCCAGGACCTGGAAGAGGACAGCGATAATTATTATATCCGTTATGTCCGCCTGACGGACGGCATTGTCGCTTCCGGGAACGGCCGTTCGCCCGACATGGGCATACACGTGATCTCCACTTCCGACGAATACGAGATCCTGGATTTTTTCCGTGCAAGGTCATTCGGGGGCCAGTCGCTCGTGGAGCATGACGGTTCCGCCTTTGACCGCATGGATTTCATCAATGATTTTGGCGACGCCGTAAGCCTCTACTTCAACGTCGACCTCCTCTTCCGTAAGTATAACGAAATATTCCAGTAACGTGCGTTCAGCGCGCCATGGCAGCGGCGAAGAAGGCGGTGAGGCGGTCCTGGATATCGTAGAAACGGGGAGTCAGCACGCCTTCCCTGTCCAGGTGGAGCCTGTGACCTTTTTCCTGGCAGGGAACGTGGTCGCAGGGGATGCCGAGAGCCGCTGCCCTGTCGAAGACCGCCTTGGTACCGTAGACCGTACCTGCTGATTTCCTGTTGAGCGGGCAGCCTTTTTCGTAAGGCACCACCGGATCCTGGATAGACTGGAAGGAAACGATTGGTACCGAGGCGTTTTCAAGGACGGAAAGGTCGCGGACATATCCCCAGAGGTCGCCGACGGCGAGGATGCGGCAGCCTGCGGCCGGAGGGGCGTATGCCAGGCTGAGGGCCAGGGCCCCGCCGGCGCTCGTCCCGGCCACGAAGACGCGCCCGGCATCAGCCTTGAGCCTGTCGTCCGACAAGAGGAAGGCCAAAGCCGCGCGGGCGTCCTCCAAGGCGTCGGCTTCCGCTGTGAGAAGACCGCTCTTTTTGATATGGAAGCCCATCCGATAGTCGATCGAGGCCGCTACATAGCCAAGCGAGGCGAAATGACGGCACCATTCCGTCTGGCCTTTCTCATTCTTGTTTCCGAACAGGAAACTCCCTCCGTGCATCATCAATAAAAGCGGTCTGCTGGAAGCCCCGTCACATTCAGGTGTGTAGATGTCCATCTTGAGTTCAAGTTCCTCCTGCGGTTTCAGCAACTTTGCCCAGTTGAGCGAAGGCTCGTCGAAACGGTCCGGCCCTTCGCTCCAGTACCCCTTCGCTTTTCGGTACACCACGTCACGCTCGACATTCACTCCGAATGCCGGGACTGTGTATCCGTTGTGTGAGTCATTTCCCATTCCGAAGCAAATATAGCCATTTTGTGTGCAAAATCGCCCGGATCGCACACGGAATGGCATGGATGAAGGCTTTTGTGTGCGGAAACGCCCGAATCGCACACGGATGCTAAAGCCCGGGTCAGGAGAGCTGACGGTGGGACTGGAGGGCGACGGAGATGACGATAAGTGTAAGGCCGGCCCAGAAGGAGAGGCCCACCTCGCGGGTCTCGCCGAATATCAGGGCCGCGAAGATGATGCTGTAGACCGGTTCCAGGTTGTATGTGACGTTGACCGTGAAAGGTTTCAGGTGCCTCAGGGCGTGGATCTGCAGCAGGAAGGGGATGATAGTGAAAACCGACCCCAGGAGGATGAGCGCAAGGAGGTCCTGTCGCGGCGGGAATGCCGGAAGGCCGGGATTGAGCCTGACATAGAACGGCATGCACAGGGCCAGGAAAGCCACGCATCCGACCAGTTCGTATAACAGCATCGTGGCGCTGTCCTGACCGGTGGAGGCGGAGACACGGACGTTGAATATGGAAAAAAGGGAATAGACGGCAGCGGAAAGGAGCCCGAGGGCTATGCCGAGCCGGTAACGGATGTCAAGGGTGAAGATCAGGAGGATGCCCGCTATCGCTATGAAGCTGATGAAGAAGTCTTTCCAGGAAAGCCGGTGACGGTTAAGGAGAGGGTCGAATATGGCCGTGAAGAAACAGGAGGTGGCAATGCAGGCGACGCCGACGGAGACATTCGAGGCCTTGATGCTGGCGAAGAACGCCACCCAGTGTATGCCGAGCAGCGCGCCGCAGAATGCAATCCTGAGGATGGAGGCGGCGCCCACGCGGTGCAGCCGGCGCGAAAGCGCCAGCACCGCGGCCAGGGCCGCCAGCGCCACCATGGACCGGTACCAGACCAGCGGCAGGCCGCCCAATGAAATGATCCTGCCGAATATCCCGGTCCATCCTGCGAGGAAGACGGCGATATGCAGCAGGATCAATGTCCTGGAACGCTGTTTCACGCGCTTATGCCTTCGGGAAGGCTGCGATAAGCTCGTCGTCGGTGTATGCGTCGGCGCCGTAGCAGGTCTTGAGATATGCGATGCCGTAGGTGTAGTCCTCCTCGGTGAACGAGTCGGTGGCTTCCTTGGCGACCACCACGTCATAACCGAGCATGTAAGCGTCGGCGGAAGTGTGGCGGACGCACATGTGGGCGTGAAGTCCGGTCATGATGACGGTATTGACGCCAAGCTCCTTGAGCAGGATGTCGAGGTCGGTCTGGAAGAATCCGCTGTAGCGGCGCTTCGGAACAACATAGTCCTTGTCACAGAGATTGAGTTCGGGAATGACCTCCGCGCCCGGGGTGCCGACGAGGGCGTGGTCGCCCCAGAGGGCAAGCTCGCGGTCGATCTTGGGAAGGTGGCAGTCGTTGCAGAAGATAACCGGGACGCCGGCTTTGCGGGCTGCGTCGAGGAGGCGTGCCGTGGCGGGGACGATCGCTTTGCCCCTGTCGCATGCGAGCGCACCGTAAACGAAATCCTGAAGCATGTCGACGACCAGCACGGCGGCGTGGTCGAGGACCAATGGTTTCCTGTCTGAATTTTCCATGTTCTAATCAGTTGAAGATAAGTGCAAACAATCGTTTGCCGCGCTAAGTTAGTGAAAATAGTTGTTTGATTTCTTATTTCAATATATTATTTTTGTAATAGTCTATCGTAAAGGGCCCGGGAATGCTTCAGACGCGTATATATCACTCTCTTCAGTTCGACATCGCCACGGCGGATTCCGACGCCGTCTGCTATATACTCATGCCCGAACTCCCCACAAGGGAGTCGTTGAAGTGGCTTGACGACATGTCCGCCCGTTTCTCATGCAACCTCGTGTTCGTGACAGGTTTCGACTGGGACGACGATTTCTCTCCCTGGCCCGCGGAAGGTCTGAAGAAAGGGGAGTGGTTCAAAGGCAGCGCTGGGATGACGCTTTCGGAACTGCAGTCCGACTATTTCCCTTTCCTGGAGCCTCTCCTTAAGCTTTCATCGCCGAAGCGTTCGCTCGTCGGCATCTCGCTTTCCGGACTGTTCGCCGTCTGGGCGGCGCACAAGACCGACGCCTTCACGGCCGTCGCTTCGGTGTCCGGCTCGATGTGGTACGACAATTTCCCCGAATGGGTATCCAAGCACAGGCTGTCCGACAGCATCACCAATGTCTATCTTTCGCTTGGAGAACGTGAGAAGAATGCAAAAAGCACCCGCATCGCCCGTATCGAGGACGCGACCCGCGAGGTGAGCGATACGCTCGCTGCACAGGATGTCCAGGTGGTCTTCGAACTCAATCCCGGCTCGCATTTCTCCTCGCCGCTGCCGCGCCTGGAGAAAGCGCTCGCCGCCATCCTTGCCTAAGCCCTTCAAGAGTTCCTTTCCCTGAAATACACCCCGTCGTAGCCCTGGATGCGCTTGTCCGTGTCCGCGAGCATCAGCCGTTTCGCGGCCACGAGACAATAGTCCCTGTCTATCTCCACCCCGACAAAATGCCGGCCGAGCTTCTTCGCCGTCACGCAGGCGGAGCCGCTGCCGGCGAAAGGCTCGAAGACCACGCCTCCGGGCGGGCAGGACGCGAGGATAAGCTTTGCCATGAGCTTTTCAGGTTTCTGCGCGGGATGCTCGGTATTCTCGGGCATGGACCAGAAAGGTACGCTGATGTCATCCCAGAAATTGGACGGGCACGTCAGCCTGGAAGGCCCTTCCGGAGTATCTTCCCAATCTTTAGGGACACCGTTTTCACGATATGGGGCGATGACGCGCCTCCTGAGCTTGACCGCCTCCAGGTCGAACCAGTAATGTCCCGGTGCCTTGACTCCGAACCATATGTCTTCCATGCCGTTCTTCCAGTTGGCGGCTGCCCCGCGGCCCTTCTCCCTCTGCCAGGTGATGCGGTTCATCACCGTGAGTTCCTCCTCCATGACCCTCTGGATGGACGACGAGCTCCGCCAGTCGCCGCAGAGATAGAGCGACCCGTCGGGTTTCAGTTTAGTGCAGAGCCCGTGGAACCAGGTCCGGAGATAATCCTCGTAGCGTTCGCTGGACATGGCGGAGAAACCGGTGGAGCCGAACCTCTTGCTGAGATTGTACGGCGGATCCGCGATTATCAGGTCCGCGAAAGAGTCGGGAAGGAGTCCCAGGACCTCCATGAGGTCGCCGTTGACCAGGGTGTCGGCGAATGACAGGCTTCCGCCGGAAAGGTCGGAAGGCGTGAGGATCCCGGGGCCGAGCATCCTTGCCTCGGACTCCGACACCGTGATGGTTTTGTTCCTTTTAGAGCGTTTTGCGGTCAATTCGGACATGATACTGGAAACTACAGATACAAATTTAGGAGTTTTTTCGTAACTTCGTGCACACAGTACAGAGGCCCATGAACAAGCCTGTTGGCCACAGGAGCCAATTTATAGCCTTTCTAAATTAGATTTTAAATAAGCTATTGCGTGTCAGCGCGTTAAACGTCTTTGTTGATTGTACTGTTAATAACTTTTAAAAGAAAATTCCAAAATATGCGCAAAACCTTCCTAATTTTGTAAGGAAGGGACGCGTCGCCCTCACCGGGCGGCGCGTCTTTACTGACCACGCGTCCCGAGAAGATAATACAAAAACAGAAACATACACCATGGAAGTTCGCAAAACCAATGGCTCCTTCGAGGAGTTCGACCGGGAAAAACTGATGAACGGTATCCGGCTGGCCTATGTGACTACAGGCCAGCCGTGTCCCGAGGATGTCGTCGTCTCTATCGTCGACAACCTTTACACTTACGACAAGATGTCCAGCCAGGAGATCCGCCGCCAGGTGGTCGAGTCGCTCATGTCCATCAACAAGAAAGTTGCGCTTGAGTACATCGAGACCTTCGACCGCGGCATGGACCTCCGCAAGAAGAACGACTTCATCAAGGACTACATCAAGGCCTCCAACGCCGCAACAGGCTCCAAGTTCGACTCAAACGCCAACATCACGCACAAGAACATCGTGACCCTCGGCAACGAGCTGTACAAGGAGAACAACATCAAGCAGAACCGCTACATCATGCAGGACAAGATCAAGTCCCTGTACGGCCGTGCGCTCGCCCAGCAGTACATCAACGACCTGGAGTCCCACGTCCTGTACAAGCACGACGAGAGCGGCACTCCGGGATATCCCTACTGCGTGGCCATCACCATGTATCCTTTCCTCGTATCCGGCCTCCGCGAGCTCGGCGGCGTCTCCATCGCCCCGACCGACCTCAAGTCATTCTGCGGCGAGTTCATCAACCTGGTCTATTCGGTTTCCTCACAGTTCATGGGCGCCGTCGCGACCCCCGAGTTCCTGATGTACCTCGACTACTTCATCCGCAAGGACTACGGCGACGACTACATCAACAGGCTCGACAGCGTGGTGGAGAACAACACCAAGCAGCGCACCCTGCTCAAGGTCATCGACAACTGCTTCCAGCAGGTGGTCCACTCCATGAACATGCCGGCCGGCAACCGCGGCTACCAGACCGTGTTCTGGAACATCGGCTATTTCGACAAGCCGTACTTCGACGGAGTCTTCGGCGATTTCCGCTTCCCTGACGGCACCGCACCGATCTGGGAGACCCTCTCCTGGCTCCAGAAGCATTTCATGCAGTGGTTCAACGAGGAGCGCAACCACTACATCCTGACCTTCCCGGTCGAGACCATGGCCCTCCTTACCGACGGCGGCAACGACTACGCCGACAAGGAGTACGCCGACTTCACCGCCGAGATGTGGGCCAAGGGACACAGCTTCTTCTGCTACATCTCCAACAGCCCCGACAGCCTCGCGAGCTGCTGCCGCCTGCGCAACGAGATCCAGAAGGACGACGGCCACAACCACACCACGCACCAGTATTCCATGGGTACCGCCTCCGTGGCCACCGGCTCCAAGTCCGTCATGACCATCAATCTCAACCGCCTCATCCAGGACGCCGCCCGCAAGTATTTCCGCCAGGAGGAAGGCGAGAACCTCACCCCCGGCAAGCCGCTCAGGAGGGACCAGTACGACAAGGACCTCATGTATGCGTACATCCGCGAGGCCGTGACCGAGGAGACCGTCCGCGTGCACAAGTACCAGACCGCCTTCAACGAGATCATCAAGGACTTCCTCAAGGCCGACATGCTCGACGTCTACCGCGCCGGTTTCATCGACATGCGCAAGCAGTACCTCACCGTCGGCGTCAACGGCCTGACCGACGCCGCCGAGTTCCTCGGGCTGGAGGTGTCGCCCAATCCCGAGTACAGGGAGTTCGTCAACGCCCTCCTTGAGACCATCAACATCGCCAACAGGAAGGACAGGACCAAGGACTGCATGTTCAACACCGAGTTCGTTCCCGGCGAGAACCTTTCCGGAAAGAACTACAAGTGGGACAAGAAGGACGGCTACTTCGTGTCGCCCAAGCACAACATGTACAGCTCCTACTTCTACAATCCGGAGGACGAGAGCCTGTCCATGATCGACAAGTTCAAGCTCCACGGAGAGGATTTCGTGAAGTATCTCGACGGAGGTTCGGCCCTTCACATGAACATCGCCGAGCATCTCAGCAAGGACCAGTACCGCAGGCTCCTGAACACCGCCGCCCACTACGGCACCAACTACTTCACCTTCAACTGCCGCAACACGGTCTGCAACGACTGCGGATACATCAGCAAGGACACCCTCAGCGTCTGCCCCAAGTGCGGCAGCAGCAACCTCGACTACCTGACGCGCGTCATCGGTTACCTCAAGCGCATATCCTCGTTCAGCGAGATGCGTCAGGAGGAGGCCCACCAGCGCTTCTACATCGAGAGATGATCAAGTACGTCCCGGAGATGACCTCCGTCGTGATGGAGGAGATACCCGACCGCGTTACCCTGGCAGTGGACATATCCAACTGCCGGGGTAACTGCATAGGGTGTCACTCGCCGTTCCTGAAAGAAGATGTCGGCGAGGAGCTCACGCCCTCGGTCATCGACTCACTGGTCGAGGCCAACTTCGGCATTGACTGCTTCCTCTTCCTCGGGGAGGGGAGGGATCCGGAAAGGCTGCTCGAGCTCGCCGCCCACGTCAGGTCGCTGGGCCTCATACCCGCACTGTACAGCGGCAGAAGGGAAGTGGACGGCAATTTCTGGGAGTATTTCGACTATCTCAAAGTCGGCCCTTATATCCCCGAGCAGGGACCTCTGAACAATCCCGGGACCAATCAGAGGCTGTACCGCGTCCTTGGCGCGGATGAAAAGGCCCCGGAGGGAGCCGAGTTCCGCATGCGGGCCTCCGGCCGCCGCTTCATCGACATCACCCCTCGTTTCTGGCACCGCGGCCTGGAGGCGCAGAAATGAATCTTTCCGAAAATTCCTTCGGAATATTTTGGTTTTTAAAAATTTTTTCTAACTTTGTAAGCAGTTGGTTAGAGAACAGATATGGCACACGTCGATCAGAAAAAGCAGAAGCGCTCTCAGGCTCAGGCCTGGCAGCGCGTTTGTCGTCGTATCCACCCGGTTGGATAGCGAGTCTGAAACGACTGTACGCCTGTAATCCCATATTGTCCGGTTCTCCCACGTGGCGAATCGGATTTTTATTTGAAAAGGATATGGAAAGCAACAGACTGGACCTGGTAAGGTATTCCTTCGAGAAGAAGGCACTGCCCGTGGATGTCCCTCAGGAACGTACTTCCGAGTATTACGGCGAACTCGTGTTCGACCGCGCGAAGATGCGCAGGTATCTCAAGCCGGACGTGCTCAGGGCACTGCTGGACTGCATCGACAACAGCAAGCCCCTCGACCGCACCACCGCCGACGGAGTTGCCAGGGGCATGAAGGAATGGGCCCTGGACCATCACGTGACCCATGTCACGCACTGGTTCCAGCCCCTGACCGAAGGCACCGCCGAGAAGCACGACGCCCTGATCGAGTATGACGGCGAAGGGGGAGTGATAGAACAGTTCGACGGCAAGTCGCTCGCACAGCAGGAACCCGACGCCTCCTCGTTCCCCAGCGGGGGCATCCGCGCCACCTTCGAGGCGCGCGGATACACCGCGTGGGATCCGACCTCTCCGGTGTTCATCCAGGGCGACACCCTCTGTATCCCAACCGTTTTCATTTCCTATACCGGCGAGGCCCTGGACTACAAGACCCCGCTGAAAAAGGCCATCAAGGCCGTTTCAGACGCCGCCCTGCCCATCTGCCGTCTCTTCGACCCGGCCGTGAACAAGGTTTTCTGCTATCTCGGATGGGAGCAGGAGTATTTCCTCGTCGACGAGGCCCTGTACGCAGCCAGGCCCGACCTGATGATCACCGGCCGCACGCTCATGGGGCACATGTCATCCAAGAACCAGCAGCTTGACGACCATTACTTCGGAGCCATCCCTTCGCGCGTGGCCGCTTTCATGCGTGAGCTCGAGATAGCCGGGCACAGGCTCGGCATCCCCCTGAAGACCAGGCATAACGAGGTTGCGCCGAACCAGTTCGAGCTCGCCCCCATCTACGGTGAATGCAATCTCTCCAACGACCAGAACCAGATGGTGATGAACCTCATGAACACCATCGCCCGCAAGCACGGATTCGTGGTCCTGCTTCACGAGAAACCTTTCGAGGGCATCAACGGCTCCGGCAAGCACAACAACTGGTCGCTCGGCACCGATACCGGCGTGCCGCTCATGGCGCCTGGCAAGGACCCGATGGGCAACCTCCAGTTCATCACGTTCTTCGTCAACGTGCTCGCTGCCGTGCAGAGGCACAACGCCCTGCTCAAGGCCAGCATAGCAAGCGCCACCAACGCACACCGCCTCGGCGCCAACGAGGCTCCGCCCGCAATTGTCTCGGCCTTCCTCGGCCGCACGATGACGCAGGTGCTCCGCAAGCTCCTGGAGCTGCCGTCCGACACCCCCGTCGAGATCGCGGGCAAGAAGGGCCGCGGAGTCGGCCTCGTCGAGATACCCGAGATCTTCGTGGACAATACGGACCGCAACCGCACCTCGCCCTTCGCCTTCACCGGCAACCGTTTCGAGTTCCGCGCCGTCGGCTCCTCTGCCAATTGCGGCGAGGCCATGGCTACGCTCAACGCCGCCGTCGCGCAGCAGCTTACGGCCTTCAAGAAGGACCTGGACGCCGAGCTTGCAAAGGGCAAGGAACTCCGCGTCGCGCTCATGGATACGCTCAAGCCTGTCATAAGCTCTATCCTCGACGTCGTCTGCTTCGACGGCAACGGCTATTCCGAGGAGTGGAAAGCCGAGGCCGCAAGGCGCGGTCTGGACACCGAGACCAGGGTCCCCGAGATGATCAAGGCATACCTCGCCCCCGGCGCCTTGGAGATGTTCGCCGAGACCGGAGTCTTCTCCGAGAAGGAGATCATCGCCCGCTGCGACGTCAAGTGGGAGACTTACTGCAAGAAGGTGCAGATCGAGTCGCGGGTGATGGCCAGGATGGCCGCGAACCATATCGTGCCAACAGCCATAGAGTACAAGACCCGGCTGCTGAAGGAGATGTCCCTGAACAAGGATGTCCTCGGTTCGCTCGAGGGCTGCGACACCGAGCTCGGCATGGTCAGGGAGATTTCCGCCCTCATCGACGAAATCCGCGAGCGCGTGGATGCCATGCACTCGGCCCGGAAGGCCGCCAACGCCATCGAAGATACCTGCGGGAGGGCTGAGGCCTATTATTATATCGCCGAGAGCCTGTACGCTCTCCGCAAGCCCATCGACAGGCTCGAGGAGATCGTCGACAACAGCCTCTGGCCCCTTCCCAAGTACCGCGAACTATTGTTTATCAGTTAGTAATATCATTCCCCAATAATCATTTCTATGGAAAAGATCAAAGTTGCGATTGTCGGTTACGGCAACATCGGCAGGTATTCGCTGGAGGCGGTCGAGGCCGCCCCGGACATGGAATGCGTCGGAGTGGTCCGCAGGAGCGGGTCCGCCGAGGGCTTCCCGGAACTTGCCGCCTATAACGTGGTTTCCGATATAAGGGAACTGGGAAAGGTGGACGTCGCCATCCTTGCGACCCCTTCGAGGAAGGTCAAGGAGAATGCGGAGAAATACCTGGCCATGGGCATCAATACCGTGGACAGCTTCGACATCCACACTGACATCTGCGCGCTCCGCGCCGACCTCGATCCCCTGGCCAAGGCCAACGGGGCCGTCAGCATCATTTCGGCCGGCTGGGATCCGGGTAGCGACTCCATTGTCCGCGCCCTGATGCAAGGCCTCGCCCCCAAGGGTGTGACCTATACCAATTTCGGCCCCGGACGCTCCATGGGCCATTCCGTGGCCGCCAAGTCCATCCCCGGTGTGAAAGACGCCCTGAGCGTAACCATCCCGATAGGCACCGGCCTGCACCGCCGCATGGTGTACGTCGAGCTTGAGGAGGGCGCCGATTTCGCGGCAGTGGACGCCGCCATCCACGCCGACCCGTACTTCTCCCACGACGAGACGCATGTGACGCAGGTGGACTGCGTCGACGACCTCAATGACGTCGGCCACGGCGTGAACCTCGTCCGCAAGGGCGTCTCCGGCAAGACCCACAACCAGCATTTCGAGTTCGACATGAGCATCAACAACCCCGCCCTCACGGGCCAGGTCCTCGTCATGGTAGCCCGCGCGGCCGTACGCCAGCGCCCTGGTTGCTACACCATGATCGAGATTCCCGTCATCGACATGCTCGCCGGCGACCGCGAAACGCTCATCCGCAGCCTCGTATAGAAGAAAGTTAGTAGTGTAACCCTATAATAAAACGAATCATGTCAAAGTTTACTGACAAGTATGTCGAGTCTTTCATGACCGACCTCATCGCCAAGAACCCCGGTGAGACCGAGTTCCACCAGGCAGTCCGTGAAGTCCTTACCAGCGTCGCTCCCGTCCTCGAGGCCTATCCCCATCTCCTTGACAACAAGATCATGGAGCGCATCGTGGAGCCCGAGCGCGTCATCATGTTCCGCGTTCCCTGGACCGACGACAAGGGCGAGATCCACATCAACCGCGGTTTCCGCGTGCAGATGAACAGCGCCATCGGCCCTTACAAGGGCGGTATCCGCTTCCATGCCAGCGTCAACCTCAGCATCATGAAGTTCCTCGCCTTCGAGCAGACCTTCAAGAACAGCCTTACCACTCTCCCCATGGGCGGCGGCAAGGGCGGCTCCGACTTCAACCCGCGCGGCAAGTCCGACGCCGAGGTCATGCGTTTCTGCCAGAGCTTCATGACCGAGCTTCAGCGCCACATCGGCCAGGACACCGACGTTCCCGCCGGTGACATCGGCGTGGGCGGCCGTGAGATCGGCTTCCTCTTCGGCCAGTACAAGCGTCTGCGCGACGAGTTCACCGGCACCCTGACCGGCAAGGGCCTCGCATGGGGCGGCAGCCTCCTGCGTCCTGAGGCCACCGGCTACGGCGCCTGCTATTTCGCACAGGACATGCTCGCCACCCGCGGCGAGACCTTCGAGGGCAAGACCGTCGTCGTCTCCGGCGCCGGCAACGTCGCCCAGCATGCCGCCGAGAAGGCCATGCGCCTCGGCGCCAAGGTCGTCACCCTCTCCGACTCCGACGGCTTCGTCTATGACCCGGACGGCTTCAACGAGGAGAAGATCGCCTATGTGAAGCATCTCAAGAACGCCCTCCGCGGACGTATCAAGGAGTATGTGACCAAATATCCCAACGCTACCTACACCGGCAACGGTGAGAAGCCTTGGGGCGTCAAGTGCGACATCGCCATGCCTTGCGCCACCCAGAACGAGCTTAACGGCGAGCAGGCCAAGCTCCTCCTTGCCAACGGCTGCATGTGCGTTTGCGAAGGCGCCAACATGCCTTGCACCCCCGAGGCCATCGAGGCCTTCCAGGCCGCGAAGATCCTCTATTCCCCGGGCAAGGCGTCCAACGCCGGCGGCGTGGCTACTTCCGGTCTTGAGATGACCCAGAACTCCATCCGCCAGAAGTGGACCTCCGAGGAGGTCGACGCCCAGCTCCACAGGATCATGTCCGACATCCACGCCGCGTGCCTCAAGTACGGCACTGAGGAGGACGGATATATCAACTACGTGAAGGGCGCCAACATCGCCGGCTTCATCAAGGTCGCCAACGCAATGGTCGACCAGGGACTTGTTTAAAAGATTCAAATGGAAAGCAGCACGACATTGATGTCCAGGCGTATCCGCAGTATCCTGCTGATATGCAACAGTTACGACAGCTTCTCCCTTGAGGAGGATGGACGTATAGAAACGCAGATCGCGCAGGAGTACGCGGAGCTGGGTCTGAGCAACCCGCCGCAGATCCGGAGGGTGGAGACCACCGCCGAAGCGCTCACCCTCTTCGAGGGCGGCGAGCGCTTCGACCTGGTCATCACCATGTATTACGTGGGGGAGATCAATGTCTTCGAGTTTTCGGAGAAAGCGAAGGGGTACGATCCGGACATGCCGATCGTACTCCTTTCGTCGTTCTCCAGGGAGGTTTACCGCAAGATCGAGTCCTTCGGGCGTTCCGGCATCGACTACGTCTTCTGCTGGAACAATTCCACGGACCTCATCATCGCCATCATCAAGCTCCTGGAGGACCGGATCAACGCCGAGGACGACATCCTGGGCGGGGGAGTGCAGGGCATACTCCTGGTGGAGGATTCCATCCGCTATTATTCCACCTACCTGCCCGCGCTCTACCGCATGGTGCTGCAGCAGAACAAGGAGTCCATCAAGGACACCCTGAACGAGCAGCAGCAGATCGCGCGGAAGCGGGCCAGGCCCAAGATCCTGATGGCCACGAACTACGAAGACGCGGTCGCGCTGTACGAGAAATACAAGACCAACCTGCTCGGTGTCATAACCGACGTGGGCTTCGTCCTGCACAAGGACGACAAATCCTCCGACGAGAAGATCGACGCCGGAGTGGACCTCTGCCGAATGATACGCGCAGACAATCCCCGCATGCCCATACTCATGCAGTCCTCCCAGGAGAGCATGAGGGTCGTGGCGAAGGGGCTGGGCGTTGGATTCATCCGCAAGTCCTCCAAGATGCTCCTTCAGGAGCTCGAGGAATACATAGAGCGCGAGTTCGGCTTCGGTGACTTCGTCGCCGTCGATCCCGCCACCGGTGTGGAGATAGGCCGTGCGAGGGACCTCTACGAGTTTGAGAACCTCTTGCGCACGATACCCCCGACCGTTTTCCGGGCCCTCGCGGACAAGAACTATCTGTCCAAGTGGCTCTATTCCAGGGGTATATTCAAGCTTGGAAGGGCTCTCAACCCCGTCCGCTCCGAGGACTATGCCGACGTGGAGACGCACAGGGCGTATGACCTCAAGGTCATCCACGACTACCGCATTTCCCAGGCTCTCGGCGTCGTTGCGGCCTTCAATCCCGCGACCTTCAACGACACCATCTGGTTCTCGCGCCTCGGTACGGGATCCATCGGCGGCAAGGCCCGCGGCCTGGCTTTCCTGAACAACATCCTCGAAAAATACAACCTCTACGACCAGTGGGAGGACGTGCATGTCATGGTGCCGCGCACCCTGGTCATCACGACCGACTGGTTCGACCGCTTCATCCATGAGAACGGCCTGAAATACGTCATCGACTCGGACATGAGCGACAGCGACCTGCTGTCCGAATTCGTATCCTCCAACCTCCCGAAGGAGCTTATGGATTCACTCAAGGCCTTCATCAAGGTTGTCCGCAAGCCTCTAGCCGTACGTTCCTCGTCGCGTCTGGAAGATTCCTACCATCAGCCGTTCGCGGGTGTATATTCGACTTACATGCTTCCTTGGGCCGACCATACCGGCCAGCAGCTCAGGCTCCTCTCCAAGGCCATAAAGAGCGTCTATGCCAGCGTTTTCTTCTCCGCCGCCAAGAGCTATATCCTTTCCTCCGGCAACGTCATCTCCGAGGAGAAGATGGCCATCGTCATCCAGGAGGTCTGCGGCAGCGAGGACCACGGTTATTTCTTCCCGACCGTGTCGGGAGTGGCCCGCTCGATCAACTTCTATCCCGTCGGTCACGAGACCGCCGAGGACGGCATCGTAAAGGTCGCCTACGGCCTCGGAAAGGCCGTCGTGGACGGCGAGCAGGTACTCCGTTTCTCCCCGAAATATCCCAAGCACGCCCTCCAGGTTTCGACTCCGGAACTGGTCATGACAGACACGCAGAAGTCTATGCTTGCGCTGAGCATGAGCCCGGAGCGCTTCAAGACTTCGGTGGACGAAGCCGTGAACCTCGAGCGGCTCAACATCGTGGACTGCTACAAGTTCAGGTCCTTCTCAAAGGTCGTCTCCACCTGGGACTACAGCAACATGCGAATGGTCGATTCCGCGTTCCCTGAGGGACCGAAGTACATCACCTTCGCCCAGATGCTCAAATACAACACGGTGCCCATAGCCGACATCGTGGACCGTCTCCTGCACATCGCCAAGGACGAAATGAAGTGCAACGTGGAGATCGAGTTCGCTGCCGACTTCGAGCCGGACGGCAGGGCCCTGTTCAACGTGCTTCAGGTCAGGCCCATTTCTGTCGACACCCGTTTCGCGGATGTCAATTGGGATGAGATCGATACGGATGACGCGTTCCTGACTTCAGGCTGCGCCCTCGGCACGGGCTGGGTGGAAGGCGTGCAGGACGTCGTTTATTTGAAGAAGGACGCCTGGGACGTGCTCAAGACGCATGACATAGCGAGCGAAGTGTCCGCGGTCAATACTCGGATGCTTGAGGAAGGGAAGGGATACATCCTCATCGGTTTCGGCCGCTGGGGCACCAGCCAGCCCACTTTGGGCGTTCCGGTGCGCTGGAGCGACATCTCGGAGGCGAAGGCCATCGTGGAGTGCTCGCTGCCGAACTTCCAGATCGATCCCAGCCAGGGTACGCACTTCTTCCAGAACCTGACATCCTTCAATGTCGGATACATCAACGTCAATCCTTACGCCCATCATGAGGACAGGCTTGACTTCTCCGTACTCGACGCCATGCCGGCGGTGAGTGAGACGGAGTACCTGCGCCACGTGCGCTTCCAGGACGAACTGCAGGTCTGCATTGACGGCAAGACCAACAGGGCAATGGTAAAATGCAAAGGATAATCATCCTCGATTTCGGGTCCCAGACGACCCAGCTTATTGGCAGGCGCGTACGCGAACTGCATACTTTCTGCGAAATACTCCCTTACGACAAGTATCCCTCCGACGACTCGGACGTGATCGGCGTGATTCTCAGCGGCTCCCCGCTGAGCGTGTATGCGCCGGACGCGGCCAGGCCCGACTTGTCGGGCTTCCTGGGCCGCCTGCCGGTGCTCGGCATCTGCTACGGCGCCCAACTTCTCAGCTACAGCCTCGGCGGCCTCGTCGAGCCCGTCGGGACGCGCGAGTACGGCCGTGCTGAGCTGTCCTCCATCGACCCTTCCTGCCCGCTTTTCAGCGGCATCAAGGCCCCTTCGCAGGTATGGATGAGCCATGGGGATACCATTACCCGGCTGCCTGAAGGATATAAGGTTACGGCGTCCACCGAGAGCGTCCGGTTCGCGGCGTTCGAGGCATCCGACGCGCCCGTGTGGGGCGTGCAGTTCCACCCTGAGGTTATGCACACCACCGAGGGCGCGCGTCTCCTGGAAAACTTCGTCGTGGGCATCTGCGGCAGCCGCCGCGAATGGACTCCCGACTCGTTCGTTGAGAGCTCCGTGCAGGAGCTCCGCACCATGCTAGGGAACGACAAGGTCGTCCTCGGCCTGAGCGGCGGCGTGGATTCGTCCGTTGCGGCCGTGCTCCTGAACCGCGCCATAGGCAGCAATCTCACCTGCATCTTCGTCAACCACGGCCTTCTGCGCAAGCACGAGTTCGAGGATGTCATGGAGGACTATAAGGGCTTGGGGCTCAACGTCATAGGCGTGGACGCATCGGAATCTTTCCTGTCGGAACTGGCAGGGGAGGCGGACCCGGAGCGCAAGCGCAAGATCATAGGCAGGAAGTTCGTCGAGGTCTTCAACGCCGAGGCGGCGAAGATCGAGGGTGCCCGCTGGCTCGCCCAGGGCACCATCTATCCCGACCGCATCGAGAGTAGTAATATCACCGGCAAGGTCATCAAGAGCCACCACAACGTCGGCGGCCTCCCGAAGGAGATGAAGCTGAAACTGTGCGAGCCCTTGAAATGGCTGTTCAAGGATGAGGTCCGTGCTGTCGGCCTCAGCCTCAGGATGCCGCGCAGGATGGTGTTCAGGCATCCTTTCCCGGGTCCGGGACTCGCGGTACGCATCCTCGGGGACATCACACCTGAGAAGGTGCGCATACTGCAGGACGTGGACGACATCTTCATGAGAGGCCTGCGTGACAACGGCCTTTACGAAAAGGTCTGGCAGGCCGGGGCCATCCTCCTTCCGGTCCGGACGGTCGGCGTTATGGGCGACGAGCGCACCTACGACAGGGCTGTCGTGCTGCGCGCGGTGACCAGCTCGGACGCCATGACCGCCGACTGGGCTGACCTCCCGGTCGGCTTCATGAGGAATATCAGCAATGAGATTATCAACAAGGTGAAGGGCGTCAACAGAGTATGTTACGACATCTCCTCCAAACCCCCGGCAACCATAGAATGGGAATAGCTTATGTGCGGAATCGTAGGATATATAGGTGACAGGCAGGCTTGCCCGATCCTGGTGAAGGGCCTCAAGAGGCTCGAATACAGAGGATACGACAGTGCCGGAGTGGCCCTGGTGGGGGAGGACGGCTCCCTGAACGTTTACAAGTGCAAGGGAAAGATCAGCGCCCTGGAGCATTTCCTTGAGGACAAGGACACCCGCGGCACGATAGGCATCGCCCATACGCGCTGGGCCACCCATGGGGAGCCCAACGACACCAATGCACACCCCCATTTCTCTTCCGACGGGAAGATTGCGATGATCCACAACGGCATCATCGAGAATTACCGCGTGCTGAAGGAGGCGCTTTCCGCCGAGGGAGTGGTTTTCCGCAGTGAGACCGATTCTGAAGTGCTGGTCAATCTCATCGAGTATGTGCGCGTAACTGAAGGCTGTTCCCTTGAAGAGGCGGTGCGTCTAGCCCTCAAGAAGGCCGTGGGAGCCTATGCTATCGCCGTCATTGAGCAGTGCAACCGCGACAGGATCATCGCCGCCCGCCAGAGCAGCCCTATGGCCATTGGCGTGGGTAAAGGGGAGTATTTCATCAGCTCCGACGCTTCTTCCATTGTCGAATACACCCATGAAATAGTCTATGTCGAGGACGGCGAGATAGCCGTCATCGAGCGCGGCAAACCCCTGCAGCTCATCACTTTGGAGAACCAGGAGGCGGATGTCAAGATCACTACTCTGGATATCTCCATCTCCGACCTGGAGAAGGGAGGCTATCCCACATTCATGCTCAAGGAGATCAACGAGCAGCCCCGCACCATCGTCGACTGCATCAGGGGACGCGTGAATTCCGAGAGCGGACACGTCATCCTTTCCGGAATCCGGGACAATATCGACCGCTGGTTGGCGGCCCGTCGTGTCATATTCGTCGCGTGCGGCACTTCGTGGCATGCCTCGCTTATCGGCAAGCAGCTCTTCGAGAACATCTGCCGCATTCCCGCCGAGGTGGAGTACGCGTCGGAATTCCGCTATCGCAACCCTGTCCTTTATCCTGACGACGTGGTAATCGCCGTGTCGCAGTCCGGCGAGACCGCAGACACGCTGGCGGCCATCACGCTTGCGCGGAAGGCTGGAGCGTTCGTTTACGGCATCTGCAACGTCATTGGCTCGAGCATAGCGCGTGCGACCGACAGCGGTACTTACGTTCACGTAGGCCCCGAGATCGGCGTCGCCTCGACCAAGGCCTTCACCGGACAGGTCACGGTCATGGCCATGATGGCGCTGACCATAGCCGAGCGCAAGGGGACTGTCTCCGGCGATTATTATGAAGAAGTGGCACAGGGCCTGCTCGGCCTTCCTGCGAAACTGAAGGAGGTCCTGGAACTGAGCGGCCAGGTCGCGGACCTCGCCAAGATATTCACCTACGCGCACAACTTCATCTATCTCGGGCGCGGTTACAACTATCCTACTGCCCTCGAGGGAGCGCTCAAGCTCAAGGAAATCAGCTATATACATGCGGAAGGCTATCCGGCCGCAGAGATGAAGCACGGTCCTATCGCGCTCATCGACGCGGAGATGCCGACGGTCGCCATCGTCACTCCTGACGTGACTTATGAAAAGACTCTGAGCAACATCGAGGAAGTCAAGGCCCGCGGCGGAAAGGTCATCGCCGTCATGGCGAAAGGCGACGAGACCGTCCGCAGGATCGCGGACTATGTCATCGAGGTCCCTGCCACGACAGACTGCCTGATGCCGATCATCGTGTCCGTCCCCCTCCAGCTTCTCGCGTATTACATCGCGGTTTACAAGGGTCGCAACGTCGACCAGCCCCGCAACCTCGCCAAATCAGTGACAGTCGAGTAGTCTCCACCATATTGCGGCCTTGCTTCGTAATCCCTTTGCATCGCCCATCTTTTTTCCCTTGCCCCAGCCAAACGGGCCCGGGGGATGGAGGTTCCGGGCCCGAACTAGGGGTTTGGGGGGCAAATGGGCCTGGGAAAGGCTATTTTGGGCCCGAACTAAGTGTTTGGGGGGGCATGTGGGCCCAATAAAGGGGATTTCGGGCCCGAAACGGGGTTTTTGTGACAAAACGGGCCTGGGATGAGAATTCTGGGGCCCGTTTTCAGCCTGAAACGAAGAGGCCTTCAATGAGCGAGAGGTCGAGTTTCAACATACGGGATATTTGTTTCGCGTTGGCGTTGTATTCGTAATGCAGTTTCCTGGCGACATCAATCTTAGCTTGAGCCGGCAGGAGATTGGGGCGTCCTGCGTTGTAATGTTCGCGGCAGATTTCCAGAACGATTGAGTAAAGGTCATCGTCAGTGTAGTAGACGCTTTCGCCGATCTCCTTCGCGATTTCTTTCATGTTTTCCATGTTTCTGGATAGAGTGGAGAAATAATGACGGGCATTCCTGAACAGGCCCTCGGCAGAGGCAATGTCGCAGAAGGTCGGGGGAGGGATTGATCCGTCCATGAACGGTCTTCCTGCAAAACCGTCTAATTTGTGCGTATGGTAACTGTCCCGGATGAATGTCTTCGGGATGGTGCTGCGGCAGTCCTTAAATCTTCGTTTTGCGTCCGGATTGAAGAAGAACCTGTTGGCACCCCAGGGGTAATTGAACGGAGTGGAGTCTCGATGGACCAGGAAGCCGTTGCGGTTGTTGTAGGCGATGACATTGCGGATATCGCGGAGGGATTCTATCTCCCTGAGCTTGAAATCCCATTCGTTCAAGGTGCCCGATCTGCCTTTGGAGACAAGGTAATTGTCGAGGTATTTCCTGAGCATTGCAAACATTTCATCGATGTCATTTTCAGGGCCCGCGATGGTTATGTGGAGATGATTGCTCATCCACTGGAAGGTGAGGATGCGTACGGAGGGAAAGCTGAGTGCGCAGATTGCCAGAAGGGTCATGGCAGCGCAGTAGTCCTCTTTCGTGACAAGGATAACGGGATGATTTTCTGGCGTGTAGAGGTGCCAGCATGGGCCGAGCTGGCGGAAGATGAATTCACAGCGGGTTTCTTCGGAGGAAAAGGAGTTATTCATAGTCATCTGTTTTGCCCAAGATAACGACTATTTGTGGACAGGATAATCAAAAAGATATTTTTCCGAAGGGGAATATATCTTTTTATATGTTTTTTCTGAATTAGTTATTCTGGGGCGAACTGAGTGTTTTGTGGCAAACGGGCATGGGGAGGGCGATTCCAGGCCCGAAATGAGGGTTTTGGGAGTAAATGGGCCTGGGAATAGCGATTTCGGGCCCGAAAGGAGGGCTAGGCGAGGAGGGCGTCGGCGAGGGCTTCGAGCGCGGGGAGGTCGGTAGATTTCATGCAGCTGCGGATGGTGACGACGGGGCCGACGAGCTCGACGTCCTTCATTGCAGCGACCATCTCTTTCATCACACGTGCTGCCGAAGGGGCCCATGAGCCGTTCTCCACAAGAGCGACTCGGCGTTTGGAGTAACCCTTTATCTGAAGCCTGTGAATGAACTCATACATAGGTGTAAAGAGTCCTGCATCATATGAGGATGCGGCGAGAACCATCGTAGGGTAGCGGAAGGCGTCCTCGACGTTTTCCGCGACGTCTGAGCGGCAGAGGTCGCTGACCACGACCTTCTTCGCACCCTTGGCGCGGAGTATCTCCGCGAGCTTTTCCGCGGCCGCGAGGGTGCCTCCGTGGATGGATGCGCAGGCTATGAAGATACCCTCAGACTCGGGAGCGTATCGGCTCCAGGTGTCGTACAGCGAGACGTAATCGCCCAGGTTGTCCTCGAGGACGGGACCGTGGAGCGGGCGGATGGTCATTACCGGCAGGCCGGCTAGCTTCTTCAGGAGAGCCTGGACCTGGGCGCCGTATTTCCCGACGATATTGAAATAATACCTTCTGCCCTCGCAGGCCCAGTCATCGTCGTCGCGGCCGTAGAAGCCGCACTTGGACAGCGCGCCGAACTTGCCGAAGGCGTCGGCGCTGTAAAGTGCGCCGTCGGCCGCGTCGAAGGAGACCATGACCTCGGGCCAGTGCACCATCGGGGCGGCGAAGAAACGCAGGCTGTGCTCTCCGAGCTCCAGCACGTCTCCTTCCTTGACGGTCATGGTACGTCCCTCCAGATCTATGCCCTCGAAGAACTGGCCAAGCATCTGGATGGCCTTGGCGCTGGCCACGAGGACAAGGCCGGGATAGGCTTCGAGCGCCCAGGCTATGAGCGCGGAGTGGTCGGGTTCCATGTGATGCACAACCAGGTAATCGGGCTTGCGGCCCTCGAGCGCCTCGGCCAGATTGGCTTTCCACTCCTCGCCCTTGCGGGCGTCCGTGGTATCCATGACGGCCACCTTGCCGTCAAGGATTACGTATGAATTGTAAGACATGCCTTCCGGCACGACATACTGGCTTTCAAAAAGGTCGAGGTCGAGGTCGTCGACGCCGATATACTTGACTTTGGGATTGAGAGCTACGGTCATGATATGCGTTTTTGAGGTTACAAAGATAGCAAACTGTTTTGAGAAATCGATTCGGGTGGTTATATTTGTAAGGGAGAGGGAAGAAGATTCCTTCGCTTCGCTCGGAATGACAGAGACAATACTCAAACAATAACCTTTAATTCCTAAACAATCGCGTTATGGCAAAGTACGTATGTGACCTGTGCGGCTGGGAGTACGATCCCGAGGCCGGATATCCTGAAGGAGGCATCGCCCCCGGAACTGCTTGGGAGGATGTTCCCGCAGATTTCGAATGTCCGCTCTGCGGAGCTTCCAAGGAAGAGTTCTCCGAGGCATAGACCCATCTTTGATTCTCCGGCCAAGCGCCGGAGAATTCATTAATCCACAAACGATTATGAAAAGGATACTTCTTGTCGCAGCGATGCTTCTCGCTGCCGTCGGCGCGCGTGCCGAACTCTCCCTGCGCCACCCCACGGGGGACCACATGGTGCTCCAGCAGAACGCCGAGGCGGCGGTATGGGGATACGCTTCACCTGGTTCAACGGTCACTGTAATACCTTCCTGGGACACACAGCCTTATGTCGCCAAGGCCGACGAGAAGGGTCATTGGACCGCTCGCGTGAAGACGCCCGCGGCCAGTTATAAGGCATATACTATCACTGTCAGCGGAAATGGCTCCGTCATCACCATAAACGACGTCCTTGTGGGCGAGGTCTGGCTCGCGTCGGGCCAGTCCAACATGGAGATTCCGCTGAGGGGCTTTACCAACTGTCCCATAGAGAATTACAACGAAGTCATCACCCGCGCTCCCGCCCGGGACCGCATCCGCATGTTCTATGCGCATGCCGACCAGACCGACGAGCCGCTGGAAGAAGTCCGCATAACCGAAGGATGGCAGTGCGCCGACCCGAACTCCATCCCGGAGATGAGTGCGGTAGGATATTTCTTCGCATACAAGCTCAACGAGGTTCTTGACATCCCTATCGGCATTGTAGCCTTCCCTCGCGGAGGCGCCCGAGTCGAGAGCTGGCTGCCGCGCGAGACCGTGGCTTCATACGGGACGGAGGACCTCAGCCCGGAGGGCATTGCCAGGATGGGCGGGTATCTGCGTCCCTTCCAGATGTACAATGCAATGGAAGTGCCCCTGCAGGGCTATACCGCCCACGGCTTCATCTGGTACCAGGGCTGCTCCAACGTGGACCACGAGGACGAGTTCGTGCCCCGCATGCAGGACCTCGTGAGGCAGTGGCGCAGCGACTGGGGCGACAAGGACGACTCCATGCCTTTCTACATGGTTGAGATCGCGCCGTATCTTTATTCAAGGGACAATGGCGACAGCGGCGCGAGGCTGCGCAAGGCGCAGCACGACGCCGCGAAAGCCATCCCAAACTCCGCCATAGTCTGCACCAACGACCTGGTGGCGGCGTTCGAGGCAGACAACATCCATCCCTGCAGGAAGGAACCCATCGGCAACCGCCTGGCTTACATAGCCTTGAACAGAGACTACGGCTTCGAAAGGGTGGCCTGGCAGTCGCCCGAGGCGGTGGAGGTTTTCAAACGCGAGCCCCCCAAGGAAGGCGATCCCCGTGCGAGAGGCCCCTGGGGCCGCATTCCGGCGAATGAGATCAACGTCAGGATCGCCAACTGCCCCAACGGCATAGACCGCGTGAACGAGATCGAAGGACTTGAGGTCTGCGGAAGCGACGGCGTATGGCATCCCGTTTCGAAGATACGTTACAACGGTGATACGATGAGCATCACGCTCGACGAGGTGCAGGACCCGAAGGCCGTCCGCTACGGCTGGGCCGACTTCAGGCCCGGCAACATCCACAGCGTCGAGGGACTGCCGCTGGTGCCCTTCAGTCTGACTTTGGAATAATTGTACGGATCGATGATGCACAGACGTTTTTCATTCCTTCTGGCGGCGATGCTGCTGTTCTCTTCCAATACGTTCGCATTGGACCATCCCGGAATAACCGAGGCCCGGAACGCAGCCGGACGTTTTCCATTGATTGCTGACGGCGTGCCCGTAGCGGTGGTGGCCGATCCGGCCGACGCGCAGGGCGTCCTCATCGCAGCGGAGACGCTGCGCGAGGACTTCAGGCGCGTCTGCGGGCGCAAGGCGTCCTCCGCCGGCCCCCGCGCCATCATCGCCGGCACCGTGTACAGCCCGCTCATCATGAAACTGGCTTCGGACGGGGTAATCGACTTGTCGCCGCTTAAAGGGCAGTACGAAACCTATATCATCAAGACAGTCGGCGCGGTGCAGGGCTATGAGGATGCCCTGGTGATCGCCGGAGCCGACATGCGCGGTGCCATCTACGGCATATACGAGATCTCCGAGCAGATAGGCGTGTCGCCATGGTACGACTGGGCGGACGTGCCCGTGAAGCATCAGGACAACCTTTCCCTTGCAAACGGGGCATATACCGTGGAGCAGCCCGCAGTGCGCTACAGAGGCATTTTCCTCAACGACGAGGCCCCCTGCCTGACTTCATGGGTGAAGAACACCTACGGCACGGACTACGGTGACCATCGCTTCTACTCACGAGTGTTCGAGCTCCTTCTGCGCCTCAGGGCCAATTTCATGTGGCCGGCGATGTGGGGCTGGTCCTTCTATGCCGACGATCCGGAGAACAGCCGTACCGCAGACGAGATGGGTATCATCATGGGCACCTCGCACCACGAGCCGATGGCCCGCAACCATCAGGAGTGGGTAAGGAAGAACGACGCAGAAGGTCCCTGGGATTATACCGTCAACAAGAAGGTCCTTGACAGGTTCTTCACCGAAGGCATGGAGCGGGCGAAGGATACTGAGGACCTCATCACCATCGGAATGAGGGGCGACGGCGACGCCGCGCTCGGCAAGGAAGGGGAGGAGGCCAAGTACATCAGCCTGCTCGAGAGTATCATCGACAACCAGAGGAAGATCATCAGGAAGGTCACCAAGCGTCCTGCGGAGGAAAGGCCCCAGGTCTGGGCCCTCTACAAGGAGGTCCAGCAGTATTACGACCTCGGGCTCCGCGTCCCGGACGACGTCACCATCCTCCTGAGCGACGACAACTGGGGCGATGTCCGCAAGCTCCCGACGGCTGCCGAGCGCAGCCGCAAGGGAGGCTGGGGCATCTACTACCATGTCGATTACGTAGGTGCTCCCCGCAATTCCAAGTGGCTGAACATCACCCCCATACAGAACATGTGGGAGCAGCTCCAGCTGACTTACGCATACGGAGTCGACAGACTCTGGGTGCTCAACGTGGGCGACCTCAAGCCCATGGAGTATCCCATAGACCTGTTCCTGGCCATGGCCCGCAGGCCGGAGTCGTTCACCGCCGGGAACCTCCTGGACCATACCCGTGAGTTCTGCGCTGCGGCGTTCGGAGAGGACCAGGCGGAGGAGGCCGCACGCATCCTCAATCTCTACAGCAAGTACAGCGGCCGAACCACCGCCGAGATGATGGACCGCAGGACCTATGACCTGCCTTCCGGCGAATTCAAGCAGGTCTGCGACGAATTCGTCAGGCTGGAGGCGGAAGCCCTTAGGCAGTTCATGGCTTTGGCTCCAGAGGCCAGGGACGCTTACCGTCAGATAATCCTTTTTCCCATCCAGGCCCTCTCCAACGTCTATGACATGTACTACGCACAGGCGATGAACCATGACCTCTACGCCAAGGGAGACCCCGACGCCGACTACTGGGCGGACCAGGTCGAGAAATGCTTCGAGCGCGACGCGGAACTCATGCGTCAGTACAACAAGGAGATGTCCGGTGGCAAATGGGACGGCATGATGACGCAGAAGCACATCGGCTACCGTTCCTGGAACGACAACTTCCGTGCGGACACGATGCCGGAGGTGAAGCGCATTGGCGAAGTGGAAGCCGGAGGCTTCTCCTTCGCTGCAGCGCCCCGGGCCGGCTATACCGCCGTCGAGGCGGAGCATTATTTCGCCTCAGAGGCGCCTGAAGGCACGGAGTGGACCGTGATACCGTACATGGGCCGTACGCGCAGCGGCGTGGCTTTAATGCCCTATACACAGCCTTCCGAGGGCGCTTCGCTGCGTTACCGCATTGAGCTGCCGGAAGGTACGGACAAGGTGAAGGTCCACGTGGTCACGAAATCCACCCTGGCCTTCAACAACACCGGCCACCGCTACGAGGTGGAGATGGGAGGAAGCAAGGAGATACAGCATTTCAACGCCCGCCTCAACGAGGACCCCGCCAACATCTACTCCGTATATTATCCGACCGTGGCCCGCAGGGTGGTGGAGACGGTCTCGGAACTGCCTGCCAAGGAAGGCTGGAACGAAATCGTGATCCGTCCGCTGGATCCGGGCATCGTTTTCGAGAAGATAGTCGTCGATTACGGCGGATATACCCCACAGTTCCTCTTCGGAGCCGAATCCCCGGCGTCGCGATGACGCGCTTTTGCGAAAACTTGTTATCTTTGCGTTAATTTGACCTGAATGACTATGTTTTCGTTGCACGCATTCAACATCTTCCTCATCGTGATGGCCGTCATAGCCGTCGTGGTATTCGTCTGCCTGTTCTTCGTGGACGCCGGCTACGGCAAGTTCTACCAGCCCAAGTGGGGTCCGTCCCTGGACAACCATCTGGGCTGGGTGCTCATGGAAGCACCGGTATTCATCGCGATGCTGCTGCTCTGGTGGTTCTCGGACCGCAGGGGAGACCCCGTGCGCCTGGTGTTCCTGCTGATATTCGAACTTCACTATTTCCACCGTTCTTTCATATTCCCTCTGCATATTCGCGGCCACAACAGGATGCCCATGAGCATAATCCTAATGGGCGCGCTCTTCAACACCCTCAATGCATTCATGCAGGGCGGGTGGATATTCTACCTGTCCCCGGCGGACATGTATCCGGCCTCATGGCTGGTCTGCCTGCCCTTCATTCTCGGCACCGCCTTCTTCTTCTTCGGCATGTCCGTCAACATAGGCTCCGATACGATAATCCGCAATCTCCGCAAACCGGGAGACACGGCGCATTACCTGCCCAAGGGCGGGATGTTCCGCTACGTGACGAGCGCCAACTATTTCGGGGAGTTCATCGAATGGGTGGGCTTCGCGATCCTGACATGGTCCTGGTCCGGGGCGGTCTTCGCCCTCTGGACCTTCGCGAACCTGGCGCCCCGCGCAGCGCGCATCTATGACATGTACAGCAGGGAATTCCCGGACGAACTCGACACGTCGAAGACGAAGAGGATGCTTCCGTTTATTTATTGAAATGATTGATTCTCCAATATTTACTCCGGTGCAGATAGGCCCGGTGACCTTGCGCAACCGCGTGATCCGCTCGGCTGCGTTCGAGAACATGGCCTACGGCAACAAGCCTTCCAAGGACCTTTTCGACTACCACGTCGCAGTGGCCCGCGGGGGAGTGGGAATGACTACCCTGGCATACGCTTCGGTGAACAGGAGCGGCCTGTCTTTCGACGGGCAGCTCTGGATGCGCGAAGAGATCGTCCCCGCTCTGAAGGAGATTACGGACGCCGTCCACGCCCAGGGGGCGAAGGCGTCCATCCAGCTCGGTCACTGCGGCAACATGACCCACCGCGCCACCTGCGGATGCATGCCTGTGGGTGCCTCAGGCGGATTCAACCTGTATTCCCCGACTTTTGTCAGAAAGCTCAGAGTGGATGAGATCGAGGCGCTGGTGGAGGATTTCGGCCACGCAGTGGACCTCGCCCGGCAGGCGGGATTCGACTGCGTCGAGATCCACGCCGGGCACGGCTACCTCATCAGCCAGTTCCTTTCGCCCTATACCAACCATCGCCACGACAGTTTCGGAGGCTCGCTGGATAACCGCATGCGCTTCATGCGTATGGTCATCAAACGCGTCATGGAGGCTGCCGGGGACGACATGGGAGTGCTGGTCAAGATGAACATGCACGACGGCTTCCGCCGCGGAATGCAGAGGGGAGAGTGCCTTGAGGTGGCCCGCGAGTTGGAGAGGCTCGGAGTCCATGCCATCGTCCTCTCCGCAGGATTTGTCAGCAAGGCTCCGATGGAGGTGATGCGCGGTGCGATGCCGCTGCGGACTTTCGCCCACTACATGGATTTCCGCAAGTTCTGGTGGCTCAAGGCTTTCGTGCGTCTTTTCGGCCGCGTCGTGATTCCGACCGTCCCGTACAAGGACGCCTATTTCCTGGAGGATGCGAAGCAGTTCCGCGAAGCCGTAAATCTGCCGCTGGTATGCGTCGGAGGCATGGTCTCGCGTTCCTCGATCGAGGAGGCGCTCGGGGCCGGCTTCTGCGCCGTGCAGATGGCCAGGGCGCTGGTCCGTGACACGGATTTCGTCAACAAGCTTCACAGCGGGGAAGTGGAGCGCAGCGACTGCAGGCACTCGAACTACTGCATCGGGCGCATGTACTCGCTGGAAATGAAATGCAATCACTGTACGGGAGAGCTGCCCGCCTCCCTGCGCCGTGAGATAGACAAAGCTGAGAAGAGATGGTCGCGCTGATAACAGGAGGAAGTTCCGGAATGGGACTGGAGTTCTCCCGCGCCCTCGCCGCGCGGGGCTGCGACCTTGTGCTCGTGAGCAACCGGGAAGATGAACTGGCTGCTGCCGCCGAAGCTCTTTCGAAGGAGTTTCCGGTGCAGGTCAGAACGCGCTTCCAGGACCTTGCGAGGCTTGAGGCTGCGGAAGAACTGTACGGCTGGTGCGAGTCGGAAGGTATTGAAGCGGACATTCTGGTCAACGATGCCGGAATGTTCTTTTTCAAGGAGTTGCAAGTTTCAGACCTGGACCGCGTCCAAGCCATGATAAACCTCCATGTGACTACTGTGACCCGCCTTTGCATCCTCTTCGGGCAGAGGATGAAAGAGCGTAAAGGCGGATACATCCTCAATGTCTCTTCGATGGCCGCTCGCATCCCTTCGCCAGGCATCGCGGTCTATTCCTCTACCAAGGCTTACCTGCGCACTTTCGGCAAGTCTTATCCGTTCGAGCTGGAGCCTTACGGCGTGAAAATGACGACCGTCTGTCCAGCTGCCATCGCCACGCCTCTCTACAGGCTCGATCCCAAATGGATGAGGTTCGGCGTCCGCATCGGCATCATCAAAACCCCGCAGTGGCTGGTCAAACGGGCGCTCAGGGCTCTCTTCCGGGGCCGGAGGATAATCAGCCCCGCGTTCATGAACGTATGGCTTCCCGCCATCGTGAGGGGCCTTCCTGGACCTTTGGAGGCAAGAATCTGGGATAAAGTCAAATGAAGGACGGGAAGGTCATAATCACCGGCGCGTCCGGCGCCATGGGAAGCGTGGCCGTCCGGGCGCTCGCCTCCCAGGGCAGGTCCGTCGTCATGGCATGCCGCAACGTGCAGAAAGCGGAAGACGTCAGAAGCCGCATCATCGCGGAACTGCCCGATGCCGATATCGAAATCCGCAGGCTGGAGTTGGGCTCGCTGGAGTCCGTCAAGTCATTCGCAGAGGGTGTGGGCGGCACGCCTGTCTCAGCACTTTTCAACAATGCAGGAGTAATCAGCAGGGGCTATTCGCTTACCGCCGACGGACTTGAGAATACCTTCGCGGTCAATTACTTCGCCCCGGTCCTCCTCACCAAACTCCTCCTGCCCCTCATGCAGCCTGACGCCATGGTCGTGAACATGGTGTCGTTGACCTGCAGGTTCGTAAAGATAGACGGCAAATCTCTAAGGCCCGGTCCGGAGGATTTCTCGCAGCTCGGCACCTACGCCCGCTCGAAACTCGCACTCCTGCGTTTCTCGCAGGAGTTTGCCCGCCGCAATCCCTCCATCAGGGTTAACCTCGCCGACCCTGGCATCGTCAATTCCAACATGATATCGATGGGCAAATGGTTCGACCCACTGGCCGACGTCCTCTTCCGTCCCTTCTGCAAGTCGCCGGAGAGGGGAGTGCAGCCCGCCCTCCGGGCGCTGGCGTCGGAAGAGCGCAACCGCTACTTCGTCGGGAAAGGCTCGAAGCCCATTTCGGAAAGATACTCCGATCCGGAGCTGGACCTGCGGCTCTGGAAGGAAACGGAACGCATTTTGTCAGAGGTCGGGGCATGAGACGGTTATTTCTGATACTTCCGGCCCTTTTGGCCATGTCGCAGTCCCTGTCGGCCCAGCGGGTGGAACTCCTCCCGTTCGGGGACTTCGAGCACTGGACAGTGCGCCATATCCAGGAGTCCTCAATACTCGGAGGCGAGGTCAAGACCATCTATGTCGTCGGTCCCGACGAGGTCATCGAGGGCAACAAGGCCTACGATTACAAAAAGACCCCCTGGGCCTCGTCGAACGCCTATGCTAAGGTTTCGGGAGTCACCAAGACCAGCTTGTCGGTCGAACCTGACAACGGCCCGACAGGACGCTGCGCGAAGCTGTCTACGGTATTCGCCTCGTGCCGCGTCGCAGGCCTTATGGACATCCAGGTCCTGGCCACCGGCTCACTCTACTGGGGGAAGATGTTCGAGCCGATCACCAGCGTCAAGAATCCCTATTCCAACATTGACTGGGGTATTCCCTTTACCGGAAAGCCTTCCGCTCTTCTGATTGATTATAAAGCCCTTCTGCCCGCCACAGGCAAGCTGGTCAAGGGCACGACCTTCCACAAAACGGAGTTTCCCGGCGAGGACCCTTGCCGGGTGATGCTGCTGCTCCAGCGACGCTGGGAGGATGCTGACGGCAACATCCACGCGGAGCGCGTGGGCACAGCCGTCCTGCTCATCGGCCGCAGCACCCAGGGCTGGGTCAAGGACGGCCGCATCCCTGTAATCTATGGCGAGGCAGGGAAGAAGCTCATGGACCTCATCAACGGCGAGAACGCGCTGTACGCGGTAAACAGCCGCGGCAAGCGCGTAAAGATAATGGAGGACGGCTGGGCAGGGGCCGACGCCCCGTGCACGCATGCAGTCCTCCATATCTCTTCGGGCTCGCAGGGAGGCTATACCGGCGCCCCCGGCAATACCCTTTGGATTGACAATCTCAGGATGGAATATCCGCGCTAGATGCCGGAATTCTTGTCCTCGTATTTCTTGATCTCGGCCTGCTTGCGCTTAACCTGGACCTTCGCCGCCACGAGCAGGGCCTTGAGATTCTCAAGGGACGAGACCGCTTCCTTGTATTCCGCCTCAAGCGCAGCGAGTTTTTCTGTCAGCTCGGTGAGCCTTGTCCTGGCCTTCCCCAGGGCTTCCGAAGCCTTGTCGGCATTCTTCCCTGACGCGATGGCGGAATCGTAGGCCGCCTGCTTCGCCTTGACGGCCTCCTTGGCGGTCATTACCTTGGCGGACTGCGTTTCCTTGCCGGAAGGATAGTCATTGATGATCTTGTTCGCCTTCTTCAGGTCTTTATCCGCAGCACTTTCCTGCGCCTTGTAATATGCGAGCTCCGTGCCTCTGAACCAGTCGCGGTAGCGCACCCAGGCGTGCAGCCAGACCTTCGCGATACTCTCCACCGCATCGGCGAAAATGACCTTGCTGTACTCGAAAAAATGCTCCTTGAAAGCATCCGACTCCCTGTATAACTGACGCGTAATGTCGGAAGGCACGTGGTCAGCCGGGATCAACCGGTATGCCATAAGATATGAGTATTGTGATATGCCACTCATGTAGTCCCATGTATTGTTGCAGCCGCGCCCCCAGTCCCAAACGAATTCGCGCTTCTCCAGTTCATCTTCGACATATTCCATAAGTTCGGACATCTCCGGTTGCTTGAGCGGATAGCCTTCCGGGTCGTAGAAGAAACGGTTGTTGTCGTCGTCAACGTAGTATGAGTTCTGCACCTGCTTGTCCCATATCTCCTCGATAAACGCGTGCACGTCATTGTCGTTGGCGAAAGAACGGGCGTCGCAGTGCAAGGGCATATGGCAATCCGCGATATAATGGGACAGGATGAAGAAACGCATTGCAATATGGTTGTTCGAAGGGACGATGGGGGAGCCCTCATTCTCCATCGTCAGAATCTTGAACGAGTCGATGAGGCTTTCTGTAAAAGACTCGCAACGGTCGCACAGGTTGTGTTTCTTCTCAAGGAAAAAAGGCTTTCCATACAGATCCGACCTTAAACCGTACTGGTACAACTGAAGGGTCGGGGGCATGATCCTGAAAGAGGGAGTGGCCTCCCCGTCGTCAGGCCTGTACTTGACTATGTGACTCGTAGACATATCCTTGAACACGGAATCGGGATACCATGACCCGGAGATGACGAAATCACGGTAGTTCTTGAACCAGGTGATCAGTGCCTTGGCGTCGTCCTTCTGCCTTTCGGGAATCTTCGCCTTCTCAATCCTCTTCATGGCCATCATGGCCAGCCATGCGTGCGTGTACTTTTTCATAACATAAAAAAAAGTGATTATTACAAAAATAAACAAAAAAACAACAAAACAATTATTGCATCCGTCCGTCTATTATATGTTTACAGGCTTTTCCATTGCTTGTACGCGAATAATACGTATATTTGAACAAAATAATACTGAAGAGATGAAACGCACCCTCACCATCATTGCATTCCTGATGCTTTCCGTGCTGGCCTTCGCCCAGCGTACGGACTATTGCTCCGTCAAGGCCGACAACAAGGACTATCAAGTGTTCTCATTCCAGGATGAGAGCGGCACTCCCGGGTATTACCTTAGCCTCGGCGCCCCTACCTGCATCTATATCGGTTCCAATGCCGCTGAGGCGCAGCGCACCCTCAATTCCCTTGTGAACCTTGTCGATTCCCCGGAGGGCACCGTCCAGGAGTTCCAGGCCCGCACGCTGGCCGGCGGCAAGCTCGGCGCCTTCGGTACCACCAATTCCGTCGTGGAGAAGAAATCGGGTCCCAAGCATATTTGTTTCCCTTACAACCAGTCAGAATCCTATCTGACCAAGAAGGCCGCGACCGCCATCAGCGCGGCCGCCAAGGGCACTCTCAAATAATCGACCCGTCGAAATATACGAAAACGGCTGACCCTTCCGGGCCAGCCGTTTTCCATGTGTCGGCGCGCTGCTATTTGAAGAGCAGGCGTGCGAAGGTGTTGAGGTAGAGACGCCAGTTGAACCACACGTGGCCGCCGTCGGAGGCGTAGATGGTGTGCTCCATGCCGTTGCGCTCGAGGGCCTTGTCGAGGACCTCGGTGTTCGGCCATGCAAAGTCGTCGGTGCCGCAGCCTACCCAGTAGAGCTTGTAGCCGGCCTTCTTGATGCCCTGGAGCTGGGCGTCGAGCTCGTCGCTCTCACGGATGCCGCAGCTGAGGGGGCAGATGTAGTCGAACACGTCGGGATAGAGGATGGTGGCGCGGGTGGTGTGGCCGCCGCCCATGGAGAGGCCTGCGATGGCGCGGGAGGCCTTCTTGGGGATGGCCCTGTAGTTCTTCTCGATGAAGGGGACGATCTCGGTGACGAGGCTCTTGACATAGGCGTCGGGCTCGTTGACCTGCTTGGTAGGGAGGTTCAGGGTTCCGGCGGCCTGCTGTCCGGGATTGCCATTAGGCATCACGACGATCATAGGCTCGGCGAGGCCCTTCTCGATGAGGTTGTCCATGATCTGGGCGGTGCGGCCCATGGAGATCCAGGCCTCCTCATCGCCGCCGGCTCCGTGAAGGAGATAGAGGACGGGATATTTCTTCTTGGGATTGGCCTCGTAGCCGTAAGGGGTGTAGACGGTCAGGCGGCGGTTGATGCCGAGGATCTGGCTGTCATACCAGGGATGGCTGACGGTGCCGCGCTGGTTGGCCTCGACGTAGTTCTCGCTGCGCTCGCCGGGGATTATCACCATGCTGAGGAATCGTGTGCCGTCGCGCTGGACGAGGATGTTCTGGGGATCGTTTACGGAGACGCCGTCCACCACGAAGTTATAGGTGTAGATCTCGGGACGGGGGCAGGGGAGCTTGACGGACCAGACGTTGTTCTCGCCGCGGCGCATGTCGACCGCACCGGTCCAAGAGGTGCTGAGCCTGACGACGGTGGCATAGTCGGCGCGGAAGCGGAAGGTCACGCTGTCATTCTGGATTTCGGGGGATACGACACGGCCGCCTCCTCTCTGGAAGTTGGCCAGTTCCTGGGCGTTCAGGGTGCCTGCAACCATGCAGAGCGCTGCGATGACGGTAAGGATCTTTTTCATAAAAGTTTGTGTTTTAGTGAAGTGTTTGTGCAAAGATAGGCAATGCGATGATTCCGGACTTTACGCAATTGTCAATATGTTTCACATAATGTTCAATCGGAATCTCTTGATATGCTGGGAGAAAAGAAGTATTTTTGCGCATTAAACATTACAGTTATGAAAAAGATCGTTCTTTTCGCAGCGATACTCATCGCTTCTGTAGCCTGCTCTCAGAGCAAGGCCCCCAAGGCACTCGTCCTTTATTATTCCCAGACCGAAACGACCGCCAAGGTCGCCCAGGAGATAAGCAACCTTCTCGGAGCAGACATCGAGGAGATCGCCCTTGTAAACCCTTACGACGGCACCTACCAGGAGACCATCGCCCGCTCCAACGAGGAGAGGCAGAGCGGCAAGCTCCCGGAGCTCAAGCCCCTGAACTCCGACCTCAAGAAATACGACGTAATCTTCCTCGGATACCCGATCTGGTTCGGCACCTATGCCCTTCCTATCGGCTCCCTGCTGGAATCTGTTGACTTCAGCGGCAAGAAGGTCGTCCCCTTCTGCACCTTCGGAAGCGGCGGTCTTGACGCCAGCGTAAAGGACCTCAAGGCCAACATTGCCGGCGCCGAGGTGCTTCCCGGCTATGGCGTGAGGCAGGCCCGCATCGACGCGATGCCCGCGGAGGTCGAGCGCTTCCTGAAGGCGGGCGGCTTCCTCGGCGGAGAGTTCGCCCAGCCGGGCGAATTCTCGGAGATGAAGCCGGCCACCGAGGCCGAGGCGGCCATCTTCGACGCCGCCGTATCGACCTATCCGATGATCCGCGCCACTGCCCAGAACGTGGCCTCCAGGGCCATTGAGGGCGGCACCGAGTATCTCTTCGAGGCCCGTGACATCCCCCGCGACCCCGAGCATCCCGAGATGGCCGGCACCAGCAAGATCTACGTCCTCGCACTCGACGGACAGGACCCCGTGTTCACTCAGGTCGTAAGATAACGATGGCTTCCGGGGCGGGGAAGATACTGGTAGTGGATGACAACGCCGGCATACGCCGGACGTTGGAGATCCTGTTGCCGGTACACTTCTCCGAAGTGAAGACCATACCCTCGCCGGTGACGCTGGTATCTACTCTGGAGCAATTCCAGCCGGACGTCGTGTTGCTGGACATGAATTTCCATACCAGTATCAATACCGGCAATGAAGGCCTCTACTGGGCAGGGGAGATCAAGAAGATGGTCTCCGAGGTGGAGGTAGTTCTGTTTACGGCTTACGCCGACATCCAGCTGGCGGTGGAAGGGATGAAGAGGGGAGCCTTCGACTTTATAGTGAAGCCGTGGGAGAATGAAAAGCTGGTGGAAGTCCTGACCGCCGCCCGGGACAAGGCCCGCAAGGCGAAGGGTGTCAGGCCGGCCCCGGTCACGTCCGAGGCGCCTCACGCGCCGCAGGACCTCGCTCCGGGGCAGGTCGGGGATCCGATGTTCTGGGGCACCTCCCCGTCCATGAAATCCATCCGCAAGACGCTTGACAAGATCGCCCCGACGGATGCGACCGTGCTGATTACCGGCGAGAACGGTACCGGTAAGGACGTTCTCGCCCGGGAGATCCACTTCCGAAGCCTCCGGAGAGACAGACCTATGGTAGTTGTCGACGCCGGAGCCATCACCGAGACCCTCTTTGAAAGCGAGCTCTTTGGACACGTGAAAGGAGCTTTCACTGACGCGTTTACTGACCATGTAGGAAAGTTTGAGCAGGCCGACGGCGGTACCCTTTTCCTCGACGAGATCGGCAATATCCCGCTCCATCTGCAGGCTAAACTTTTGCGTGTGATCCAGAGCCGCAGCATCGTCCGTGTTGGCGGTACTAATGCCATTCCGGTGGATATCAGGCTGATTTGCGCTACCAATAAGGACCTCGAGGCGCTAGTGCGCGAAGGTCGTTTCCGCGAGGACCTTTACTACCGCATCAATACCGTCCATGTCGCACTGCCGCCCCTACGGGAGCGTCGCGAGGACATCGTACCGTTGGCAGATATGTTCCTGAAGGGGTTCGCGGAGAAGTATCACAGGCCGCTGACCGGGCTCGCGGCGGACGCCGCCGGCGCGCTGCAGGCGCAGCGCTGGGGCGGCAATGTCCGCGAGCTCCAGAACTGCATCGAGAAGGCCGTCATTCTCTCGGAAGGAACTGTCCTGACCGTATCTGACCTGGCGCTGGATGCCCGATCTGCAACTGGCATGACGGATTCCTCCGACACTGCTGCCGAGGAGCGGCTCGTCCGCGACGCCATGCTGCGCACGGGCGGCAATGTCTCCGCCGCAGCGAAGCTGCTCGGAGTCAGCCGCCCCACCCTCTACGCCAAACTTAAAAAGTACGGTCTCTGACATGCCACTCTACCTTATCATAATCCTCATCGTCCTCGCCGCCGTTCTCGCGGCGGTGGTTGCCACCGTCCGAACCCGGCGGCGGGACATCAAGAAGGTGGCATACATGATGGACGCCCTGGAGGACGGCGAACTCAATTTCCGTTTCCAGGACAAGAACCGCTTCAACCGCACTCTCAACCGTATCCGCACCATCTTTGAAAAGCAGCGGCAGGCTCACGAGCAGGATTCCTGGACAAAACTCATACGCGTGCTCACGCACGAGATCATGAACACCGTGGCGCCGATTGCTTCCCTGTCCGACGCCATGGCCAAGTCCCTCGACGAGAACGGGCACAGCGAGCTTGACATGAAGGCCGGGCTGGAGACCATTTCCGATTCTTCGAAGAACCTCATAGGCTTCGTGCAGAACTACCGCCAGCTCTCCGGCGTGGCCAGGCCCGTACGCAAGGCTCTTGTACTGGACGAACTGATAACCAGCGTCTTGGCTCTCAACAGCGAGCAGGCTGCCTCATGCGGAGCAGAGATCTCCTTCCAGACCAAAGAGCCGGATCTTATCATCTACGCCGACGAAGGACAGATCTCGCAGATTCTTATCAACCTCATCAAGAACGCCCTCCAGGCTGGCGCTAAACACATCGTCATCAGCGCCGGGATGGGCGACGAGGACGACGTCTTCGTCCGCGTCGCCAACGACGGAGAGCCCATTCCCGTTTCCGCCCAGGAGCAGGTCTTCATTCCCTTCTACACCACCAAGAAGGAAGGCTCAGGCATCGGCCTCAGCATCTCCCGCCAGATCATGCGCAACCACAACGGCACCATCGAGCTCCTCCGCAGCGACGCCTCCCAGACCGTCTTCGAGCTCCGCTTCCGCTGATTTCCCCCTCACACCCCTCACCCCTCACCACTCACCCCCGCATCCTTCTACCTCCGGTCGAAGGATAACGCCCTTTTTACCGAAAACTGCCACTTCCTTCTACCTCCGGTCGAAGGATAACGCCTTTTTTGTCGAAAACTGCCACTTCCTTCTACCTCCGGTCGAAGGATGTTGCCGTCTGCCCGCAGGTTGCGGTGTTTTCGGCTTGACGTGCGGGTGAATGCCCGCAGGTTAGGGCGTTTTCGGCTTGACGTGCGGGAGAATGCCCGCAGGGGAGGGCAAAAACGGGGTAGCCTGCGGGAGTGTAAAGTGTAAAGGGAAAGTGTAAAGGAGTGTAAAGGACTTTACACTTTTCGTATTATCGATTCGAGGGGTTAATGATTGGTGATCAATGCTTTAACGAGTTTGGCACGGCAGATGCTTGCACGTGCGGGTATAGCAAAACAATGGTATAAGTTGAAAAGAGAGTTTTACATTTTGCTTATTGTGGTGATGGGGCTTTCCGCCGTGATGGCGGGAGCCTCAGAGCCGCAGGGCAAAGGAGCCTGGGGACATGAGATGTCCGGCCAGGCCGGCCAGGACGGAGAAATGGTCAGTGGGGGAGAGGTGAAAGAGGGGAGAGTCATGACGCTGAAGGAGTGCATGGAGTATGCGGTTTCCAATTCTACGAAGATGAGGATACAGGAAGCGGAGGTCGGAAACGCCCGCCTCGCGAGGCGCGAGGCGATTCTGAACGCGTTCCTGCCGGGCATCAGTACGAGCACTTCAGCGTCATACAGTTTCGGCCGCAACATCGACCCTGAGACCAACACCTACATCAACACAAGGTCTTTCAGCAACAGCTACAGCCTTGGCGCAAGCATCACCCTCTTCAACGGATTCAGCGCGGTAAACAATCTTAAGATCTCAGAGACATCGCTCAAGATGGGGGAGACCCGCGAGCGCCAGACCGAAGCAGACATCTGCCTGGCGGTGATGGAGGCGTACTACAATGTGGTGTATTACAAGCGATTGACGGTTATTTGCGAGGAGCATGTTGCTACGGCGGAGACTTCACTTAAAAAGGCTCAGCGCGAAGAGGGGCTTGGCCTGAAGGGCCATGCAGACGTGGTGCAGATGGAGGCGGACCTGGCCGACCGCCAGTACGACTTGATCAATACACGGAACATGTATGAGAATCAACTCCTGACGCTGGAGGACCTGATGTTCTGGCCTATGGACGAGGAACTGGTGATCGATACCGGGATGCCTGGTCAGTCCGGAAATGAAGCAATAGTGACCGGGAGTCCTTCCTCAAGAGAAAGCATCTCGGGAAATATCGAGACCGATGAAACCATCGCCTTCGCCCTTCGGCACAATCCGGTGGTGCTGCTCGCGGACGGGGCGAGGCTCAACGCGCAACGCGAGCTGAGCACCGCCCGGTGGCAGCTCCTGCCGTCGGTCAGCGTTTCCGGAGGATGGGGTACGAGTTACTACAACTACACCGGAAGCCCGATTGCGCCGTACATGGAAATGCTCAAACGCAACGGCGGCGAGTACCTCTCGATGTCGATGAGCATTCCCATCTTCAACCGCCTCTCGCGTCGCACGGCAATTGCGCGGAAGCGCAATGCCCTGGCGACCGCCGAGGCGCAGTACGACCAGGCCCTTCGCGACGTCGAGTCCGAGGTCCGCAGGGCTGTCCAGGACCGCGACGGCGCCGCCCGCGCCTGCACCCAGGCACAGTACAAGGCCGAGCTTCAGGAGGAGGCTTACAACCTTAATCTGAAGAAACTGGAGCAGGGCCTCATCTCTCCTCTGGAGTTCCAGACGGCGAATAACAATTACCTCAGAGCCAAGGCCGACGAGATGAACAGCCTCTTCCAGTATCTCATCAAGCAGGCTGTCGTAAGATACTATAACGGAGAAGAATACATTAACCAATAACCATGGACAGACTATTAGAGAAGAAGACTGGATGGCGCCTTGCGTTCACGAAGAAAGCCCTGCCTTGGTGGTTCGGCGCGCTTCTGCTGGCATTCATCATCTACCTGATTGCCCGGCCGAACAACAAGACGCTTAGAGTGGACGGCGACATGCTCACGATCAGCACGGCGCAATTCGGTGAGTTCAACGATTACATCCGCGTAAGCGGGCGCGTGCAGCCGATGACCACCGTGCAGCTGAGCCCGCAGGAGGGCGGCATCGTCCAGCAGATCCTCGTCGAGGAAGGGTCGCGCGTCAAGGCCGGCGACCCCATCCTCGTCCTTTCCAACGACCAGCTCGACCTTCAGATCCTCAACTCCGAGGCCGAGCTGGCGGAAAAGGAGAACATCCTCCGCAACACCCAGATCCAGATGGAGCAGCAGAAGCTCGACGTGAACCAGAGCGTCCTCGAGTACGGCATCCAGGTCGAGCGCCTGCGCCGTGCCTATGAGCAGCAGAAGGCCCTCTACGAGGACCAGCTCATCGCCCGCGAGGACTACCTGAAAGCAGAGGAGGATTACCGCCTGGCCCAGCAGAAATACGAGCTCACCCGCCAGCGTTCCAAGCAGGACAGCCTCTACCGCGGCACCCAGATCGACCGCATGGAGGAAAGCCTCGACAACATGCTCAAGAACATGTATATGATCCGCCGCCGCAAGGACAACCTTATCGTCAAGGCCCCAATTGACGGCGAACTAGGCCTGCTGGACGTAGTCCTGGGCCAGAGCATCGGCAGCGGCACCAAGATCGGCCAAATCAACGGTGTCGGCACCTATAAAGTTGAAGCCCAGATAGATGAGCATTACATCGACCGCGTGGTCGCGGGCCTCGAGGCCACCTTCGAGCGTCAGGGCGAGACTTATTCCACCGTCATCCGCAAGGTCTATCCGGAGGTCCGCGAAGGAAAGTTCCAGGCAGACTTCCGCTTCGAGGGCGTCCAGCCCGAGAACATCCGCTCCGGCCAGACCTACTACCTCAACCTCCAGCTCGGCCAGCCCGAGGAGGCGGTCATCATCCCACGCGGAACCTTCTACCAGAAGACCGGCGGCAAATGGATCTATGTTGTAAGCAAGGAAGGCAACAAGGCCGTCAAGCGTGAGATCCGCATCGGCCGTCAGAACCCCCAGTACTACGAAGTCCTCGAAGGCCTCGAGCCTGGCGAAAAGGTCATCACCTCCGGCTACGACTCCTTCGGCGACAGCGACGTGCTGGTGTTTTAGTACAGAAACAAACAATTAACATTCAGATAATTATGATCAAAGTTACCAACCTTTCCAAGATCTTCCGGACGGAGGAGATCGAGACCACTGCCCTCAACGGCGTTTCGTTTGAGATCAAGGACGGCGAGTTCGTCGCCATCATGGGCCCTTCGGGCTGTGGCAAGTCCACGCTGCTCAACATCCTCGGCCTGCTGGACAACCCCACCAGCGGCTCGTACGAGCTGCTCGGCACCGAAGTAGCCGGCCTGAAGGAGAAGGAGCGCACGAAGTTCCGCAAGGGCAACATCGGCTTCGTCTTCCAGAGCTTCAACCTCATCGACGAGCTCAACGTGTATGAAAACATCGAGCTCCCGCTCCGCTACCTGAACATCAGCGCCACCGAGCGTAAACAGCGCGTCACCGACCTGATGAAGCGCATGGCCATCAGCCACAGGGCCAACCACTTCCCGCAGCAGCTCTCGGGCGGCCAGCAGCAGCGCGTCGCTATCGCCCGCGCTGTCGTGGCCGGCCCGAAGTTGATCCTCGCCGACGAGCCCACCGGTAATCTCGACTCCAAGAACGGCAAGGAGGTCATGGACCTCCTGAAGGAGCTTAACGGCGAAGGCACCACCATCGTCATGGTGACCCACTCCCAGAAGGACGCCGCCTGCGCCCAGCGCACGATCGACCTCTTCGACGGCCAAATCGTCTCCGACGTTAAGAACGAACTTTAGATTCCTTCGCTTCGCTCGGAATGACACTATGAAGAGTTACCTCAAATTCCTGTCGCGCAACAAGATGTACACCGCCATCGAGGCGGTGGGGCTCATCGTGAGCCTGGCGTTTGTGATCATCATCGGCACGTCAATACGGGACCAGCTAGGGATCGTGAACAATGTCCCCGACCACGAGAATCTGTATCTGGTCGGAGCCTATCAGGGCAGCACCCTTGCTGAATACTGGATGAATGAGCCCCTGTCCACGATTCCGGAGATAAACAGCCTGTCTGCTTTCATAGTCTCGATTTCCCCGATACAGGTAAACGGAGAGAACCATTACCTGAACATCGGTATAATGGATTCCTCCCTTCTGGACATTATCCCGCTTGAGGTCAAGTCCGGCAGCAACCCTCCGTTTGCCGGCGGGGAAGGCGTAGCAATCACTGAAAGGGCTGCACGCCGTTTCTTTCCGGACCGTGACCCGGTAGGAGAGACGGTCGGTTTTATGGAAAGCCCGCTGGATGAAGAGATTATCCCTGCCACCATCACCGCGGTCATCGAAAACCCCGATTACACCATTTTGGGGGATTTCGACTTTGCCGTAGACATTCAGTCGAAGTCTTGCTGGATTGCAACCGAAAAACGCGAATCAAATGCCAGGGCTCAAGGCTTCGGCTCCATGGTTTATTTCTTTGCAAAGACGGCTCCCGGCATCCAGGCGGATACGCTGGACAAGAAAGTCAGGTCCCTTCCCTGGCTGAGAAGCTCTGATGATGCACGTTTATCTATACCGTATGATGAGTTGTATTATTCGGCAGACTCCTACCACTCTTTACGGCAGGGCAAAAGGCTGTACTTCTCCATTCTGGTCGTCCTGGTGCTGTTGCTTCTGCTCTCAGCCATCCTGACTTACATAAACCTGAGTTTCGCGGTCACGGGAGCCAGGGCCAGGGAGATGGCCACGCGACGGCTGGTCGGAGAGGACCGGGACGACATTTTCAAGCGTGTCCTGGGCGAGTCTATGGTATTCACTCTGGCCTGTTTCGCTTTGTCTATACTGCTGGCTTTCTGGCTCGCACCAGTGCTTGACAGTCTCAGGCCGACGGACTTCAACGTCCCGTTCAGGCTTCATCTGGATGCGCCTTTCTGGCTGATGTCGGCCGCGCTGGTACTGGTCGTCGGCCTGTTGGCCGGCACAGTACCAGCGGCCGCCTGCGCATCCTTCCGCCCCCTGGACGTGGTATCCGGAGAAGTCCGTCGCAAGCGCAAAATGTCCCTGGGACGTGCCTGCATCATCTTCCAGAGCGCGATGGCCATAATTCTGACAGTTGTTGCCATCACCCTTGGAAGCCAGCTCCGTTTCCTTGAACGGGCTGACCTGGGAGTCGACATGCAGGATGACCTTTATTTCTTCGAGACACCGTTTGGAGAGGACGAGGGGTTCATGGCTGTCCTAACAGACCGTTTTCGGTCCTCCCCGATGGTTATGGATATCGGCTATACAAGCGCATATCCGACCTATTTGAAGTCTTTTCAAGCGGGGAAAAACCACGTAACAATGAGTCCTGTCCGGTGCGACAGCGTAGCCTTTGAAATGCTGGGATTCAGGATTAAGGAATTGTTTGGACCGATCTCCGGTTCCTTGCTGCTGTCCGAATCGGCGGCAAATGCTTTGGGCATAACAAAGGATAATGCCACACTCGATAATGTATATGTTGATTATGGGGGAGGCTTCAGGAGATATTATACTTCTTCTTCAGTAGGAGGAATCATCGGGGACTTTCGGATGACACCGGTCAATGGTAATAGTCAAATGCCATTAGACGCAGTCCCGGTAGTGGAGGTGACTCATGCAGGAGTGGTCCCGAGGGGATGCATGGGTGTCCTGATGCAGACATCTCCGAATCACCGGGCTTTCGAAGAATGGTTCCGTCCTACAGTCAATGCCCTTCACGAGGAAATGATCGGGATGCCGGATGTTTTCGAGCTGTACGACATGGGCGTGAGGGGAGGCTACGTCAAGGACCTGATCGCCGCCGACCATGAGGACATGCGCCGCTACATGCGGCTGGTGAGGTATTTCTGTCTGGTTTCGATCCTTATGTCCCTGCTCGCGCTGCTAGCAATGAGTACGTTCTATGCAGGAACCAACTCCAAGGGCATAGCGATCCGCAAGGTCTTCGGAGGGACGATCAGGAGCGAGACACGCAGGGGAGTACTGACCTATATGCTCTGGGTCGGCATCGCGATGGTCATCGCCATTCCGCTGGCGGTGTTCGTATGCAGCCGTTTTCTGCAGACCTACCCCGAGCACATCACGGGCTACTGGTGGATATTCGTCCTCGCCGCCCTGCTGACCGTCGCACTATCCTTCGCCTCGGTGCTGTGGCAAACCCTCAAGGCCGCCCGCACCGACCCGGCGGTGGAACTGAAGAAGGAATAGATTCCTTCGCTTCGCTCGGAATGACAAGGGAATGCTCGGAATGAAAAGGATTCCTGTCATTCCGAGGAAGCGGAGCGACCGAAGGAATCTAAAAGATAA
>JAFZQO010000007.1 GCA_017620335.1 Bacteroidales bacterium
CATACCGGTGAGCTTGCCATTGAGCTCGGGGAGAACCTTACCAACGGCCTTGGCGGCGCCGGTGGACGAAGGAATGATGTTCTCGAGGATGCCGCGGCCGCCTCTCCAGTCCTTCTTGGAAGGACCGTCGACGGTCTTCTGGGTGGCGGTGGCAGCGTGGACGGTGGTCATGAGGCCGCGGACGACACCGAACTTGTCGTTGAGGACCTTGGTCATGGGGGCCAGGCAGTTGGTGGTGCAGGAAGCGTTGGAGATGATCTTCTGGCCGGCGTAGGTCTTGTGGTTCACGCCGTAGACGAACATCGGGGTGGCGTCCTTGGAAGGAGCGGACATGATGACCTTCTTGGCACCAGCCTTGAGGTGTGCGGAAGCAAGCTCCTCGGTGAGGAAGAAACCGGTGGACTCGACGACTACGTCAGCGCCAAGCTCGCCCCAAGTGATGTTGGAAGGATCCTTCTCAGCGAAGACCTGGATCTTCTTGCCGTCGACGACAAGATAGTTGCCCTCAGCGTGGACCTCGCCACTGAACTGACCGTGGACGGAGTCATACTTGAGCATGTAAGCGAGATAATCGGCATCGAGGAGGTCGTTTATACCTACAACCTCGATCTCACCTGCGAAATTCTCATAAGCTGCACGGAAAACCATACGGCCGATACGGCCAAATCCGTTAATACCAAGTTTTACCATTGTGTGATAGTTTATATTAAAAAAGTTAAACGAATATCAGGTTGTGTACCTTCTTCAAAATCAGCGCAAATTTAACAAATTTTCGATGATTTTCCATATCTTTGTTCTATAAATCGATTTGTGGATGAAGATTCTTGTAACGAACGACGACGGATACCGCGCGAAGGGTATAAAGACCCTTGCGAACATCATGAAAAAATACGGGGAAGTGACCGTGGTGGCGCCCAAGACGCACCAGTCCGGCACCTCCATGGCCGTCACCCTGGGCTTCCGCCCCATCGCGGTCAGGGACTTCGGCGACGTGGACGGAGTGCGCTGGTACTATGTCGACGCCACTCCGGCCAGCTGCGTCAAGTTCGCCGTCGACAACATCTTCACCGACGGCAAGCCGGACCTCGTCATGAGCGGGATCAACCACGGGGCCAACACCGCCACGGCGGCGTGTTATTCCGGCACGCTCGGAGCCGTGGAGGAGGCCTCGCTCAGCGGCATCCCCGCCATCGGCGTGTCGCTGGACAACCTCAGCCCGGACGCCGATTTCTCGGCCATAGAGGAGCTTTTCCCGGCCCTGTACAACCGCATCATGTCGTCCGGATGCTTCGAGAGGGGGACGTTCCTGAACGTCAATTATCCGAGCCTTCCGGCCGCGGAGGTCAAGGGCGTGCGGCTCGCGCACATGGGCCGCGGCCACTGGGAGAAGGAGTTCCAGGAGTATGACCCGGAATACATCAAGCGCATGGGCATCGACCTGACCGCATACAGTATCCGCTGGGTGGATTTCGTGCCCGAGGCTGGCGAGGACCTCTATTTCATGGTCGGGACCTTCGTGGACGACCCCGACAATGTCCCCGGGGCTGACCATCACCTGGTCAAGGAAGGCTACGTCACGGTGACGGTACACAATCTTGACAATACCGACCGCGCCCTTTCCGCGCGCTTGCGCGAGTCGGGCTTCGAGGCCGGTTTCTGACATGAAATACTATATCATCGCGGGCGAGGCGTCCGGCGACCTTCACGGGTCGAACCTGATGAAGGGGCTGTACGCCGGGGATCCGGAGGCCGAGGTGCGCTTCTGGGGCGGCGACCTTATGGCCGCGGCCGCAGCGGAAGCGGGGTCGGGGCGCGGCGCGCTCGTGCGCCATTTCCGCGAGGGTGCGGTGATGGGCATCAGCGACGTGCTCTTCAAGGCCGGGCGCCTGCTGGGCAATGTCCGGGCCTGCAAGGCCGACATCGCCGCCTGGCGCCCAGACGCCGTGATTCTCATCGACTACCCGGGATTCAATTTCAAGATAGCGCGCTTCGCGCACAACGCCGGTTTCAGGGTCTTCTACTACATAGCGCCTAAGACCTGGGCATCCCGGGAGGGGAGGAACTGCAAACTCCGGAAGTACGTGGACAAGCTGTTCATAGTCTTCCCGTTCGAGATCCCTTTCTTCGAGAAACATGGCATTCAGTTCGTGTACAAGGGCAATCCTCTCGTCGATGCGGTTGACGGCCATGTGTTCGAGCGTCCCGTCGAAGGACCGTACATAGCGGTGTTGCCGGGCTCGAGGAAGGGAGAGATTTCCCGCATGATGCCCGTGTGCATGGAAGTGGCGGACAAGCTCGGCTGCAAGGTTGTCGTGGCCGGCGCCCCGGCGCGCGGCGAAGCCGACTATGCGCCGTACATCGCCGGCCGGCCCGACGTGGAACTGCTTTTCGGGCGAACCTACGACATACTGAAATACGCGGACGCGGCCGTCATCAACTCCGGGACGGCATCGCTGGAGGCGGCTCTCATCGGCACTCCGCAGGTAGTCTGCTGGAGCGGCTCGAAACTGACCATATTCGTGGCCAGGCATATTTTCAGGGTGGGGGACCGCCTGGACTTCATAAGCCTGGGCAATCTCATCGTGGGCAGGGAAGCGTTCCGCGAACTGATACAGGAGGATTTCAATGTGGATGCGGTCGTGGCTGAGGTGAAGCGGCTCAGGGATGATACGGAGTACCATAACCGCATGCTTGGAGACTATCGTGAAATACGCGGTGCATTGGGCGGCAGGGGCTCTTCCCAGGCCGTGGCCGATGCCATGATAAAAGAGTTAAGGAAATGACGGTCAAGGATTTGGATTTCAAGGTCATAGACGCGCACAGCCACCTTTGGTTGCGCCAGGACGCCCTCGTGGACGGCAAGCCCGTTTTCTCGCTGCGGAACGGAAGGGCCATTTTCTTCGGCGACGAGGTGCAGATGCTGCCGCCGTTCATCGTGGACAGCCGCAACACCGCGGACGTGTTCCTGTCCAACATGGACTACGCCCGGGTGTCAGGGGCAGTGGTGGTCCAGGAGTTCATTGACGGTATCCAGAACGAATACCTGGCCGGGGTCAGGAGGGGCTGGCCGGACCGTTTCAGGGTTTGCGCCATGTGCGACTTCACCAGACCCGGTTTCCTGGAGGATGCGCTCTGCCTGGTTTCATGCAGGGCTTTCGACGGGATCGCCATCCCGGGCCACAGGCTCTCCAGGCCGCTGAACGACCCTGAGATGATGTCGATGTACGCCCGGATGGAGCGCTTCGGGATGTTCCTTTCGCTCTGCCTTCACGAGGACAACCACCAGCTCCCCGAGGTTGAGGAGATTGTCGCTTCCTTCCCGGGACTGAAGATAGCCGTAGGCCATTTCGGGATGGTCACCACTCCCGGCTGGATGGAGCAGGTCCGTCTCGCGCGGCATCCCAACGTATATGTAGAGTCCGGCGGCATCACATGGCTGTTCAACGATGAGTTCTATCCTTTCGACGGGGCTGTCAGGGCCATCCGCCAGGCCGCGGACGAGGTCGGTATCGAGAAACTTATGTGGGGTTCGGACTATCCCCGCACCATCACGGCCATCACCTACCGCATGTCCTACGACTTCATCCTGAAGTCAGACCTGCTGACGCACGATGAGAAGCGTCTCTTCCTCGGCGACAACGCCCGCCGCTTCTACGGCTTCGACAACCTCATCGACCTTCCCTATATCCGCAACATGTCGGAATGATGGGGCCGCAGGGCTTAGCGGCCTCCTACCTCCTGATGCTGAGGTCGACGGGCTCGGGCATGCCGTAGATCAGGGCGCGGTCGGTGAACTGCCAGTACGTCCAGCCCCCGTGGATGGGGGAGTCCACGCCGTAGTGGGCTATCCAGATAGTGTAATTGTCCTTGATCTCGTCGCAGAGTATGTCCCTGGCGAAGGAGTCAGGGGTATAGACTATGGGCTTGCGGCCGTAGTGTTTCTCAACCTCTTTAAGCCATTGCAAGGCCCTTTCATTCAGAAGTTTATATGTGCAGCCGCGATGGATGGTCTCAAGGTCCAGGACGGGCGGTAGGTCGTCGTGGCGGAGCTGGCCGACCGTGGCGATGAAGTGGCGGGCCTGGACTGCGCCGTCGCGCGAGGTGCGGAAGAAATGGTAGGCTCCGCGCTGGATGTCCCTTTCGCCGGCTTCGGCCCAGTATGTCTTGAACTTCGGGTCGCGCATCGACACTCCCTCCGTAGCCTTTATGAAGACGAATTTCACGGGATAGACCTTCCGAGCTTTCTCCAGGTCGCGGACCGTCCTGCCGGCCCGGTCGACCATGACGCGGAGGGAGTCCCAGAGGACGGGACCTTCGTTGTTGTGGGAGATGTCTATGCCTAGGGCCTGGAACTGCACCGGGGGGAGGGCGGCGCCGGTGTCGCCGGCGGGCCGGGCGTGCCGCAGTAGCGGCAGCCCGACCGCCAGGGCGAGCAGCAGCGCCGCCGCAACCGCCGCTGCGGGCGGCACCTTGAGTTTCCGCTTCCGCACCCGCCGTTTCTTCCGTGTATCCTTTTTGTTTTGAGCCATGTCTAAAATCTCCCGGCAAAGATACGCATTTCGATAATTATTGTTAAATTTGTTGGACACGACAAATCTTAATTCATTATAGCCTTATGAAGAGAATCATCATCGCCGCCATCGCGCTCGCTTTCGGAGCGACCCTGGCATTTGCGCAGCCGCAGCGTCCTCCGCAGCAGCAGCCGGCGCCCGCAGCTCCCTCCCTTACGTTCACCACTGTCAAGGAGCTCCCCATCACCTCGGTCAAGAACCAGGCCAGCAGCGGTACCTGCTGGGCCTACTCCACGATCAGCTTCCTGGAGTCCGAGGCCATCCGTATCAACAATATCAAGGACCCGGCCAAGTATCCGGATTTCTCCGTGTTCTTCGTAGTAAGCCACTCCTATGCAGAAAGGGCTGACAAGTTCGTCCGTCTGGACGGCAACCTCACCTTCGGAGCAGGCAGCGAGGCCGACGACGTCCTCCATGTAGTGCGCGACCACGGCATCGTCCCTCTCAAGGAGATGACCGGCATGAACTACGGCACCGAGCTCCCGGCCCAGTCCGAGCTCGACGCTGTCCTCAAGGCCTATGTCCAGGCCGTCGCCAAGGTTCCGAACAGGACCCTTACCACCGCTTGGAAGAACGGCTTCCAGGGCATCCTCGACGCCTATCTCGGCAAGTATCCTGAGACCTTCGTCGTCGACGGCAAACAGTACACCCCTGCTTCCTACCGTGACGCCCTCAAGATCAATCCTGACGACTATGTGACCATCACTTCCTTCACGCACCATCCGTTCTACACCAAGTTCGCCATCGAGGTGTGCGACAACTGGCGCTGGGACGAGGCCTACAACGTGCCGATCGACGAGTTCATGCAGGTTCTCGACTATGCCATCGACCACGGTTACACCGCCGCATGGGGCACTGATGTCAGCGAGACCGGCTTCAACCGCCAGGGCCTCGGCCTCCTCCTCGACAGCGCGGCCGCTGCCGCCCCTGGCTCCGACCAGGAGCGCTGGGTAGGCGGTGGCAACCAGCCGCAGGCTATTCCCGCCAGCCAGAAGGAAATCGTCCCCACCCAGGAGTACCGCCAGGACGAGTTTGACAAGAAGAGCACCACCGACGACCACGGAATGCACATCTACGGCACCGCCAAGGACCAGTACGGCCGCAAGTTCTATCTTGTGAAGAACTCCTGGGGCGAGACCGGCGCCTACAAGGGCATCTGGTACGCCTCCGAGGCATTCGTGGCCGGCAAGAGCATCGACCTCGTCGTCCATAAGGACGCCGTCCCCGCCGCCATCAAGGCCAAGCTCGGCATCAAGTAATGGCTTTGCGCAAGGCAATACCGAACAGCATCACCTCCATGAACCTCCTCTGCGGGGTCATGGGGGTGATATTCACTTTCAATGACCGTCCGGACGTCGCCTTCTGCATGATGCTGGCCGCGGCCGTCTTCGATTTCCTCGACGGTCTGGCAGCACGCGCGCTTGACGCCTATTCAGACATTGGGAAGGAGCTCGACTCGCTCAGTGACATCGTCAGTTTCGGCGTCCTTCCCGCCTTGATGCTGCACCGTACCATGGCGGGCCTGTCCGGGGCCGGCATATTCTGCTGCCTGCCGCTGGTCCTCGCCGTATTCTCTGCGCTGAGGCTTGCTAAATTCAACATCGACGAACGTCAGCACTCCGGTTTCCTCGGCCTTCCCACCCCGGCGTCCGCGATGATCTGCGGCTCGCTGTGCTGCTTCGTCTTCATGGAACCCTCTTCCGCGCCCGCGAGGTGGTGCGCCACCGTCTGGGTGCTCCCGCTCCTGGCCTGCGTGCTTTCCACGCTTCTCATCTGCGAGATCCCCATGTTCGCCATGAAGTTCGGGAAGGGGATGGAAGCGGACAGGCGCACGCGCGCCAGGCGCATCGCCTTCCTGGCGGTCGCGCTGGCCGGCGCAGTGCTCACCGCCATCCTAGGCCTCCACTGGTCGCTGGCGGTGCTTATTGCCTTCCTCGGCTATATCGTAGTGAATCTTATCTGAAGAATCCGCAGGAATCCCTTTCCCCCGCGATCCATACCGAATCACCGGCCCTGAAGCGGAAATCCGCCCTGGGGTTGGTGATGAATTCGTTGTCGCGCAGGACGCTCAGAACCATGCATCCGCTCTCGCGCATCGAAAGGTCCTTGAGCGCCTTGTCGTACATATACGACTTCTCCGTGACGGGGATTACCTCCACGGTGAAGTCCTGGTCGTCCCCGGAAGCGTCCAGGTGTATGGAACGGGAATCCATCACCTCGTGTTCCATCATCTTCGCGAAATCGGCGATCTGCGAGCTTGTGCCCACGGCCAGGATACGGTCGTAGGGGAAAATGTGCTCGTCCCCGTTGGGGATGAGGATGGAGCGCGAGCCGCGTACGATCTTCACGATGTTCACCCCCGTGGTGCTCCGGAAGGGGATGTCGCGCAGCTTGTCGCCGATGTACTCGGAATCAGGGGAGATGTAGAACGAGTCGATGTGGACGTCGTATCCTGACAGCTTCTCGCGGATGGTGGTGGTGACGGGGGCCTTGCGGCGGTTTTCCATCTCACGCGCGTTGAGGTTGGAGATGAAACGGTCCTCGAGGCCGGAGAGCTTGATGTAGCGCGGCAGGATGCGCAGCACGGCCAGGGTGGCGGCCACGATCAGCAGCACTGCCCACCACGAGAGGTCGAACTTGCTGGAAATGAAAACCAGTATGAAGGCGGCCGCGAGCAGCAGCCTGAAGACCATAAGGGAGAGGATGGGCCATTTGTTGCTGTCCTTCTCCTGGAGTAGCTTGTGGACATGCCCCTGGAGGGAGCCCCGCTGGACCGAAAGGCCGTATAGGAAGGGGGCCATGACCACCAGGGTCACCACGACGCCGGTCCATTTGACGAGCGCGGGATGCAGGCCGTGCATCAGCTTGTCGAGCAGGTTCTCCAGGAAGGTGTGCGATCCTATCAGTATGGCTATCAGCACGATGCTGTAGAGGGCTATGCGCGTGACATAGGCCGTGAGGAACTTCTTCCATTCACCCTTCTCGGCGGAGGAGCCGTTGTGGCCCTCGTCGTCGGAGGCGTTGATGCGGGCCAGGAGCTTCGCTGGGAGCTTGCGGTGCAGCCACAGGCTGGCGGGGTCTGCGGCCTTGATCATGAAGGGCGTGATGAAGGTCGTGAGCACTGAGACGGCGATGATGACGGGGTAGATGAATCCGCGCATCACGCCGAGGGAGACTCCGAGGCTGGCGAGGATGAAGCCGAATTCGCCGAGCTGCGCGAGGCTGAATCCGGTATGAACCGCGGTGTCGAGGCTCTTGCCGGCGAGCAGCGCACCGATGGTGATGAAGGTCATGATGCCGCCAACGGCAAGGAGGGCGATGACGAGTATGGTCCCCCAGTGCTGACCTATTACCGCCGGGTCTATCATCATGCCCACTGACACGAAGAAGATGGCTCCGAAGAGGTCCTTGATGCCCGAGACGAGATGTTCGATATGCTCTCCCTCAATCGTTTCGGCAAGTATGGAACCCATGACGAACGCTCCGAGGGCTGAGGAGAAGCCCACCGCTGTGGCGAGCGTGACCATGCCGAAGCAGAGGCCGATCGAGATGATGAGGAGGATCTCGTCGTTGACATACTTGCGGGCCTTCTTGAGCAGCGAGGGGATCACGTAAATGCCCACGAGGAACCACAGGATGATGAAGAACGCCAGCTTGGCCAGGTTCCATACCATTTCGCTCCCGGAGAACTTGTTGGAGACGGCGAGCGTGGAGAGCAGGACCATGAGCACGACGGCGATCAGGTCCTGTACGATGAGACTGCCGAAGACCAGCGGGGCATAGGGTTTCTTCTTGAGCCCCAGGTCGTTGAAGGCCTTGATGATGACGCTGGACGAGGACATGGACATCATTCCGCCCAGGAAGAGGCTCTCCATGGTGGACCAGCCCAGCACCGAGCCTATTGTCAGGCCGACCATGAACATTCCTATGCAGTTGGTCCCGGCGGTAATGAGCGCGCTGCTGCCTACCTTCAGGAGTTTTTTGAAGCTGAACTCGAGTCCGAGGGCGAAAAGCAGGAAAATGATGCCGATCTCGGACCACTGCTCCACGGACTCCACGCTGGAGATGGCGGGCAGAAGGCCAAGATGGGGACTCACGAGGAAACCCGCGATGATGTATCCGAGGATGGGGGGCTGCTTGAGTGCCCTGGATATGACGGTAAAGATGCCGGCGGCTATCAGTATGACCGCAAGATCGGCAACCAGGTTGAGTTCAGATCCCATAACGGGCACAAATTTACGAAATAAATCCTTATCTTAGCGTGCAGATGGAAGGACAAAAGGTCATATTGTACATACACGGAATGGGCGGGGGAGCGGACAGCCGCATCCCATCCATACTCTCGGAATGCCTGCCTTCCTCGTTGAGGGTGGTCGTGAGGACATACGACTTCGACCCCGAAGTGGCATCAGGACAGATTTCATCGTGGATAGAGGAACTCCGGCCGGCGGTGCTGGCGGGGGAGTCCCTCGGGTCGGTCCATGCGATGGAGATGCGCAGCCGGTACGGCTTGCCGACCGTTCTCGTGTCGCCTGCGCTGAATGCGCCGGCGGTGTTCCGTCTCTGGGCCCCGCTCACCCTGGTCCCGGGAGTGGGCGCGCTTCTGGGCGTCATCTACAAACCCCGTCCCGGCGACCGTCAGAAACTGGAATTCCGTTTCCGTACCCTTCGCAAATGGCGTCCTGTAAGATATTGTTCCTCAGATGCTTGTCTTTTCGCATTCTTCGGGAAGCACGACCATTATCGCCGCAGCGGAGTCGTGTCGCTGCGCGCTTGGCGCAAGCGCTTCGGCGAGGGTACGTATGCCATCTACGACGGCTCCCACTTCATGGAGGAGCAATACGTCAGGACCCTTCTGGCAGACCACCTGAGGGGTCTGGCAGAAGGGTCCTGCGAAGGGTAGGCCAAGTGTCCTAGAAACCTATGATGAAGTGCAGTTTCGCACCCGCGAGCATCATGCTCTTGACACTGATGTCATCAGCGGTGGTCTGGTCAATCGGAAGGTTGCTTATCAGCTTGTTGTAATGCTGGAAAGGAAGACCGAAGCTTAAGGAGATGACGTCGTTGATGGCTATGCCGAACTGGGGCTCGATGAAGAAGCCTTTGACATTGGTCTTCTCGAACTTGTCAAACAGCCCTGCATTCTTGCCGCTGTTGAAGGCCCTGAGGCCGAAGCGGTATCCGAGGTCGCACTGGATGAAGTAATTGGCTCCGCGGGAATACAAGTCTCCGAGGAGATAGCGCCCGCGCAGGAAGAGCGGCAGGCTCAGCTCTCCGTGCTTGTCGTACTTCTTTTCGTTGTTCTCTTTGCCCTGGAATGCAAGGGCATGGATGTAATCGACGCCGACACCGACTCCGAACTGGAACTCGGGGGAGAGGCGGGCGAGGAAGGAGAAGTCGCCTCCTCCTATGGCGTTGGCGCCTTTGCCCATGAACTGGCCGAGGTGGAGGTCGAGGTAAGAGGCGACGGTGCCGGTGCGGTCGACTTCGTGGCGGCGGTCGTCATAATACCTCTGTGCATAAGCACTTGATACAAAGAGACAGCAGATTGCCGTCAGCAGGAGGGTCTTCAAAGTCTTTTCCATAATCTGCATTTTTACAAAAATAATACTTTTTCACGTCAAATCAAACCCTCCCGACCCTTTCCTTTTATTGGGAAAGAAGCAGAAAAGTCGTAACTTTGCATTTAAATGAATCCGTTATGAGAACTGTCAGCACCTTGATCCCGGTTTGCACCGCCATGCTTCTGGCCGCCATCGTTGCAGGCGGATGCCGCGAGACGGTGGGCTCGGTCCGCCCCACGGTCCCGTTTGTCGAGCAGATCCTGAGCCAGAAGGGCAGGGACTGGTCGCTGGTGTCGGGCTTCAATCCCGGCGACCCCAGGGGCAGCATAGCCCTGGTGGGCCCGGCTGACCGTAATGAGGAGCTGGCCCGCCGTTTCCTGGCGGGCGACGTTTTCGACAACATCGACGGACGCCTCGCTCCCGACGACCTTCCCGATTTCGCCGGAGAACGTATCGACGTCATCTCCGACATGGCCAATCTCCCGTACGAGGCCCTGCTTGGAGGTAATGAAGACAGCCTCAGGACCGTCACGGTGCGCAACTTCCTTTTCGCCCTGGATACCACTCTCAGCATAGGGGCCTTCGACAACGAAAGGCTCGAACGCAAGGAGAACGCCAAGCTCGTGGTGTTCACCTCGCCGCTCTCTGCCGCGTACGGCGCGTTCGACGTCGACACCCTCATGCGCTCCGCCGGCAAGACCGTGCCGGTGATTTTCCCGGCCCGCCTGATGTTCGGCAAGCAACTGGACAGGAATATCCCGCACCTTCATGTGGCGGTGCTGACGGACAGCCTCACGGCGGCGTCCGGCGCTTATCAGAGCGTATTCGACGAGATGGCGGCGCAGCGCGGGCAGCTCGGCTGCGGCTGCGTGGCTTTCTCTTCCGACTCGCTTTCGTACGCGGGGGCGCTCCTGGACGGATACCGGGCGGCCGGGGGTTACATGCCCATTTCCGCAGTCATCGTAGACGACCCTTCGGCCGACATCGAGGGGCTCCGCGACTCTTTCCAGTGGATAATGCGCGTACAGAGCGAGGCCAACCTCGGCTACCGCAAGCTCATCGCTGACGACCTCGCGGTAGTGGACGCCCGCCGCGCCGTAACGGACGAATGCTACCACATCCTGCGCCGGACCAACAATTTCACGCACGACATAGCCTATCCCTATTCCAGGGAGTATGTCACGGTGAAGGCCACTTCCGGCGGAGGATACAATCTCGTGGAAAAGTATTGACATGTACAAGATCACCGTATCCGCAGAAGACATAGAGAAGCTCGAGATGGTTTCCTTCCCGGGGAAGATCATCGTCATCGACAAGGCCGACGAGTCGCTTGTGAAGGCCGTCGCGTACCTGCGCCGGCAGAGCATCCTGGGTTTCGACACCGAGTCGCGTCCCTGTTTCTCCGCGGACCAGCCACATTATGGCGTTTCCCTCCTCCAGCTTTCCAGCGCCAAGCGTGCGTATCTCTTCCGCATCAAGAAATGCGGCATGCCCAGGTCGCTCTGCAGCCTGCTGGCCAACCCCCGCATTGTCAAGGTCGGGGCAGCCGTGCACGACGACCTGCGCGGCCTCAAGCGCCTTCACGGCTTCGAGCCGGCCGGTTTCGTGGACTTGCAGAAGATAGGCTGGGAGTACGGCATCAAGGACAAGGCTGTCAAGAAACTGGCCGCCAACATCCTGGGTATCAGGATTTCCAAGACACAGCAGCTCTCCAACTGGGAGAGCGACAAGCTCAGCGAGCCACAGCAGAAATACGCTGCGACGGATGCCTGGGTGTGCAGGGAGATGTATCTGAGGCTCCTGCAGTCCGAGAAGCATCCGCTTACTCCGGAGCAGCTGCTCCCCAATCCTCCAAAAACAGAGTCCAATGATCAAGGTCATACTGAAGAAGGGTAGGGAAGAGTCCCTGCTGCGTTTCCATCCCTGGGTTTTTTCCGGAGCCATCGCGCAGGTCGCCGGCAATCCCGCCGAAGGCGACGTCGTCGCGGTGCACGCCTCCGACGGAGGCCTGCTGGCTTACGGCCATTACCAGATAGGTTCCATCGCCGTCCGGGTGCTGAGTTTCGACGGCGCCGCGCTCGCGCCGGACTTCTACGAAGTCAGGCTGGCGCAGGCGCTGGAGGCGCGGCGCGCTGTCGGGCTGGCTGCCTCCGGCAGCCCCGCCGGCCCGGCGCCGCGCACCGACTGCTACCGCCTCGTACACGGTGAGGGCGACGGCCTGCCGGGCCTCGTCATCGACTTCTATGACGGCGTATGCGTCCTCCAGGCCCACTCCGTGGGCATGTTCCGTGCCAGGAACCGGATCTGCGAGGCCCTCAAGGCCGTTTATGGCGACAGTCTCAAGGCGGTCTATGACAAGAGCTCCGGCACGGCGCCCTTCAAGGCCGGCCTCGACCTGGTCGACGGCTATCTCTACAAGGCGGAAGGCTTCTCAGACGACGAGCAGACCGTCCTGGAGAACGGCCACAAGTTCATCGTCAACTGGACCGAGGGGCAGAAGACGGGATTCTTCCTCGACCAGAGGGAGAACCGCGCCCTCGTCGGCCGCTACGCCGCCGGGCGCAACGTGCTGAACCTCTTCTGCTACACGGGAGGCTTCTCCATCTACGCCTTGGCCGCCGGGGCGGTGCACGTCGACTCCGTCGACAGCTCCGCCAAGGCCATGATGATGGTCGACCGCAACGTCGCCCTCAACGGCTTCGACGCTTCTCGCCACACGGGATACTGCACCGACGCCATCGACTTTCTGAAGAACGCCCCCGAAGGGAAATACGACCTCATGGTCGTGGACCCGCCGGCGTTCGCCAAGCACCGCGGGGTGCTGAAGAACGCCCTGCGGGCTTACCAGAGGCTAAACGCCGCCGCCATCGCCCGCATAGCCCCCGGCGGCCTCATTTTCACATACAGCTGTTCCCAGGTCGTCGACAAGGAGGCCTTCGCCCTGGCGGTCTTCTCCGCCGCCGCTTCCGTCGGCCGCAGCGTCCGCATCCTCGACCGCCTGAACCAGCCCGCCGACCATCCGGTCAACATCTACCATCCCGAAGGCGAATACCTAAAGGGCCTCCTCCTCTACGTGGAATAGCCCTTTTTCACCCTTCCGATTTGGTATTACAGGAAATTTGATTATATTTGCAATCCCTTTTGGTGCCTGGGCCGGGAGGTTAGGCACTGGTCTGCAAAACCAGGTAGAGCGGTTCAATTCCGCTAGGCACCTCCAAAAATGCCCCTACAGCTATCTGTGGGGGCATTTGCTTTCCAAAAGTTGGCTACATCTTGGCTACATTTTTCAAGTTTTCTCCGAGATATCTGGAAATAGCATGTAGCCAACTCCCAGTGGGCTCCCTAGGCCATTACCTTCATCTGCCCCCTTTATAGCAATCATCCGACACTGGGGGAATGGCATTACTTGGAAATAGTTATTTCCACATATTATCTCCATCTTGCCGTCAGAACCAAGACGACAATTATGAAGATTCTTCTCGACAACGGCCACGGATTTGACACGCCCGGCAAGCGCAGCCCCGACGGCCACTTCCGCGAATACGCCTACAACCGCTACCTTGCTTTCCTCATCCGCGAACGCCTCACCGCATTAGGCCTTGACGCCCGGCTCGTAGTTCCAGAACGCGACGACATCTCCCTGAAAGAGCGCTGCCGCCGCGTAAACAAGATCTGCCAGCAGTATGGCAATGACCAGGTAATTCTTCTCTCCATCCACGTTAACGCTGCAGGAATCGGCCAGAATTGGCTCGATACGCGCGGCTGGAGTTGCTTTACTACCCGAGGCAAGACCAATGCCGACGCCCTGGCCACTTGCCTGTACGAAGCCGCGAAAACTCATCTACCCGGCCACAGGCTCCGTACCGACTTCACCGACGGAGATCCCGACATCGAGAAGGACTTCTACATCATCCGCCACACAAGCTGCCCCGCTGTCCTGACAGAGAACCTCTTCATGGATAACCGGCAGGACGTGGCCTTCCTAGAGTCAGAAGAAGGCGCCAGGGCAATCGTCAATTTACACGTCAACGGTATTCTGATGTACTTATCCCAATAACCACACATACATACGACAAGCCCCGGCAATCATCATTTGACTGTCGGGGCTGTTATATTATGGGATTAACGAATACCTCTATTCAGGCACAACATTCTCAAGTATACCAGCATCTTTTAGAGCAAGTTCCAACTTTTCAGTGTTGATAGTAAACCTATACTCGTCTTGATAATCTCCTTTTACAGTGAACTCATAAGTGCTGGGGGATGCCCGAAGAATATCAGGCCAGTAATGCCAGGTTTTATCTTCAACCTCTTGAAAACCTCGTCTCTCTTCATAATGATAAGCCTTGTGATTGGGTCGGTCAACTATCTTGGTACCTCTCTTTGCTGGACTCGCATCATACCAAATATGGAAGTCTTCTGTGCCATCACAATACTCATCGAATCGCATATACCCATCAACAGAGTGCTTATCCGAATAACTGTTATAGGAGTGATTGAAGAAAACGATCACTCTTAAAGGGCTAGAAGCCGTAGCGGAATTACTGAAATCTCCGCGAATGATTTGTCTTACAAACTTCTCTCCTGTAGGCTCATCAAAATCATTCTTATAGTCACAGATCTCCCAATCACCGTATGGCGATTCTTCAACGACTTGTTTGGGAGTTCTGTTTCCACACCCTACGATAGCAAGGAGGGTGAAAACAAATACAAGATACTGTTTCATGATTGCGACTGAAATACTAATGGGTCTTTCGGTATGGCAAATATACAGTTTTTATTCCACATAATTGCAAGAAAGCCCCTCCGGACTCTCTCCGAAGGGGCTTGCCAACTTGAGATTCAGGCACCGGGCCTGCTGCAGACGTTACGCACTCAGCACCGCACTCACCATCTTTTCCCCGGACTTCTCGCCGGTGACGGTGTTCACGTAGAAGTAGCGGAAGAACACCTTCGGATAGCCGGCCGAAGGAGCGCCGCACTTCGCGTCGTAGTCGCTCTTGATGTTGATGGCCGTGGTGACCGGAGTGAGGGGATCGCCGAAAGCGGCAGCCTTGCTGTAGGCGCGGGTGATACCGTTGCCCTGGGGCTCGGAAGCCTGGATGATCAGCTTCAGGTTGGTCACATCGGACGGGATGTCGGCAAGCGTGAAGGTCATCGCGGAGCTGGAGAGAACGACGGTCGCGTCGGCCGGAGCCTCGACACCTGCGAGGGTGGGCACTGCGGTCATAATCTGACCGCCGCAATACACGACCCAGTAGTTCAGCCTCATGAAGAGGTTGCAGCCGCTGATTTTGCCCTTGGTGCCCAGCACCGAGCGGCCCTCGGCGGTGTTGGCGGCGGCGTTCCACGCGAGGATTTGCGCATTGGTCAGACCCTTCCAAGCCTGCGAAAGCTGCTTGAACACAGCCTTCACGGAGGCCTGGTAGCTCGTGCGGGTAGACCCGCCGTAGCCGCGGTTTCGGATGTACTTACGGCTCTTGACCTTCGCTGCGGTCACGCCCTTGGCGGAGCCGGACATCTCCTCGAAAGCGATAGAAGGAATGTACTTCATAGTTTGAAAAGATTAAGGTTAAACAAATGTTTTATAACAAGATAAATCACAATCAACAAAACTGCGAGAAGGCACCAGCCCCCGACGCGCAGACGAAACGACTCCCACCAGCTCAGCTCCCGCTCCACCCGGATCTCCTCCCTGGCCACCCTGTCCCGGAAGACCACGCTGTCCCGATACACAATCTCCTTTTCGACCAGAACTGGCTCCCGCACAGCCTTCGTCGCAAGCGAATGGACCAGCCGACCACCGGAGACCTCAGCCTCAGAAATAGCATACTTATTCTCCAGCACAGAAACAGTATCTAACGTCACGACCTTCTCCACAATCACCGGCAACTCCACCCAGGCCGTGTCCACCACGATCTCTCTCTCCACACGCACTTCCACCCGAGTACTGTCCTGGACCGGAAGCATCCGGACAGTACCGCAGGCAGAAGCCCCCAAAAGCAGCAGCAGTGGCAAAACGTATCTCATATCAGATCCTATTGCGTATTCTTACTCTCATTCTCCATCACCTGGCTCAACTCAGCCTCGAACTTCCGGAACTTCACGTCGTAGCTCGCCTTCACCCCGAGGATAGCCCCGCATAGCACAAGCAACTCGCTCACGATCGACACGGCCGAAGAAGCGATTTCTCCCAGCGGCGGAATCCAGAACAGACACACGGCCGCGATCAGCACACCGCTGCTGAAACTCGCAATGGCGATGATGCCCTGCAGGCGCGTCAATTCTATCTTCCTCTTCTCGGACATACGGCATCGATTAAATATCCCGCACCAGGTATGCGAACATAAACGGCTTGTTCGAAGTGTTCCTGAATCCCATCGAACGGTCTTCTCCCTTGATCGACCACACGCCGGCCTCGATCTTACTGGCGTTGACTCCGCCCAGATTGTCGTTGCCGTAACTCACGCTCATCATCATCGGCACCTCCGCATCGATGTCTGTAGGGAGCCCCTGCACCGTGACCTCGAAATCGGCGTCGCCCGCATCCCACGACACACTGTCGATCTGAGCGTGCAGGAATACCCATTTCTGGAAAATCACGCAGATCGAATCGGAGGTCCAGAACGTATATCGGTTCGGATCGGTGAACGTCAGCCGCGTCTTCGTTCCGCGCACTGTATTCCAGCCCTGGTTGAGCTGGCAGTACATCGCCTGAATCCAGATGGTCAGCTCCCCGCGGTTGTCGAACTCCGGAAGTTTCTCGATCACGATCGTATTCTTATCCTTGACCCAGGACTTCAGCACCGTCCCCGCATCATAGACATAGGCCGAGCCGTACGAAACGCCCCGGTCCTTGTACTGGCACACCACACCGCAAACCGTGCTGCGCCCTATGGTAAGGTCGGGAACATAGATCTCCAGTTCTTCCGCCGCCAGATACGCAGCTGCAGAAGAATCAACCGTCAGCCTCGCATTCAGCACCAGATAGTTGCTCTCCTGAACATCCTTGAACTGGATGACCCCCGCCCCGAAATTATTGCCAGTAGAATTGAACATATCTCGCTCGTTAATTGGTATACAGCACTCCAGGCCCGAAAACCTCCGTCGGCTTCGTATACTCCCCGCCGCGCTGGGCGAAAGTCATCTTCGTAGCCCCGCTCACGTTGTTCATATACACCAGGTACGACTGAGGCTTTATCTTCCCCGTGTCTCCCATTCCGCGCCCCAGAACGAGGCTCGAGCCTATCTGAGCGGCCGGCAGCGCCTTGTCCAGGACTACTTCCGAGGAAGCCACATTGCTGTGCCCCAGGCAGATCGCATCGAAATAAAGCACCGGAGCATTCGTCGAATAATCCACATCGAAGGACGACACGTGACTCTCCTCCGGAACCACATTGTCCATCGTCACCTTCATGCGCGGCACGTACGAAGACTCCCCGGTACAAAGGACCGAATCCTTATATACCTGCCCCGTGAATCCCGTAGAAGTATCGAGCCAATAAGCCTCGATGAACACCTTTTGCCCTGGAGTCGGCTCCACCCCGATTGTCTTCAGATACAGCTTCGTCATATCCGCCTCGCCCCAGTCGTCTTCCACCTCGGAAGAAATGATCACCGTCTTGCTCCACCCGTTCGAGATGCCCGCGGACTGACTCCCGGACATCTTCACCACGAGCTTGAGCGGCGCACTCTCGTGCTTGATACCATTGAAAACGACGAGCTCAGGCGTCATCACCACCTGAGAATAGAAAACGTTGGGGACTGCCACGTTCGAAGAGGGAGCGTCCGAAAGAAGAGCCTCGCCGGCCATAACCCGGTTCGCATTCAGACGCACGTACAGATTCAGCCCGGAGATGACCGCCCTTTGCCCGAGAACGCTCTGCCCGGAGTTCGTCTCCGCCAGCCGGTCCCAATCCCTGCGCTGGTCGGAAGACAGCCTCTGCCACGACTTCGAGATCTTCGTAAGCGAAGCTCGGCGTACCACCTGGGCGTTCGTAGTCGGTCCCGTAGGCCAGGCCCGGACGGTGAGGATGCTACGGCCGCCCACCTGTCTGGCCGTAACATCCTTTGCCGACCCGGAGAATCCCCCGAAAGCGATGGAAGGAAGTGCAATCATAGTCTAAGTGTAAAGGAGGTTTCAAATTATAAGTCTAAACCCAAAGACGAAGTTCTGAATAAAATGTGGAAATGACAATCAATAATTTAACTATTTATCATAAGTTCATATATGGGGTGCGTCATACCCTTCGGAAGGCCTGAACAGCGGTGTGGCAGACGGAGTGACACAAAAATTGTTAGTTACATTCTGAAAACCCTCGTCTATGACCCTAAAATCGGGGTGGGAACGACCAAATGACACGTTTTTATGTGCATCTTGAAAAATAGTGCTTACAGATTGTAACCGGTGTTATGTTGATAACTTTTTTCAAATATTTACATCGCTCCACGAACGCCCCAGAACGCGTCCGCGAACGCTCCACGGCAAACCTTAACGCGCGTCAAGTAACGATTTTTAAATTGTGTTATAATTAGTTACGTCCCCTGTTCAAATTCTTCGATTATTACTTTTTGCACCCTCAAAGACGCAAAAAACGGCTTTCATATTTCCACATTTTGCTTATATTTTTGTAGTTGCTGTTAGACTGGCAGCAGGAAGTCGCGACTCCTTTTCACTAACACTTTACAATAACCATAGATTATGTCTGAAACAGATATGATTCGGGGATTCGTCAAGAATATCCTGAAACCAATTATCGCAGAAGCGATTGCAGAGGTCGGAGCAGAGACCGCACAACGAAGTGAAAAGAGATACTACACACGGGAGGAGGCGTGCCGGCACCTCAAAATCGGCACGACGACCTTCTACCGGCTGGCTAAGAAGGGCAAAATCAACATCCTCAAGATCGAAGGCAAGACCCTCGTCGATGCCGACGAACTCGACGAAGCGATCGAAACGCGCCAGGTGTTCCGGTATCAGCACTGATAGGAGGCCCAAGCTATGGAAGTCGATCCTATCAAAGCAATCAGTGCTGAGGTCGAGAGCGTAGCTGCTGCCGACAACATCGGAATGTTCACCGTCAAGACCGCAAACCGCACCCTCACCGACGCCAGCAAACGCCCCAATCCCGACCCCCTCTACCGCGAGTTGTGGTACGAAGGCGAGGTCTGCTGCCTCTTCTCCGACTCCAACCTGGGCAAATCCATCTATGCTGTCCAGATGGCCGAGGAGATTGCCCTGACGCAGAACGTCCTTCTCGTGGACTGCGAGCTCTCCGACAAGCAGTTCCAGATGCGCTACACCGACAATGTGACCGGCCAGTTGCATCCTTTCCCGGAAGGCCTCTTCCGCGCCGAGATCAACCCGATGTCCCTTGACGTCAAGGACTACGAAGAGAAGATCCTGGCACACATCGTCGAAGCCATGCAGAAGCTCCGTTGCAAGGTCGCCATCATCGACAACCTCACATACCTCTGCAACAGCTCCGACAAAGGCGTGGACGCCGGCATCTTTATGATGAAGCTGATGAACCTCAAGAAGCAGTATGGCTGGTCCCTCCTGATCATCGCCCATACGCCCAAGCGCAGCCTCACCAGCCCCATCACCCAGAACGACCTCGCCGGCTCCAAGAAGCTCTACAACTTCTTCGACTCCGTGTTCGCCATCGGCAAATCCGCCAAGGACACGCGCCTGAGATATGTAAAGCAGCTGAAGGTGCGAGCCGGTGAATTCCGCTACGACTCCGACAACGTCATCGTCTACGAAATCGACAAGACCGACGGCTACGTCCACTTCGAATTCAAGGAGTTCGGCTCGGAGTTCAGCCATCTCCGCGAGCCCAACGAGCAGGACAACAACACCCAGGACCAGAACGTCAAAGAGTTGCTGGACAAGGGGAAATCCTATCGTGAAATCGCCGGAATCCTGGGTATCAGCAAGTCGATGGTCGGCAAGATCGCTGCCCGCATCAAGTCCCTGTCCACGTCCGAGGGCGCAGACAGCAAGGACACCGTGGACGGCGTGGACACCCAAGTCCTTGCCGACACCAAGACTCTCTTTGAATAATTGTCCACTTTGTCCACATCATCCACGGCGGCTACTTTGGTCGCTGCCGTGGACACGTGGACGCAATCCCGAGAGCAATGTATAAGTTACAGAAATACACCAACATATCGTCCCGCCACACCTGTCCTGCCTGTGGACGGAAACGCTGCTTCACGCTCTATGTCGATGAAGCCGGCGACCCGCTGCACGAATCTGTAGGCCGCTGTGACCACGAGTCCAGCTGTGGCTACCACTACACCCCAAAGCAATTCTTCGCCGACCATCCGGACCTGAAACCGGGAAAGGACTGGAGAGACGACCATCCCGTCTGGCTCCAGAAGCCCAAACCGAAGCCGCTCTGCACCATCCCCGACTACGTCGTGGACCGCAGCGTCCGCTTCAACCAGGACTCCGACCTTGTCACCTTCCTCCGCACGATCATCGACCCGATGGTGGTCCAGTCGCTCATCGACGAATACCGCATCGGCGTCACACGCTCCGGTGCCACCATCTTCTTCCAGATCGACTCCCTGGGCCGCTGCCGCACAGGCAAGATTATGAAATACGACCCGGAGACAGGTCATCGCATCAAAGATCCCGACGTCCCTAGCCGCATCACCTGGGTTCACTCCCTAATGAAGCAATCCGGTCAGCTGCCGGCCGACTGGGAACTCTCGCAGTGCCTGTTCGGCGAACATCTCCTGCTGGAGCATCCGGGGATGCCGGTTGCCCTGGTCGAGAGCGAGAAGACCGCCGTCATTTGCTCGGGCCTGATGCATCAGTATCTCTGGCTGGCCACCGGCGGCAAGTCTTGCATCAATGACCGGCTGTTCGTGTTGCAAGGTCGTAAGATCATCGCCTTCCCGGACATCGACGGCTTTAAGGAATGGACAGAGAAGCTGGCCGAGTATCCGCAACTGGGTATCACGGTCAGCCCGATCCTGCAGCAGAACTCCACGCCCGAAGACTTGGAAGCTCATATCGACATCGCCGACTGGCTCATTCGCTACAAGACTAGTCGTAGTGGTCATTCTGACCCCTCTTGTTATCCTGAGCGCAGCGAAGGATCTATTAGCCGCTCCATCGACTTCCTTCGCGCCGCTCGCTTCCTTGACCCTGAGCATCACGACGAGCTTGACGCGCTCATCAAGGACCTGGATCTGGAGTTCTGGGGAGCGGAGAGGATCGAGGAGATGGAGGAAGAGAAGCCGCCGTAGGTGGCTTTTTTACTGTCTTAGAATTATCCTATTAGGCTTTATCGCTAGTTATTCCGTTGGAAATTGCTAAATTTGCTTACTTAAGGAAGCAAATTTACACTCGATAAGTATATATTATGGCGGAAACAAATCCGACACCACTGCGTGATATTATGCAGTATGAGCCCCAAATTTGGGCCGCTGCCGATCTGCTGATAGCCGCAGGTATAAAACAAAGCAAGTTCCCGGACTTCATGATGCCCTTCTTCGCGCTCGTGATGCTCGAAAGCCGTATGCGCAACGTCATAGCCCAGCTCGAAAAAGAGGGGCTTTCCCGGGAGACGGATATGGATGAATTCATAGAAGCCTTCCGGGACGAGAAGTGTGGATACAACGAATTCATTGTTAAGGAAGGAAAGACCCTGTCAACAATTTGCAGCAACGACAAGACATTCGAGCAGGACTTCAACACGTACCGCAAGGGATTCGATCAGGAGCTGAAAATGCTCCTTGGTATCGACCGTGGTACCGAAGAACAAAAGTTCCTCAATATGGATGGCATCGTGGCCGAGCTACGGGCAAAGAAGATTCTCTTGGCCACTGTCACCAAGTGGGCCGAGATAGATCTGTCTGGATATGACAACTCTGCCATCACAACCCTGGAGGAACACATCAAACGTCGTTGGGCAGACATTTCTGCAGAGACCGCTGGTGAGCAGTACACCCCGGACGATATTATCAGCCTCATTTCCGAGATTGTTGCTTCAAAGATAACCGTTGCCAAATCCCAGTATGTCCACGTCTACGACCCCACCTGCGGTGGCGGAAACCTTCTTTTTGGCGTAGCAGACCGACTCAAAGCCAACGGTTATAATTACGTGGCCACCTACGGCTGTGACCTCTCTGACTCCCTCTACGCCCTCTCCTGCATTGAAAGTAAGTTCCGTACCCATTCCAAGATTCAGCACGGTAATACGCTTACCAAGGTGCCATTCATGGGAACCGAGTTTAATGTGGTCATAGCCAATCCTCCTTATGGCGTGAGCTGGAAGGGCTACGAATCAGACATCAAGAACGACCAGACTGGACAGTTCCATTACTATCCGTCTGTCTCTGACGGTCAGCTATTGTTCATGCAGCACATACTATTCCAACTTGCTGACAACGGCATAGCGGTAGAGGTTCACAACGGCTCAACTCTTTTCAGCGGAGATGCCGGCGGCGGTGAAAGTAACATCCGCAAGTTTATCTTTGACAAAGACTGGGTGGAAGCTATCATACAGATGCCATCTGACGAGTTCTTCAATACCGGCATCTACACCTATCTCTGGATTATGAATAAGAACAAGGCTCCGGAGCGTAAGGATCACGTGATGTTAATCAATGGTTCCAATGGCTGGCGACTGCTCAAAAAGAGTAAGGGTAACAAGCGACGTGAGATGCTCCCAGAGCATCGCAAGGCCATTGTGGACGCCCTCGCCAAATTTGAAGACTGTGAAATAGGCAAGGTTTATCCTAAATGGCATTTCTACTATAATAAACAAGCTCTCACACTTACCGATGTTGATGAAGCAGACGTGAGCGTGTTGGAAACCGTTTGCAAAGGAGACAAGCCCTTCAAGATTGAGCCTGCGATGGCCATCCTTAACAATACGGCATATTCACCCTTGACGGAGTTGGAGCCAGAGAATGCCGCAACCGTTTTCGAAGCACTCCGATCATACGACCCGATGCAGGACGTCCTCCTCATTAAGGATGTCAACGGTGATTCATACACCTTTGATGCCGACATGAACTCCTTCTTTAGGGAGTTGAAGAAAGGCGACACTTCTTCTCTTGGGTGTGGCAAATGGATTTTTAAGCTGGTAAATAACCGCAAGACAGCCAAGCAGTCCATCCAATGTGCCATAGTGCCAACATATATCAATGACTACGAAATCATTGATTACAGCCCCAACGAAGACGAGAACGATCGTCTCATCGATACTTTCCTCCAGAAATACATTTATCATCCCTACGAGAAGAAAGACAACACCGTGGGCGTGGAACTCAACTTCAACAAAGAGTTCTATGTGCCGGAAGAAATTGACGGCGTGGACAAGATTCTTTCTGACCTTTCCGACCTTGAAACTTCATTGCAGGATATAAGACTTGGCTTCTGATGAGACTGAAAGATTTAGTAACAGTGCGCAACATTAAGACAGACCGAACGGATCTGCCTTACATCGCGCTGGAGAATATCGTCAGCTGGGATGGCAGTTTTATTCCAACTGAGATTCAATCCGAGGGAACAAATGCTCGTTATTTCGCAGGTGATGTCCTCTTCGGGAAGCTTCGTCCATATTTAGCCAAAGCATACATTCCTGACAATGATGGAATTTGTTCTACTGAGTTCTTGGTGATGAAGCCTAAGAAAGCACTCAACAACAAATTCCTTGAGTATTACTTGTTATCGCCGGATTTCATTGGATACATCAGGAATCAGGTTGCCGGTGTTAAGATGCCGCGCACTAACTGGACAGAGATTGGGAATCTCACTGTTGCTTTCCCAGAGAGAAAAGAACAAGATGCCATTGTAGCATACTTGGATCAACAAATCAATCTGATAAATAAGCGTATATGCCTTAGAGAAAGAGAGTTACAAACTCTATTTAAGCTAAAGCATTCGGAAATTAATTTCGTTGTCACCCGTGGCCTCAATCCCATTGTTCCAATGAAAGACAGCGGTATTCCATGGATTGGTCAAATTCCATCCCACTGGGAGATACGTAGGATAAAAGATGTTGCTTCTGTAAACGCAAGAACTCTACCAGATACAACTGACAAGTCATATAGATTCCGCTACATAGATATTAGTAGCGTCTCTTCAGAAGGTCATATAGCGTTGAGTGATGAAATGGAATTCCTTAATGCACCATCTCGAGCTCGTAGGATTGTGCGTCGGGATGATGTGATTGTTTCTACTGTCAGGACATATTTACGCGCCATAGCACATATTGGTTGGGAGGCAAAGGATGTGATTGCTTCGACCGGATTTGCAGTCATTACCCCGAATGAAATCAATCCAGTTTATCTTTCTTTCCTCATGCCAAGTGCTACGATGGTAGATGAAATCTGTCGACAATCCACAGGTGTGAGTTATCCCGCTACGACTGCGTACAATATTGCTGCTCTACCAATACCTTATCCACCAATAGAAGAGCAAAAGGATATTGCGAAGTATTTATCAGAAAGAATTAGCCAGATAGGGGCTGTAGTTAAAAATATAAATGAACAGATTGAGAAGTTAAAACTACTGAAGAAAGCCCTTTTAAACGAGATTATTACAGGGCGTAGGACAATAGTAAGCATATGATAGAGAAAAATATACAGAGCGCCTACATAATGGATTTCCTATGTCGCCGTCAGGATGGCTTGGGATACCGTGAAGTGAAATGCAACACAGTAAACAATGATCTTTTCATCCCTGCAGACTTGCTGGAATTCGTGAAGATGAACTCACAGCGTGCTTGGAAAAACCTCGTTAAGAAAAACGAAGGTGATGAAGGTCTGGCCCTCACCCGGTTGATGGAAGAGATTAAGGCTCGTCTGAAAGATGCCACCAACGTGGCTATCTTCCTTAACCGGAACAAGACGATTACCTTGCAGGGCGAATCCCTCCAGATTATCTATGTATCCGGCTCAGAACTCCGCGGTGACGAAGATTTCAAGAAGAACATCTTCTCTGCCTCCGAGGAAGTAAGTTACACGTTCATGATGGGCGACCGCAGAATCTTCACCATCCGCCCGGACATCTCCTTCTTTGTCAATGGTATCTTCCTCGGCTACCTCGAACTTAAGAGCCCCTTCAATGGTCAGTCAGCAGCAAAAGACGGCCGTGGCAAAGTCATCACAGATTATATGGAGGCTGTCCAGGAATATGCTGCTCTTGCCGGTCAGAACGACGAATCCCAGGCCCTCCGCCGGGAAATGCTCCGCATCTTCGAGAACTCGATCCATCTTGTAGCCACCGACATCAACGAGACATACGTCCTTCGTAACGTCGGAATGTTCTGCGACGAACTCCGTAAAGGCTTCTCCGACCACACCCTATCGATGACCGAGAAGAAATGTGAAATCGAGAAGACATTCAAGATTTATCCGGTCAGGAATGCTGATGCCCCCGAAAAAGAACGCTTCGAAGAAGTCATGCGGGCGCTCTACAGCAAACCTATGATTGAGAAGGAAATCCTCTACTATAACTTCCTTCAGTACGAACTGGAAAAGCGTGGTAAGAAGAAAGAGCGCAAGAGCAACCGTGGCCGCCTGATTAGTCCGCGTCCAAAGCAGAAGTTCGGCTGCGATAAGATTATGGACCGCATCCAGGAATTCTTGGAGCACGAGAAAGAGCCCAACTACTTCCTGGACAAACTCCGTAAGGACATGCTCGATATGGGAGTTGCTCCGGAGAAAGCCGAAGAGATTGTGGCCAAGCGAGATGCTTACTGCAACAATAAATACGTCTACTCTCTTCTGCTTCAGTACGCCGCTGGTTTCGGAAAATCCAACATCATCGGCTGGACAGCCCTGCAGTTGAAAGACCTTCGCTATAACGGCAAATGGGTATATGACAAGATTCTCCTGGTGGTAGACCGTCTCCAGCTTCGAGACCAGTTGGACACGATGATGACCAATATGAACATCGACAAAGCGATGTTCACGGAGGCCAAGGACACACCTTCCTTCATCAAAGCCCTGCAGGATAAGAAGCGCATCATCGTCGTGAACATCCAGAAGTTCGACGATATGAAAGCCGCCATCGAAAAGGCCAATGTGACGCTGAAGACAATGCGCGTTGCCTTCCTCATCGATGAGATCCACCGCAGCAATACCGGCGTTTCCCACGAGGAAATGATGAGCATCTTCGACCAGTTGCAGGATACCTTTGATGAAAGCGCTGGCACCCTCCTCTCCGGCAAGGGCAAGAAGAATCTCATAGTTGGTTTCACAGCGACACCCAGTGAAAAGGTCCTGGCCCGTTTCGGTGAGCTCAAGAAGAGCACCAACATAGACCCCATCTGGATTCCGTTCGATAGTTACTCTATGAAGGAAGCCATCCGGGATGGCTATATTCTTGACCCTACAAAGCACATCATAGCCGTACCGGCCAAGATGTACTTCGAGCTCCCTGACGGCGTTTTACGGGCCATAGAGGCTGGCACAGAGGCACAGAAATACGGTCTTAAGAAAGACCACGTTTACGAGAACCGGGACCGTATGAAAGCCATTTCCTCCTTCATCGTCAACCGCCTTCTAAACCTGGTCTATACCAAGATTCACGGTACCGGCAAAGCAATGCTGGCCGTGACATCCATCCCCATTGCCATCGAGTATTGTAAACTCATACGGAGGATGATGGCGGAAAAGACCAAGCAGCCTCGCTACGCCCGCTATGCAGATGCGCCAGTGTCCATTGTCTACAGCGACAATCAGGACTATCCTGCCAGCAAGACCATGAATGCCGGTGTACCCGAGGAAAAGGTCATTGCTAACTTTAAATCAGCAAAGAATGGCATCATCATAGTCGTGGACAAACTCCAGACTGGTTTCGATGAGCCCAAACTGCACACTCTCTTCCTGGACAAGGAGATTCATGACATCAATGCCATCCAGACAATCTCCCGCGTGGACCGCGTTTGCAAATACAAGGAAGAGTGTCATATCGTGGACTTCTCCTTCAACAACGAAAACGTCCAGAATATCCAACAGGCTTTCTTGAAGTATAGTGATATAGTCGTCAGCGACTTCAACGCTCAGGCTGAACTTGCTCTTATCGAGGAGGCTTTCCGCCAGCTCTGCTCTCACGAACTCTACTTAAAATGGTTCCATAAATATATAGCCAGCAAGAAGAATCCCGAGCAGAATACCTTGGTCACAATGGATATGGTCCAGGACTTCCGGTCCTGGATCAGGGCTGCCATCAAGCGTTATCAGCTCTTTATGCAGTCTCAGCCCGAAGCCTCACAGCATAATGTCACTTCCGGTGATGACGCCGTAGCTAGCGAAGAACTCGACGGCGCCGATGATGCAAAGAAGCTTCGTCTGATAATTGGCGGTTACACATCTGGGCTCAACAATCTGGACGGAGTCCTCGAATGCAAGCCAATCTACAAGAACGAAGACATTCTGGACTTTTGGCGTCGATACTGCGAGATTTATAGAGACGAAACTGCTAAAGATGAGTCTTCCAACTCTATTCTAGTGGAGTATGACGGTAGCATCGGCCTCACCGTTGATCCCGAACTCGAAGAGCCTCAAGGGGCCGATTCTGGAGAAGGTGGAGATGAAGAAGGTGGCGGAGGCAAGAAACGGAAAAGCATTAAGACTAGTTCTGGAATAGTCAATGTTCTAGAAATGATAGATCGCCTAAATAGTCAGGCTGAAGACAAAGCTGAAGAAGTTGAATTCTGGTATGGAGTCATACAGACCTTCTTCGCCTTCCTTAAAGAAGACGGTAGCTTCGTTGCAATGATAACAGATGAACGCAACCGCTTCGACCGTGCTGAAATCCAACGCGACTACGCTGCCCTCACCCGTAGATTTAAGCGTCAGCACCAGAATGATCATGAACTTCTGGTCAAGTTTATTAATGAGAATACCGAGTACCTCTTCGATGCCTTCATCGAGTATCTCGATAACCCGGAAGCCTTAAGCCAGCCAATCGAGATTGATGATAGTGTAGAGACCAATGATTTAGCGCAATCTAAAAATAGTGCTTCACCTCAGCCATGTAATCCCACAAAATCGATGTCTTGTATGGCGCCAGATGGTTATATGAAGGCAATTTCCATTAGACAGCCATGGGCATCTTTAATTATGAAGGGTATAAAAGATGTCGAGAACAGGACATTTAAGGCGACTCACATCCCTTCCACAGTCCTCATTCATACTGGGGTATCTGTTGAGAAAGGAAGTATCGATGAACTTTGTAATAGTGTGTGGGTGCAGGGTATAAAAACCATGAATGGGATAATAATGGGTAATATCCCGGACTTTATGGAAATGCCCAGATCTGCCATTTTGGGTTACGCAACAATTGTTGACTGTACTCAGAATTATCCTTCTGATTGGGCAGCACCTGGCTGCTATAATTGGGTAATAAAGGATGTTTATGAGTTTGACAAACCGATACTGGGAGCTAAAGGGCAACTCGGATTCTTTAACTATCCTCTTGATCCTAACGACCTTCCCCCGGCACACAAAGCTGAGCCGAAGGTGCCCACTATTAAGGGTAACACATTATTCTTCCCACTTTCAGCAAAGGTCTACAGCACTTTGAAGCAAGGAGAAGTGTTTGCCCTTGAATCCACTGACGAACTCATTGAGATTCTCTGTCCCGATCCTACCCGGCCAATTGCAGCCCCTTTGGAAACAATTACGGTATCTAGCCTACTTGGCCAGAAATCCTTCAAACTGAACGGCATCGAATTCATTGCTCAAACCGACGAAGAAACCAATGCCCCTCGGACCTACCGTACCTATGACGGCACAGAGATGAACTACTACCGCATATTCTTCCACATAGGGGAAGAAATCGCATAACATCGGACCACCGACATGCCTCAATGCTCGTCGGTGATGATGTTAATAAGTATAGACTACAGAAAACTTGGCCAAGGTGCTGTTCCGTCACTACGGAGATGACACCCTGGCCAAGTATGAGCGTATAGTTATTGGATTAGAATAAACTCTGCTCCAATTCAGCCTGTCCTTTCAAGAATAACTCACGTCTTTCCGCTTTGGTTGCCTCGTCGTAATAGTAGTCGTCGGGGACATTCTCGGTAGATGTAACCTTGCCGAGATGATACCAGACTTGGCAGACGAGGTACTCTTCTCCATCTTCACCGACTGTGACCAGGTCGTTGCCATCTTCATCGATAAAGGGTACGAATTCTGCACTCTCCACAAGGACGGTCAGCCTGGGTGCTTCCTTACGGCGGCCGTTTATGAGATATAGTTCATCATATTTTACGCATTGGATGTCCAGACCTTCTTCAGTTTCTGTCTGGATGACATATTTGTTCACGTTGCTCGGATAGATAAACCTGTGTTCAACGTCTTGAGCCCCGTTGAGAATGTCTTTGAAACAGGGTCTGTCGATTTGGAGTGTAAGTCGCTTAGCCATAGGGAATCAATTTTAGTGCAAGTGTTCAAAGATAGGGTATTTAAACCAATTTTACATCACCAGGAATCGAAATCCGTTAGATTCTCCACAGCGCCGCACACAAGGCACTGCGCATTGACGGTAGTTCCGAGTAGTGTGGGGCAAAAGAAGACTCTCACGAATTCACCGGCGGAGCCGCTCTTCCCATGTTTTCTGTGTTCTTCAACGAATTTGTGCAAACGCTCGTCCTCGACCTTATTCAATGAGAAGGTCGTTGTTCCAAGATCTTCTTGTTCCTGTTCCCACCAGAAATGAAGGAGACAGTCGATTCTCTCGCTTTTCAAGGTGATGTAGAAGTCGCGATCCCCGCCATAGTAGTGTCCTTCGAAGCCAGGTCCGGTAAGCTCTAGTTTCTTTGCATCCAAGAAGGCGTATGCCTCCTTATAGGAATCAAAACTCTTGACGATCTCTACAGACCGGCAGTAATCACGTCGGCCAATACGGCCATTCGTTTCTTTCTTTACGATGATTCGCATAGCAGATTTGTTTTTGATATTGAACATCCGCATCACTTTACCACCGTGGCATCTGGCTTGCTCGGTTGGCGCTCCTCCGGGGAGACTCTTGATGCATGTGCAAATGTATGAATTATAATAGACTATTCCAACATAACTTGAATCTCTCAAACGGTTCCGAAATGGAGTTCTCGCCCGAGGACTCCAGGGTGAAAGTGGAGACACAACGCGAAAACTGGGCGATAATGCTCGGACTCGGTGACAAAACAGTATAAAACGATGAGTCTGATGCGTCAGCTACACGGGATGACTTTCGTTCTGTTCAATTTGAAAATACTAAATGACAATCCCTAGTTAACCGGGACGATTCTTTTTTCTCAAATAACCCCGTCAAGAATAAGTGAGAACACTCTCCGAAGTGAGTTAACGATAATTTGCATCTTCACATAATCCAATTCTCCAGACTCATTTATGTAGGTCTTCTTATTCAGTTCAATCATCATAGACGGATACGAAAAAGGCATTTTAGGTGACAAGGAATGTGAATACGGATGGTTGAGTCCAGTCTTTAAGCCCAGACCCTTGAAGATGGATTCTATCTGAGTCAGCATTTTAGCCTCTGGCTGGCTCCAATCGTTGTTATAACCGATACATACATCAACATCGGATAGGTCATACGGGAACGAATGGCAGTCAAGCAGGAATGCGGAGGGGTGCAGGTTACAGCGTAACCTGTCCATGAATGGATGATAATACAGCTTGAGAAGCTTTTCTATCTCATCATTCTTGATTCTTCGATGACACTTCCCGAAATCAGTGTAGATTATTCCTTGCCCAATGGACTCGAGGGGATCGTTTTCTAGTCTCTCTACGTCGCAGAAAAAGCGTGAGAAGGGGAATATCACAGGAACAATGCGCACGTCACCCATTGCTGCGGAACAGAATATCCAGTCAGTATACCAGTCAGTCCAGCGGGCGATATAGTCACCTATTCCATTACTCCAGTAATTGTACCCATTTGGAAATACTGGACTAGAATGAGGGATATGCAAAACTATACGCTTTGCACGAAATAAAGTCTGTGGCATAGAACAGATTTGTTTTTGATTGAACATCCGCATCACTTTACCACCGTGGCATCTGGCTTGCTCGGTTGGTGCTCCTCAAGGGAGACTCTTGATGCACGTGCAAAAGTATGAAATATAATAGACTATTCCAACATAACTTGTCCACTCTGTCCATCATGTCCGCCCCGTCTACCGTGGACGGGATGATGGACGTTCAGTTTACGCTTTTGACACTTCCGCTATTATATGTTAAGGGCGATATTGCCCGAAACGTTAAATCACTAGAATTATGGCAAACGTCAAGTTTACCCAACAGCCCAGGCAAAGGTATCCTGGAGACCGCAAATCAAAGAATGAGGACGCCCCCAAGACGGATAACAAGAAGTCAAAGGGGAAGTAGCGGGAATCGGTAGGCCGCTGGGGAAATGGGGACAGATGGTGCCCGGCTCCAGCGGCAGTGCCGATGCCGGCGTCCTTATCTAAAGCGGTACTCGCTCGTCTGGTCGGCGGAGCCTCCCAGACCAGCGACCTTCTATGCCGCCCTTCGCTGTGAGACTGTGACCGGTCAAGCCAGCCACAGACTCACTGACGCCCTCCCCGCAGATAATACTGATGCGGTCACGGTCAGCAGTCGGTCGTTCCGCTCGCTAACGTTCGCTCCACAACCTCCCGCTCACCGTGTCTGGTCTGTGCCCTCCCGGCCTCCCACAGGGAGGAGGATATCGCCCGGGAGAGGTCGTGCCGGCGCGGGCGGCGGCGCCCTGATTCCACGAACATAACATAATCCCATCGGGATTGTGTAACAGGCTGGGATGAGCCCAGCCTGTTTCCGCTCCGCACACAATCCGGATTATGTTAAGTTCGCTCCGTCAGTGAGTTACGTGTGTTTGTCCTTCGGACTCCCGGGCGAGTCGGCGGCAGGGGAGCGGCCCCCCTCAGGGACCTCCGGCCTCCAGGCCCGTCGTGGGGCCGCGCACTTCCCGGATGCTTCCTCTGGGCGGTATAGGGTCACGAGCGTCGCTCCGGCCGTCGTCTCTTCGCGCTGCGCGCTCGAGACCACGGCCTCCGCTGCTCACTTCGTATCAGAGTTCAGTTGTGAGCGAGGGCGGGAAGTGCCGCCACGAGGAGCGTTTGTGCGTTGCGCTTGACGATGCCCGCATTGAGTTTCCGGAGCGACGCGAGCATCCTGCCGCCTCAGGCAGCTCCGCTGCTGGGTCGCGTCCACTCCGGATGTCAGCCGGCGTCCGGAGTCCGCCGGCTCACATCCTCCGCTCCCGCTCCTCGGTACGGCTTCGCCGTGGTTTTTATGGACCGGGAAGGCCGTCTGGCTTCCCTGCGCCGGTGGTCTCCTTCGCTTCGCCGTCGAGCCCGTGTCCGGTCTCGCCGATGCTCCGCTCCGGAGCCCCCCGGCCCCGCTCGCCAGACCGCCTTCCCGGTCACGCTCCGCTTCGCTCCGCGTCCTGTAGTCCTGGCAGACTCACAGATGCCGGCCGCACCCGGCGAGCCGGCACCGGCACCTGTGAGACTGCCAGCACCACAGGCTTTTTTGTTCTGTATCGGTCCGCCGTCGGATGCGGTGAAAGCATCCTGCCTCCGGACGATTTGATGCACTGGATTTATACACATATCCAGTGAGAGCAGCGGCTGCCGCCGCTACTCTTTTTTTGACCGATCGTAGGTTTTTGAGTAACTTTGCTGCTGGGCGCGATTCCTCCCAACTACTTCATAATTACCTATCATCCCAAAACTTATGACTTATGACACAGCTTCGCCCCAACATTCTTATCAGTGACGCCTACGGTTCTGCGGGGGATGTCACGGCCTATCACAGGGGAGGGAAATGTTTCCTTCGGAAAAGGATCACTCCGGTCTATGCTGGCACCGTGTGTCAGCAGGCGTCGATGTCCGTGCATCTGCGGGCGCTGCAGGCCTGGCGGTCGCTGTCGCACGAGGAGCAGCTGCGCTGGGCGCCGTATGCGGAGCGGGTGGAGCCTCACCGGCCGCCGTTCGACCACAAGGCCCGTATCTCCGGCAACAATCTTTTCATCTCGGCATATCACGGGTTCGCGACGCTGGGGCGCGAGCACATCCCGGAGCCTCAGCCCTTCGAGGCGTTCCCGATGTTCCTGGTCGGTATCCTAGGAGCGTCGGCCGCGAATGGCACCCTGACCATCCGGCTGCGCCTGGAGGCGGAAGATCACGCCGGCCGGTACCGGCTCCTCGCCAAGATCCAGCTCTCCCGTCCAGGCTCCGGCCGCAATCCCGGTGCCATGCGCAACTACCTCGCGTCCGGCACCGCGAACGACCCCTTCGTCACCGTTCTCATCCCCGACTACACATCCGTCTGGAGCCTCGACCTCCCGTCCTACCAGCTCCACTCCCGCTGCATCCTCCTGGATACGAAAACCGGATACCGCAGTCAGTTCCTCGCAGTATCCGGCATTGTGAGCTTGTAAGGTTTAGAATCCTTCCTTCAGGAATTTCCTCAGCGAAAGATGTGTGATGCCGTTCTCGTCTCTCTGCGTCAAAAGCGGCGTGGCGCTGATGACATATTTGGGATGATTATCCTTTATCTTTTCCAGCGGCCCAAATTCACGCTGACGTGTTGATTCATCTGAGATGATGTAGCTTACTTGTACATACACAGTCTTTCCAGGTTTTGTACAAACGAAATCGACCTCTCCAGCATTTAGCACGCCTACGTGGACCTCATACCCAAGGAAACAAAGCTGCTTATAGACGGCATTCTCGATGACTTTCTCAATGTAGGAGTCCATTCCGCCTTCGGCCTTAAGATTTCTAAGACCAAGGTCATCCCAATAGACTTTCTCATTGGACTCAAAGAGTCTCTTACCGTGGATATCATAGCGAGATACGACGTCAATTAGATATGCTTCTGCGTAGAATCCTCTATACAGAAGAATCAGGTTGGAGGAAACGTTTTCTTCCTGAGATTTCATGTACTTGGAGATGCTGTTGGCAGAAGTCAATTTACCGGTGGTGTCGGCATAGAAGGCAATGAGGTTATTCAGGAACGGGATATTGCGGATATCATGACGTTCAATGATATCCTTCAGCATAATGGTGTTGAAGACACTGGTCAAATAGGCCCATACCTGCTCGTCGCTACCCAGGCCCACTTTCCGCAGACCGGGAAGGCCACCATAATTCAGATAGGTCATCAGGCTCTCATCATTGTCCGGGAGGTTATGGAACTGCAGAAATTCAGAATAGCACAGGGGATGAACCCGTACTTCCACATGGCGGCCGGAAAGGAGAGTGGCCAGCTCTCCGGAGAGCATCTTGGAATTGCTACCGGTGATGATGACATCGGTATTATCTTCCGTATACCAGTTACAGACACTTTCTTCAAACTGCTCAATCTCCTGGGCTTCGTCAATGAGAATGCAGTTGTGTTTGCCCTGGATGAAGCGAGCCTCAATCCATGCGTCCAGATCATCCTTGGTCTTGATTTTCTTGAAGGCTTTTTTCTCCTTGTCGATGAAGATGATGTTTATATCCGGTTCATCTTTGTGTCGCTGGATGAAGTCTTTAAGGACATAGCTCTTGCCTACACGGCGAGATCCCACGAGTGCGATGATGTTTCCTTTCCCTATCCAGGAATCAACGATATCTGCGTAATGCTGTCTAGTCAATACTTCCATAGTATAGATCTTTTATCCAATGCAAATATAGTTAAATTTTATTGTCCGCAAACAATAAAAGCGATAAAATCGTCGTTTTCGTTGTTTACAGACAATAAAATCTCAGATTCTTCTTTTTTGTTGTCTTAGCGGAAGTAGTCGTACTTGTCCGTGAGCTTCTCGACCACCTCCAGAGAGTCGGCCTTGATGTACTTCTTGAGCATGGCCGGGGAGGAATGGCCGGTGACCTTCATAATGTCATAGACGTCGATGCCGGCAAGATACATAAGCGTGGCGCCTGTACGGCGAGCAGTATGAGTGTGGATAAGCTTGTACTTCTCGATCCTCTCCTTCTTGGGCGTACCGCCCTTCGTCGTCTCAATCTCCACGAATTCCGTCAGACCGGCCTCCTTCGCGACATCCTTGATGTACCGGTTGATCACCTGGTCCTCGAGGTGGGGGAGCTGGTAGTCGTACTTCTCCAGGATCTCCTTCAATGCCGAGTTGCACGGGATGGCCACCTTGGCCCCGGTCTTCTTCTGCCGGATGTTGAGATAGGTGATCTCCTGCTGCTCGATCCACGCCTTCTTCTTCCCTGGATTCTCCGGATCGTCCGCCTCCTTCATCACATTCTTCGTCAGCGTATCGAAATCCTCCTTCTTGATATTGTTGTAGTCCGACACGCGTTGGGCAGTCCAGACGCCAACCATAAAGATATCGCGCGCCTGCGCATGCCCGGTGCTCAACTTCGACATATCGACCGCCATGATCTTGTCCAGATCCTCCTGCGTCAGATAAATACTGTCTATATCCACGCGCGTACCCTTGAACTTCTTGTCCTTCCAAACATTGTTCGAATGGTATCCCTCAGTCTCTGCCGCATACAGAATGGACTTCAACTCCTTGATGCACTTGCCGACCGAATTGATCGAATACTCCTTCTTCTTGAGATAGGCGGTATAATCATAGTAGAAGTTCATATCGATATCCTTGAAATCGTAAGTCCGCCTCCTCGACTTCTGGAACATCTCGAACTGCTTCATCGCCTGCTTGATCGCCTTCACCGTAGAGTACGCATAGTTCCGCCCCTGCTCCGTCTGCCTTGCCCCGGTCGAAATCTGCTCGATATACATCTTGATGAACTTGTTCAACGTCATCCTCTTCGCCTCCTCCTCCTTCCTGGCCTTCTCCTCAGCTTTCTTCTTCTGGGCTGCCTTGGCTTCAGCGTAGACTATCGAGTCGATTATCCCGCGCATCTCATCCTTGGTGATCGGAGAATCGTTGTTCAATGTCAGGTCAAGACTCTTCCTGATCGCATCCATCTTCTCCGTCAGCTCTGGATAAGCATTGCGGAAGTTATTCATGGTGGTAGAACTCTTCTTTGACTTATTCCACGCCTGGATATCGACAGACAAGGCTGAAGCGACCTTGTAGTTGATCCCATGCTTGCGAGACTGTAAACGAACGAAGAGGGTTGCTTCACCCTTCTTCTCCTCCGACATTAAAAAGAAACTTGTAGCCATAACACAATCCGTTTTCGAACTCATTACAAATATAAGAAAAAAACCGGAAAAGTTGGCTACATCTTGGCTACATTTTTCGAAAACTCGCGAAACGCCGCGAAAACCACAAGCAGTTAAACCATTGATTTACAGATGTTCCCTTTTTCATCCCTTTCCACCCTCACCCACAAACGAGGTCCGCTAGGCACCTCGGAATCGCCTCTGCAGCTTACTGCAGGGGCGTTTTCTTTTCTAATGTACCTCGATGAGATTAATCGTGGTAGTCGCTGTCTTTCCATTCGTACCTGACGGTCTCGGGTACGAGGTATCTGCCTATCTTGTAGTCGATATCGGCCTTGTGGGCCTGGCTGAGCTGGTAGCAGCGCGGGATCCGGTACATCTTCCCGTCCTTGATGAACCGGGCGCCGGTTTGGTGGAAGCGGAAGGCCACTCCTTTTGAAACGCACTGCTCCCTGAGTGCGAGTATCCAGTCATAGTCGCAGGGCCTGGCATCAGCCCCCGACTCGCCGCCGACCGACACTTCCTCAATGGTGTCGTCCAGGTATGGGGTAAGGTCCACCGCGGTGATCATGGGGGAGACGATGATGCTCTTGTGCTTGATTGGAAGGGAGAGGAAGATGGGCAGGCGGTAGTCCGCCATGGCCTGGTTCTCCACGGTACAGCCCACGATGACATTGTCGTAGCCGTCGCCCCAGTCGTCGGGCACGCACTCCATGAAACGGTCGATGCGCTTGGTGAAGAAGTAGAAATATAGGTCGCTTCTCCTTTTCATCATCAGCCAGCATTCGGGCCTCCACTGGTCCGCATCCTTCAGGAGGAAATCGGAGGTGAAGCAGGTGAAAACGACCTTCCCGCTATCAATCTTCCAAGACCTGTCCCGCTTGCGCTTTATCGGAAGGTAGAAGTTGCCGGTCTTCCTGCACTCGCTGCTGGAAATCTCGCTGCCGTACATTTCGTCCTGGCGATAGACATAGCAGTACTTGCACCCGGGGCTTATCTTGGTGCAGCCGTGCCAGGGATTCCAGTCGGCGTATATCTCCCAGTTCTCGGACATGGCGGCCTAATCCAGCGTCTTGTAAGCCTCGACTGCATCCCGGAAGGTCTTCCCGGCGTTCTCGTTCAGCCATTTCTGGAATCCTACCCTGAAACGGAATCCGTCGCCCAGGTAGCGGACGAAGAAGGCCCTGAGTTCCTGGGAACAGACGATACCCTTGGGAATGAAATCGTCAAGCGAGGAAGGGACGAACTTGTCCCTCGTGACCATAGGATTCTTCCTGGTCTTAGTTTTCGAAAGTGAAGGCATCGTGGCCCTGACAAGGGCGGTCAGATACTCCCGGTCGTCCACGTCGCCGATGTAGAAATGCTCCTTTGCACCGGGGTAGGGGGAGCGCATGTCGACTTCTTTCAGGACGGCCGCACCAGTGTACGTTGGCTTGACATAGAGGTTGTTGTCGCAAATGAGGCCGAAGATGGTGCCGTCGCAGTAGATGCAGTAATCTCCCATCATCTTCCTGACGGTGATGTCCCCCGCGCCGGAGCACTGGTCCACTATGAACTGTACGAAATCAGGGTTGCTGGCCATAAGCGTTCTATTCTGTGCAAATATACTGAAAGACTTCCATATAAGGTGCAATTTCACTATCTTTGCTTACGTACCGCATACGGATATACACGCTAAACATAACCATTATGAAAAAAACAATCGTTCTTGCAGCCGCCGTGCTTCTGTCGGCCGGACTGCTGAATGCCCAGACCCTGGGCAGGGATGCGCGCTACTGCAATCCGCTTCCCATGGAAATCGGACAGGGAAGCGCCTCCGGAGACGTGAGCGTCTTCCAGTGGGAGGGCAAGTATTACATGTTCTGCACCGGCGGAGGCGCATGGGTCTCTTCCGACATGCTCAACTGGGAGTATCACTATGTGGCGGGCGTCCCCGTAGCGCCCGACGTATGCCCCTACAACGGCAAGTTCTACATGACGGGCAACAGCAGCAACGTCTGGGTGGCAGACAATCCGCTTGGACCGTACGAGGTCCTCGGGCAGTGGAAGGGCACCCCTGACCGCGAGCACGGCTGGAGCCAGGGCTTCGACCCCCACATCTATGTAGACGAGGACAACCAGCCCTACCTTTTCTGGCCGGGAATGGCCATCAGCGGCATTTACTCCGTCAAACTTGACCCGAACGACATAACACAGTTCGTGGGCCCCGTGACGCACCATTTCAGCTTCAACCCCGACCACATCTGGGAGCGTCAGGGAGAGATGAACGAGTTCCCCGACGTCGCCTGGATCGAAGGCCCTTGGATCTACAAGCTCAACGGGACCTATTACCTCCAGTATTCCGCCTCAGGAACGCAGTGGAGGACCTATGCGGAAGGTTATTATAAGTCGAAAAATGTCCAGGGACCGTATGAGTACGCGCCGAACAACCCGTTGCTCCGCCGTACCGACGGTATCGTGACCGGCCCTGCGCACGGAAGCATGGTGACGGGCCCTGACGGCAATATCTGGCAGTTCTACACCATAGTCCTGCGCAGCGGCGGACGCCGCATCGGCATGGACCGCGTGACCGTCGACGGTGACGGCAACCTCGTCTGCAACGTGACCGACACGCCCCAGTGGGCTCCCGGCGTTGTCAAGGATCCCGCCAAGGGCGATTCAGGATCGCTGATCGTATCCGTCGGCAAAACTACGAGGAGCACGGGCGGGGGAGCGCCCGGAGCCGCGAAGGTGGCTTCGAGCTCCAAGCCCGGAAGGGGCCCGGAATACGCGCTTGACAATTCCACGGCGACCTGGTGGGAGCCGGAGGATGACGACGCCAATCCTACGCTTACCATCAGCCTGTCGCCGGCCGTGGACCGCGACAGGGTGCAGACCTTCAAGATCGACGGCTCGCGTCTTCTCTTCGGCGGCAGCGGAAGGGGATTCTCCGGCTCAGCCGGGACTCCGATATACAAGTACAGGATTGAGGTTTCGATGGACGGCGAGAATTTCAGTACCGTGCTCGACACGTCCGGTAATACCGTTCCTAGGAACGTGGTCTTCGACGAGATCACGCCCGTCGAGTGCCGCTATGTCCGCCTGACCATGCTCGACTGGCCCAAGGGCAGCCCCCTGAGCATACTTGATTTCTCCGTGTTCGGGAAGGCCACCGGGTACTCGCCCTCGCAGGTGCCGGTCCCGACGCCGAAGAAAATGAACTGATTACCGCTTCAGATAGTCCAGATACCGGGAAATCTCGGTGTCGATGGCTTCTGGGTTTATGCAGTCGTCCCCGCAGAAGGGGACGACTGTTATTTTGTCCTTCGTGGAGGACCAGTTGCCCGCGGCCCTGCCGTCCGCGAGGACGACGGGCCAGAAGATGCCCCTGTTGTTGTGGGCGCGGTGGGAATGCTCCTGAGGAAGGACTATGTCCCGGCTCTTGTAGCTTATGAGGTATTCGTCGAAGGGAGGGAGCAGGATGCAGCGGCCCTTGCGGAATCCCCGGGTGCGGGCGTCGTCCATAAGATAGAACTCCCTGCCGTGCCATTTCTCCGTATGGAGCCGGTCGCCGAGCAGGCCGATGCCCCTGCGGCAGTCGCCCATGCTCAGCCCGCTCCACCACGCGAAGTCCTCCAGCGTAGCGGGCTGGGCATGGCGGAAATACTTGAGAGTGAGGTGCATCAGGGCCTCGTCGCGGTCGAAGGACTTCCGTTCCGACAACTTGTCAGTCGAGAGCGAATAGCTCGCCTTCACCGGCAGCAGGTCCCCGCTGCAGAGCACTCCGTCGAACTCCGACATCCGGATATGGTACGAAAGCCTGTGGTCGTCCATGCTTATGCCTCGCTCCGCCAGGCCGCGGACTATGTCCTCCTTCGTCGCGCTCCTTTTGTCTCCGACGATCCGGCAAAGCATTTCCCGGATGCGGAAAAGTTCTTCGTCAGGGATGCTGATCCCATTGCCGGCCATCCAGCCCCTGGTCACCGCAACGGCCTTGGGACTGCAAAGCCCCACCATCTGCCAGTAGTCTTCGGCCGAAACCAGCTGCCAGGTGCCGCGCATCAGATGGAAGCGGACGATTTCCCCACTGTCAAACGCCTTCTTGAACGCGCTGAGAGAGGGTTTCTTCGTGCGCATCGCCACTGCCCAGCGCATACCCTTTGTATCCTGGGCCTGCATCGCGCCCATCCAGCCCACCACTTCCTTGGGGGTGGAGAACTGCGGGCATATAAGCTGCTGGCTCAGCAGGCGTCGGGAAACGGGATCCATGTAAATCGGGATTTATCTGACAAGCAATATACGGAAAAAACGGCAAAAACGCTAAATTTGTGATTGAAAGAATCCATTGAAAAAGCCTTGAACATGAAACCAGTCAGCACTTCCAAAGCACCGGCCGCCATCGGCCCCTACAGCCAGGCCATAGACAGCGGCGCCGGCCTCGTTTTCCTTTCCGGACAGCTTCCCATCGATCCCGCTACCGGCTCATTTCCGGAAGGGGGAGTAAAGGAGCAGACGCGCCAGTCCCTGCTTAACGTCCAGGCCATATTGGACGCCGCCGGCCTGTCCCTCACCAACGTCGTCAAGACGACGGTATTCCTTGCGGACATGGGGGATTTCGCCGCGATGAACGAGGTATATGCACAGTTCTTCTCCGAGCCGTTCCCGGCGCGCAGCGCAGTGGCCGTCAAGACTCTCCCCAAAGGCGCGCTCGTCGAGATCGAGTGCATCGCAGCGAAAGTGTCATGAAAAGGTTCTGCCAGACACTGGAACTCGTCGATGACGAAGAATTGATTGAGAAGTACTGTGAGGTGCACCGTCACGTGTGGCCGGAGGTGATAGCCGGCCAGCGCGAGGTGGGTATAATTGATATGCAGATCTACTGCCACGGACGGCGGCTCTTCATGATTTGCGACACGGTCGACGGCTTCGACTGGGAGCGGGACATGGCGCGGCTCGCTACACTGCCACGGCAGGCGGAGTGGGAGGCGTATGTGGCTCAGTTCCAGGGCTGCCCGGCCGACGCTCCGTCGTCGGCGAAGTGGCAGCTGATGGAGAAGATATTCCAGCAGTAGCGCCCGCAGGGTCGGGCGTTTTTATGGGTACCCTGCGGGTAAATGCCCGCAGGGTAGGGCGTTTTTGGGCATACCCTGCGGGATTAGAGGAGACCGAGGGAGGCGAAGAGGCTGCGGTAGGCCTCGGCCTTCCGCTCGAGGGGTAGGGGATAGGCGCGTGATGTGGAGGGCATGCGGTGGAAGGTGAGTGTGCGGCCGGCGGCGGATACGCCGATGCAGCCGCCGACCGGCGGCTCGTCGCAGCCGAAGGCGCCGACGAGCACGTCGGTGGCCTTCTGGCCGGTGGTCACCACCGCCCGGCATTCAGGGATCCGCTCCAGCAGGGCTGGGATGTCCGTCGGCGTCACGACCTCAAGGAACTTGTCGGAGGCGTTGTCCTTCAACCTCCGGACCTCCGTGGCGGTGTCGAACAAGGCTATGCCTTTCCTTTCGCAGAAATCCTTGACCTTCAGTATGTCAAACCTTTTCTCCCCGGGAATGACGAAATGCTCCCGGTCTCCGTAGAATACGATACCGCAGATACGCCAGAAATCGTTGAGCCAGTTGGGATAATAGAACTCCATGCACCAGCGCTTGCGCTGGGGCGGGAAACTGCCGAGCATCAGGACTTTCGCCCCTGCCGGCAGGAACGGCTCGAAAGGATGCCGCTCGACGGTGATGTCTCCTTCTTCCATCTCTCCTGCGAAAATAGAAAAAATTTTGTATTTTTGTAAGGATATAACCGAAGCGTTTATGAAAGGAATCGTTCTGGCCGGGGGATCCGGCACCCGTCTTTATCCTATCACCAAGGGCGTCAGCAAGCAGCTCCTGCCGATTTACGACAAGCCGATGGTATATTATCCCATCAGCGCGCTGATGCTGGCGGGGATCAGGGATATCCTCATCATCTCGACGCCGCAGGACCTGCCGGGCTTCCGGCGGCTGCTTGGCGACGGTTCCGACTACGGCGTACGATTCGAGTACGCCGAGCAGCCGAGCCCCGACGGTCTCGCGCAGGCCTTCATCATCGGAGCCGACTTTGTCGGCGACGATGCGGCCTGCCTCGTGCTCGGCGACAACATCTTCCACGGTTCGGGCTTCACGGACCTGCTCCGCCAGGCCGTGAAGGACGCTGAGGAGAATGCCAAGGCGACGGTCTTCGGATACTGGGTAGGCGACCCGGAGCGCTACGGCGTCGCCGAGTTCGACGCCGACGGCAACTGCCTCAGCATTGAGGAGAAACCGAAGGTTCCCAAGTCGAACTATGCCGTCGTCGGCCTCTACTTCTACCCCAACAAGGTTCTTAAGGTCGCCAGTGAGATCAAGCCCTCGGCACGCGGAGAGTTGGAGATAACTTCTGTCAACCAGGCTTTCCTAAAGGACGGCGAACTCAAGGTGCAGGTGTTCGGCCGTGGCTTCGCATGGCTCGACACCGGCACGCACGACTCGCTCGCCGAGGCCTCCATCTTCGTGGAGACCCTTGAGAAACGTACCGGCCTGAAGATCGCCTGCCTCGAGGACATCGCATTCGAGAACGGTTGGATCAGCGCGGAGAGGCTGCGCGAGATCGCGGCGCCTATGGCCAGGAATCAATACGGCCAGTACCTGCTGGCACTTGCTAACGGAGAAAGATAGGGATATGTATAACAGAACAATCATCATTACCGGAGGAGCCGGGTTCATCGGCTCGCATGTCGTACGTCTTTTCGTCACGAAATATCCTGATTATCATATCATCAACGTTGACAAGCTGACATATGCCGGCAACCTCGCGAACCTTAAGGACGTGGAGGACAGGCCTAACTACAGTTTCGTCAAGGCGGACATCTGCGACTTCGACGCTATGCTAGCCCTGATGCAAAAGGAACGGGTAGACGGCATCATCCACCTTGCGGCGGAGAGCCACGTCGACCGAAGCATCAAGGACCCGTTCACGTTCGCGAAGACGAACGTGCTGGGGACCTTGAGCCTTCTCCAGGCCGCCCGTCTCTACTGGGAGTCGCTCCCTGAGAAATATGAAGGCAAGCGCTTCTACCACATCTCCACGGACGAGGTGTACGGAGCGCTGCGGATGGATTGCCCGGAGGGCGTCGAGCCGCCTTTCACTACCAAGGCTTCTTCGGGCGAGCATCACCTGGCTTACGGCACCAGCTTCTTCACGGAGGACATGAAATACCAGCCGCACAGCCCTTACAGCGCCGCGAAGGCCTCTTCGGACCATTTCGTGAGGGCGTTCCACGATACCTACGGGATGCCGACGGTGGTGACGAACTGCTCGAACAATTACGGTCCTTACCAGTTCCCGGAGAAGCTTATTCCCCTGTTCATCAACAATATCCGGCATCGCAAGCCCCTGCCGGTCTATGGAAAGGGGGAGAATGTCCGCGACTGGCTCTACGTAGAGGACCACGCCCGGGCCATCGACGTAATCTTCCATAAGGGGAAGGTTGCGGAAACCTACAATATCGGCGGCTTCAACGAGTGGAAGAACATAGACATCATCAAGGTGCTCATCCGTACCGTGGACCGGCTCATTGGACGGCCCGAGGGGGCGGACGACGACCTCATCACCTTCGTTACCGACCGTGCGGGGCACGACCTCCGCTACGCCATCGACTCCACCAAGCTCCAGCGCGAGCTGGGCTGGGAGCCTTCCCTGCAGTTCGAGGAAGGTATCGAGAAGACAGTCAGATGGTATCTCGACAACCAGGAATGGCTGGACAACGTGACTTCCGGCGACTATCTGGAGTACTATTCCCGAATGTACGACGGCCGTTGATCCCGCTTTTCCGGCATCTGGCCGGCTTTCGCCTGTCCCTTCAGCGCGTTTTTTTGAAAAATACATAGGGATGGCGGAGCTAAATATCTGACAATAAAACAGTTGAAAGTTTATCCGTTTCCAATTTGAGGAAACGGATAGCTCAGCCTATATTTGCCGTCGACAAATGCCGGAAAGTATCGGGAATATACCGGATGGCTCTGAAAAAACTTTTGACTATGAAGAAAAGACCAGAATTGAAGTATCTGCGCCCCGGGACGAATGCTGTGAAAATGGATCTGGAAGGGGTTATCTGTGATTCCATGCGTTTCATTGTAACCGTGGATGAACTGGACAACAAGAACATTCCCGCCAGTGGTCAGACAGCCCCGTCGGAGACCATGTATTTCGAGTTTTAACCGTTCAATCCTTACTGAAATGAGAAACTTCCTTTTCGCCTTGCCGGCCTTGGCCGCGGCGCTTGCGCTGTCATCCTGCAACACAGATTTCAGGGAGCATGATCCCACCCCGAAGGTCATCGACTCAAACACTCTCGCATTCACGCTCAAGGAAAACGGCCCCGAGACCCGTTCCGGGAGCGATGTCCTGACGGCCGTCACGGGAGTGACCATTCCCCTGGGCGAGCCGGTCGGGGGGTACGGACTTTTCCTCGAGGAGACCGTAACCACCCTCGGAACGGCTTGCAGGGATCCTGAGACCAAGGGAACTCCCGTGTATACGGAAAACTTCTCCGAAATGTTCGACGGAAAGTTCTACGGGCTGGCATATTCCGCCCCGGGTGGGACACTGTCCGAGACTCCTGCCATCCCGGACGGAGCCTTCGAAAACGACGGAGATGCTTGGGTCAGGAAATTTGCTTCGGACCCGTTCGGGGACAACGATGAACTATATTTTTTCATGCGCGCTCCGGAGACCATGACGGGCATGGGAGCGCCCCTGTACAGTCTTGATGATGACGGAAAGACTGTCGTCGAATTCGATTACACCGTCCCTTTGAACGCTGCCGACCAGCAGGATATCCTCTTTACCGGCCGTCCGGTAACAAAGTCGGAGGCAGGGGAGGAGATACCTGTCCTTTTCCACCATGCACTTACCGGGGTCAAGTTCGCCACTGACAACGACAATTCCGGCGGAGCCAAGACCTATATAACAAAGATAGAGTTCCCGCAGGCCCTTTTCAGGTCCGCCCACATCAAGGTCACATCCTCTTTGGAGAACGGCCGTCGGGTGGATGATCCCGATACGCATTCATCTTCTTCAACCGGTGTGGTTGTTGTTGACAATCCACGGCAACTCAGTGACGACGAGGTCTTTACCCTGGAGTTGGAAGAGAGCGACATCGTGGATTTCGAACCTGGAGGAAAGTTCGAAAACAAGGGCGGATATGCCGGTTCTTTCGCCGCAGCAGGAAACGAAAGTAATCTAAACGATGCCGACGCGACCAAGACCTTCTGGTTCATTCCCCAGCAGATGGACGCTGATGTCGTGATGGACGTGACCTTCCATGTCGTGAGCGGAGGAAAGGATTCCGGCCCCGTCACCCGCCGTATCGAGTTTGGGAAGGCATTGACCAACAGCGTTTTCTGGAAGGCAGGCGAGATCCGCACTTACACCCTCAAGGCAGGCCTCATGGATGTTGACATCGAGGATAGGGTAAGCGGCTTCGAGAAGACCGACGTTGTAATCTCAAACACCGGCAACATCGACTCTTTCATCCGCGCGCACATCGTCGCCAACTGGTACGGCAATGCCGGCGGCGACTACGGCATCGCCCTTGGATACAGGTCCGGGACAGGCAGCGGATTCGTCCCTGCATGGAAGATGGACGACACGTTGACCGGCGATAACTACGGCGGCGTATTCACCGGTCTGCCTGGGGCGGATTGGGAGTACAAGGACGGGTTCTTCTATTATACGAAGAGAGTCCCGGCAGGACATTCCATCCCGTCGGCTTTGTTCTCCAGATATGTCCTGGACACGAGTCAGGCCGGTGTCCCGCCAGACATCTATTATCTCGACCGGAAAGCCGGCAAAAGGCCTTTCACCGACCTTGAACTCGTGATGGAGATCCCCGTCCAGGCCGTTGACGCCCGTGATTACACCGATTACAGGGATGCGTGGGGCGCCGCAGGCGTGACTATCTACTAACGGAAAACAACCAAAAGGGAATTGAAATGAAAAACACGATCAATACCTTGCCGGCCATCTTGGCCGCCCTGATACTGGCTTCGTCGGCAAATGCCCAATCCGGTTTCAACCCCGAGAAATACGTCTCGTATCCGGACCTGCACGTCGGCCTGAACAAGTACCTGAAGACCACCGAACCTAATTCGGAGGGAGAGTATACTCTTCGTCTTGAGACATTTACTACCGGATCAGTCTCAAAGCATGTAGTCCCTACAGACTTCGTCCTAGTGCTGGACAATTCCGGTTCGATGCTGGAAGACTGCCTCTATGGCAGGCCAAGGCCCGAATACGTGACTGCAGCCCAGATGGCGGATCCCGGCAATCCGTACTACCAGTTCCTGCGCGAGGCGCACTCTCCGGAGAACTGTCATCAGGGAGTCCATTGCTATTCATACAATTCCGGATATGACCATGGAGAATTATTGCTGAACGTTCCCGCCTCGAACCAGAATGCCGATGAATACAAACTGACAAGCTGGTCTTACTTTGACTCGACGGAGGACAGCCCTTCATCTTCCCTTTATTACTATCATGAGGGAGATGAGACTTACTACAAGATCCACAGGGAGGAATACAAGCCTCAGAGCGCCATATGTTACAATCTGTTCATTACCAGGACAAACGGAGAGAAACTGTATGTCAGATGCAGCGAGGACGGATCCGGATACAAGACAGAGTTAAGCACTGAAGGCCTTTTTGCAGGGAACAACAGTCCGAACCAGATACTCCTGGTCGGATATGAAGGAGACAACATCTACCGTCCGTTATCCCGGGTGGATGAATTGCTGCCCGGAGTCAATGCATTCATCCAGTCGATATATGAACATAACATGACCGACCGGTTTGAAGCCGGAGTAACCAGGCATCAGGTCTCTGTCATCGCTTTCGCAGACCAGATGTTGTCCGGAGGCGTCTCGAATCCCAGTATCGTCCCGTCGTCTGCTGACCTGACTTTCAGGCAAAAAAGAAGGACGAGGGTCATAAAGGACTTTGAGGAGATCGGCGACGACAACCTTGCATCGTACTTGTCAGTCATGGAAGACCATTTCAATTTCAGGGGAGGGACCCTGACATATTATGGCCTGCGTCTGGCGACAAGATTGCTTCAGAAACTGCAGAAGCAGGCTGATATGGCGCCACTGAACAGCGCCGGCGAGGTGAACCGCAACAAAGTCGTGGTCGTCTTCACGGACGGCGAGCCGAAGGAATTGAATGAAACCGGTGATTACCCGACTGGGCCGGATGTGAGCAGGTTCAACAACGTGAATCTCTCCTTGCAGGAATCCGGACTCCTCCAGGCTGACTTCAGGACAGGTACCGGCAACGATAAGGGGACAAGTGCAAAGGTGTTCACGATCGACCTGGCAGACAACAGTCATGCATCGGAGTTCCTTAAGTACCTGTCATCCAATTATTCCGGCTCAACGGCCTCCGGCGGCCCGGGAATGGCGGATATAATATATTCCGGAACGGCCGTCACTCCTGAGGAAGACCGTATCTATTATATGGATGCGAACCACAGCGGAGGTCTTGAGGATGCGTTTGCAGACATTGCGGATGCCACCATGGGAGATACCAGTGCACATCTGGTTGCAGTGGATGTGATCGGCGACAGTTTCGACCTTCCTGAAGGGCTCGCTACCAGCGGCAAGGTCCGCTTGTTCACCGCACAGTGTATCGGTACCAAGGAGATTGATGGTCAGATGTATCTTGCGTTCGCGGAGGATGTGCCGGTGGATGGAAGACCTCCCCTTGAAGAGATATGGTTTGACAGGGTAGGTAATCATGGTAACGTTTCATGGACAAGGAAAACCAATCTTGACATTGATGCGGACATTACTTTTGTGATAGATGGTAAGCAATTTATATTCAAAGGTTTTGATTTTGCTAACCTATGGTGCGGCCTCGACGGTGATCCGAGTCACGGCAATACCAGGCAGATATCTGCCGGAGATCCGAACTATGCGTATCAGGAGGAGGGATATCGCGGGTTCAAGCTGATTGCGGAGTTCCCGGTCATCGTAGCGGATGATGTGGTCGGAGGGGCAGATATCCCTACAAACGTCTTCAGTGATTCCGGGCTGTTCATCTCTGACGAGGACGGCAATCCCGAGGGGGCGGCCATAGCCAACTATCCGGAGCCCGTTATTTCCATTCCGATCAGGCTTGTCATACAGAAGAACGGAATGGCGGAAGGGGAGAGCGTAAGTTTCACGGTCCAGCGCAAACCAATCGACGGGGCAGGGGACTATGAGGATTTCGCTTCATTCATCCTGACAGGTACGGCATACGGTTCCGATGGTCCGGAAGTCAGGCTCCTCGAACTCGATCCGAGATACCATTATCGCGTAAAGGAAACCGGATGGAGCTGGGCCTACGGACAGGCGGACCCTTCTTTCCTTCCTTCGACGGAAGATCCGGGGCTGGTCAACCCTATAGTATTTGAAAATCAACCTGTCGACTATGCTCCCAGACACGCCGAGGCCAAGGCTGTGAACAAGATGGGGTCAGTCGGCGGTGTAGAAATCGATAAGGTCGGCGATGGCCTGCTGGCAGACGGGGCAGAAGGCTGAGGCGGAGTTGGTGCGCATCCTGCAGTCCTCGGCTCCGCGCCAGACGCCCTTGCTCTGGTAGCCGGCGCCTTCGTAGAGACCGACGCCCTCGATGGAGAGGCGGCGGGCGCGGGCCTGGCGGCTGCGGGCGGAGCCCGCGCCGGCCGAGGACCGCGCGTCCCGCCGGCTGAGGATCCGGCTCAGGATGGAGCGCGCACCCCTGCCGTCAGGCAGGTCCGCGACGACTTCACCGTTCGGCAGGACGGTCCCTGCCGGGAGCAGGTCCTGCCATTTCGAAGCAAAGTCGGCCAGGGTGGTGATGTTGGGCTCCCAGGGTTCCGTGTCAGGATAGTACATCTCGACGTACTGGTCGTCGTAGAAGTATTCGTCGGCCAGTCCGGCGAAGCTGTGGCCGAACTCGTGCACCACCACGGGCTTGAACTGGGCGTGGTGGGCGGTGGTGAGGGTGTAGGAATTGTAGATGCCTCCGCCGCCGTATGTGTCGGTATTGGCCAGGATGATGATGTGCTCGTACGGGAATTCCGCGAGTGCGTCATGCAACTGTTTGAGTCTCAAAGTGGTAAGATAGCGGTTGGAGTAGAAGGTGTCGAAATGCGACCCTATCGCGGTGTCCTTCCAGAGTCCCTCGCGCGGCACGCTGACTCCGCTGTCCGCGGAGGCGGCGGCCACGGCGAGTATGTTGAACCTGTCGCTCAGGGAAGCGTAAGGTTCGTGGTTGAAAAGCGACTCGGCCGCAGCCTCGGCGTCGGCGAAGAAAATGTCCCTCTCGGCCTCCGTATAACCCTCCGCGAGGATGACGACGTCGATGCAGTCTTCTGGTGAGCCGCTGTAATGGACGTAGCGGGCCGGGACACCCTTCGGGGAAAGCGCGCCCCCTTCAGCCGCATACCGTCGGACATCATCCTGCGAAAAGCCTCCCTTAGGACGGATCAGGATATCCTCCGGATCCACCGGATGGGTCAGCGTCGCGACCACCCGGTCGTGAAAATCATAAAGTTCGACGGTGATATCGACGGGAACGGACGGCATAGGCAGCAGGAACACGTTCTCGAAGCTCTTTCTCAGGCGAGTCGCCTCCTCGGTGGCCTGCCATTCCTGGAAAAGCGTGCTGAAGGAAGTCCTGTAAAGCGTATCCCCCGTGGCCGCCTCCGTCATGCAGACCTGGCCGTTGCCCCGCAACGGCACGTCCTGCATGTGCCTCCGGCGCCCGGCCCATCCGTCCAGGCGGTTCAGTTCGTCCACGGCTATTCCGCTCTCCTTGTCCGTCCCGCTGAAAATGTAGTCCACCCGCAGCGTCGCCTCGCTCAGCCGCGCGTCCAGCGTCTCGGGGACGCCGTCCTGCGCGCGGGCTCCGCCAGTCGCGGCGCCGGCGCACAGCAGCGCCACGACCGCCAATTTTATTCCGATACCTTTCATGATTGCAAAAATAGCATTTTCTGCGGGAAATGCCCGCAGGGCAGGGCGTTTATGGGGGTACCCTGCGGGAGTCCGCCCGCAGGGTAAGGCGAAAACAGGGATACCCTGCGGGTTTTTTGCTATCTTTGTGCAGATGGAGTCCAGGAGTTACATAGCGATAGACCTGAAGTCGTTCTACGCCTCGGTGGAGTGCGTCGAACGGGGCCTGGATCCGCTGACGACGAACCTCGTCGTCGCGGATGCGTCCCGTACCGACAAGACTATCTGCCTGGCCGTGTCGCCTTCCCTTAAGGCATACGGGACGGGCGGGCGGCCGCGCCTCTTCGAGGTGGTGCAGAGGGTGGCGGAGGTCAACGGGGCGCGGCTGCGGGCGGCGCCGGGCCGCCGCTTCGCGCGTCGTTCCAGCGACGACACGGAGCTCCGCTCCGACCCGTCGCTGGAGCTCGGCTACATCGTCGCCACCCCCAGGATGGCCCTTTACATGCAGGTCAGCAGCCGGATATATTCCATCTACCTCAAATACATCGCTCCGGAGGACATCCAGGTTTATTCCATCGACGAGGTCTTTATCGACGCCACCGACTATATCCGGACGTACGGCATCTCCGCCCACGACCTGGCAATGAGGATGATACGGGACGTGCTGGCGGCGACTGGCATTACGGCGACGGCCGGCATCGGCACCAACCTCTACCTGGCCAAGGTGGCCATGGACATTGTCGCTAAGCATTCCGATCCGGACAAGGACGGCGTGCGAGTGGCCCGGCTCGACGAAATCGGATACCGTCGCATCCTCTGGGACCATATGCCGTTGACGGACTTCTGGCGGGTGGGCCGTGGCATAGCCTCGAAGCTCGAGGCGGCGGGCATCCGCACGATGGGCGAACTGGCCCGCCGCTCGCTCGACCCCTCATGGGAGGCCTGGCTCTACAGGCTCTTCGGCGTCAATGCAGAACTCCTTATCGACCATGCATGGGGCTGGGAGCCGTGTACCATGGAACTCATCAAGGCCTATCGTCCCATGACCAACAGCCTCAGCTCGGGCCAGGTCCTATCCGAGCCTTACAGCTTCGCGAAAGCGAGGGTGGTGCTGGGGGAGATGACTGACTCCCTGGTGATGGACCTGGTGGCGAAACGCCTGGTGACCGACCAGATGGTCATAGAAATAGGTTACGAGCGCGTACGTGACGGATACCGCGGCGAGCAGGTGAAGGACTGGTATGGGCGCACGGTGCCGAAGCCTGCGCACGGCAGCGTGAACCTCGGCCGCAGGACTTCGTCCACGCGCCTGGTTTCCGAGGCCGTCCTTGGCCTCTTCGACCGCATCGCGGACCCGTCCCTGCACGTTCGCCGCCTCAACGTGACGGCGGCGAACGTCACGGCCGAGTCCCGCGAGGGGGAGCAGTTGGAGCTGTTCGGGGAGGACTTCGACACCGAAAAGGAGCGCCGCCAGCAGGAGGCCATCCTGGAGATCCGCCGCAAATACGGCAGGAATGCCATCCTTAAGGGGATGAACTTCGAGGATGGTGCCACGGCCATAGAGCGGAACAAGCAGATAGGAGGGCACAAGGCATGAGCGGGAAGTATGACGACATCATCAACCTGCCGCATCCGGTTTCCAAGAGGTATCCGCGGATGCCCCTGGCGGAACGTGCGGCCCAGTTCTCTCCGTTCGCCGCGCTGACCGGCTACGATGCGGTCATCCGCGAGACCGCGCGGCTCACCGACCGCCGCGTCGAGCCCGACGAGTGCCTCAGGCAGGAGCTCGACGCGGCCCTCCGGGACCTCGCCGCGCGGCTTGACAGCCGCCCTGAGGTCCTTGTCACATATTTCCGCAAGGACCCCCGGAAGGAGGGAGGGGAGTACGTCCACGTTTCCGGCCGTCTGAGGAAGATTGACTCCTATACCCGTTCGCTCGTGCTCGAAGACGGCACCCCCATCCCCGTCGACGACATCCTCGAACTGTCGTAAAAAGGGTCCCAAGCCTGCAAGTGAGGGGACTTTTGGAAAAATCGTGCTTGTCTTTGGCTGAATAAGGCAAGGGTGGGGAAGGGTAAATTCTTATTTTTGCGTTAACGACAAACCAAACAGTATTTACTAACACTAAATTCTCCCACCCTAATGAAAATCAGTAAATTGCTAATGCTGTGCGTGGCCTTCCTCCTCGCAGGGGCCGGCGTGTACGCGCAGAACATCAAAGTCACGGGAACCGTGACGGATGCCGGCAACGGCGATCCGCTCATCGGTGCCGCTGTGGTCGTCAAAGGCACGACCGTCGGCACGTCCACCGATCTCGACGGACGTTTCGAGCTCAACGCTCCCGCGGGAGCGACCCTGGAGTTTTCCTGCATCGGCTATACGTCGAAGGAACTCCCTGCCGCCGCCACCATGAACGTGACGATGGATGTCGACACCCGCTTCCTCGACGAGGTCGTCGTGACCGGTTACATGACGGAGAAGAAATCCGACCTGACCGGTTCCGTGGCCGTCGTCAAGATGAAGGAGGTCGCCGACATCCCGACCGGTAACGTCATGACCGCCCTCCAGGGCCGCGTGGCCGGTATGAACGTCTCCACTGACGGTACTCCGGGCGGTACGAGGACATCTTCCCTCATCCGTGGTACGACCACCATCAACAACTCCTCCCCGCTGTACGTCATCGACGGAGTCATGACGCGTTCCGACGTCGGAACGATCATCTCCAGCAACGACATCGAGTCCATGCAGGTGCTGAAGGATGCGGCCTCCGCCGCCATCTACGGCGCCCAGGCTGCGAACGGCGTTATCATCATCACCACCAAGCGCGCCCAGGAAGGCCAGATCCGCGTCGACTTCCAGAGCTCACTCACCCTCCAGACGGTCCAGCAGGGAATTCCCCTGATGAACGCACAGCAGTGGGGTGAAGTGTACTGGGCCGCCTACAAGAACGACTTCGGCGTAACGCCGAAATCCACGGTCTACGGCGACGGCGCTAACGCTGTGCTGCAGCTCGGCAAGCCTTACTGGACCGACCCGAACAACCCGGACCTGAAGATGCTCGTCTCGGATACCGACTGGTTCAAGGAGTCCTACCACAGCGCGCTCATGCAGAACTACAGCCTCTCCATCTCCAAGGGAACGAAAGACCATGTCTCCTCGCTGAGCTTCAACGTCCTGGACCAGGACGGTACGCTCCGCAACTCCGACTACCTGTCCTTCGGCACCCGATACAACACTGAGTACCGCTTCTTCGACAACCGCCTGAGGATTGGCGAGTCCGTAAACCTGACCTACTGGACCCAGCACAAGAAACCGGACGGATACGAGTCCATCGAGCGCCAGATCATCGCCCAGCATCCCGCCCAGGCCATCTACGCCACCGACGGTACTTATGCAGGCGCTGAAATGGACCTCCTCGGCTCACGCCAGAACCCGATCCGCTACATCGACAACGAGGCCAACAACATCTACAAGAGCTGGCGCATTTTCGGCAACGCCTACGCTGAGGTCGTTCCCATCAAGAACCTTACGTTACGCACCACCTTCGGCGTCAACTACAACCCGAACTACCAGAATATCCTGACCCCGGCGTGGGACGAGCACGTGCGTTCCTACTCCGAGACCTCCCTGGACGTAACACAGACTGACAACCTCGAGTGGGTCTGGACCAACACGGCACAGTACAACCTCAACAGCGGCATCCACGCCCTGACGGTCCTCCTCGGAACCGAGGCCAAGAAGAACCGCACCGACGTCACTACGGCCACCGGTACGGGCTTCGGCATGACGAACCGCGACTACGTATATATTTCACGCGCGGAAGGCACGAAGACCGCGAACAACTCGGCCAACATCTATGCAATGACCTCCTACTTCGGCAAGGTGAACTACACTCTCGCCGAGAAGTACCTGTTCTCCGCCACGGTCCGCCGCGACGCCTCTTCCCGCTTCGGCAAGGAGAACAACTCCGGTATCTTCCCTTCCGCCTCCATCGGCTGGAGGGTCAACAAGGAGAACTTCCTGGCAGACGCAGGCTGGCTGTCCGACCTCAAGCTCCGCGCTTCCTGGGGTATCAACGGTAACGACCAGATCAACAACACCGCCACGTACAGCCTGTATGACGTCAATATCTACAACAGTACGTACAACCTGAGCGGAGACGACAGGACCCTTTCCTACGGCGCCATCCGCAGCCAGACCGGAAACTCCAACCTCCGTTGGGAGCAGACCGAGCAGTGGAACGTGGGCTTCGACGCCGGCTTCTTCAACAACCGCCTGTCCATCACCTTCGACGCCTACACCAAGAACACCACGGGCATGCTCTACATGCTGTCCCTGCCGGCCATCTACGGTGAAGGTGCATCCTCCTACCAGAACTGCGCCTCGATGAACAACAAGGGTATCGAGGTGATCGCCTCCTGGCGCAACACGGTCGGTGATTTCAGCTATGAGTTCTCCGGCAACGCCACGCTGCAGAAGAACGCCATCACCGACCTCCCGGAGGAAATCTACTGGACCTTCGGCTGCGGTAACGCCAACGCTAACGTTACCAACGTCGGCCTTCCTTACGGCGGCCGCGTGGGTTACGTGACCGACGGCGTCTTCCACACCCAGAAGGAGGTCGATGAGTACATGGCCAAGTACACCGTGTCCGGCCGCGCTCCGGGCGTCGGACGTATCAAGTACGTGGATGTCAACGGTGACAACATCATCGACGCAAAGGACCAGCAGTTCATCGGCAGCGACCTTCCTAAGGTGCAGTTCGGTCTGAACTTCAACGCCGCGTGGAAGGGCTTCGACCTGGCCATGTTCTTCAACGGCATGGTACGTGACGTCTACAACACCTCCAAGCTCTACACCGACTTCTTCCCGCTCGGCGAGGGTCTCGGCAACCATTCCACCCGTCTCGTCGATGCTATGAACGCCTATTACGAGTACGAGAAGACCGGCACCTACGACTGCAAGTACGCCGCTCCCACCACCATCAACTCGAACAACGAGAACCAGACTTCCACCTGGTATGTGGAGGACGGCTCATACATCCGCCTGAAGAACATCGTCCTCGGCTACTCGCTCCCGGCCGACACGCTCCGCTCGGTCAAGCTCCGCTCCGCGCGCGTCTTCATCCAGGGTCAGAACCTGCTGACCTTCACCAAGTACACCGGACCCGATCCGGAGGCGACCGGATATCCGTATCCGTTCGGCAAGAACTTCGTCCTTGGTCTGAACATCGGTTTCTAGTCTAACCATTAATCACTGACGTATATGAAAATCAAGAATATACTTTTAAGTGTCGTCTGCTGCGCGGCCCTGGTCGCCTGTAATGAGAAGGAATTCCTCGACCTGCCTCCGCAGGCGTCGCTGGACAACGCTTCCCTGACCACGAGCGAAGGTATCAGTTACCTGATCAATGCCGCCTATGCGGCGCTGGCCGGTCCGAACGTCACGTTCGGCGCCATGTCCTCCCCGGTGAACCACTGGATCGAGGGTGAACTCCACTCCGACAACGCCTACAAGGGCGGCGGCGGTCCTTCCGACAATACCAACATGCACATGATCGAGACCAACGCGATCGATGCGAGCCACGGCCTCCTGAACGGCTGGTGGCAGGCCCTGTACCAGTCCATCCGGCGCACCAACATGGCGCTGAACGCCCTGGACGACCTGGACCCTGCCGATGTCCCCGAGCTGGAGTACCTGAAGGCTGAGATGCGCGTCCTCCGCGCCCACTACTACTTCGAGCTGAGCCGTCATTTCAACAAGATCGCCTGGATCGACGACAAGACTCCCGAGGATGAGTACAGCACGACCCGCAATGACGTGTACTCCCGCGACGAGATCCTCGGCATGATTGCCAAGGACATGGAGGAGGCCGGCCAGATCCTGCCCGATTCCTTCCAGGACCTGGGCCGTATCAACAAGTGGGTGGCCAAGGCCTATGCCGCCAAGGTGTACCTCTATAAGGCCTATCGCCAGAATCCTTCCAACAACGCCGTGACCGGCATCGACCAGGCCGACCTCCAGAAGGTGGTCTCCCTGACCGGCGAGGTCATCAACTCCGGCAAGTACGGCCTGTTCGACGATTTCCAGCAGCTCGACATCGTCGAGTACGAGAACGGCAAGGAGTCCATCTTCGCGGTTCAGTACTCCATGAACGACGGCGCCACCCTGTCCCTGCCCTGGGCCTACAGCGCCATCGGACACGTCAACTGGAGCGCCCTGCTGAACACCCCGAAGGGCCCGTACAACGGTGACAACTTCTTCTGGGCCAGCCAGGACCTCGTCAACGCGTTCAAGACCGTGAACGGCCTGCCGATGCTTGACGGCTCCTTCCAGAACGAGGACTATGACGTGGTCGTCGAGACAGTCAACGGCGACACCAAGACCTACACCAACACGCAGATCGACCACCCTGTGGATCCCCGTCTGGACTTCATCGTCGGCCGTCTGAACGTCCGTTGGAAGACCTATGAGGTGGAGCCCGTCACCGAGACCTGGTACCGCGATTTCAACTCCTATGGCTACCATATCATCAAGCGCTTCCTCGTATCCCCGGATTCCGGCCACCTGGCCACCACTTATCCTTGGGGCAACTCCGGCCTTAACTACCAGATCATCCGTTACGCCAGCGTCCTGCTGTGGCGTGCCGAGGCCATGGTCGAGCTGGGCCAGCTGGACGAGGCCCGCGAACTGGTCAACCAGATCCGCCGCCGCGCCAAGAACAGCCCGTACGTGACCGCATGGGCGGACAAGACGAGGTTCCCTCAGGCCGTGGATATCGACGGCTATGCGGCCAAGTATGAGATCGAGGAGTATCCTGCCGCCGGCTGGACGCAGGACTATGCCCGCAAGGCCGTCCGCTTCGAGACCCGTCTCGAGCTGGCACTCGAGGGCGAGCGCTTCTTCGACCTGGTCCGCTGGGGCGTCATGGCTGACACGATGAACCGCTTCGTCGAAGTCGAGAAGGGCAAGCGCGTGTACTACGAGGGCGTGTCCTTCAAGGCCGGCCGCGACGAGTACTTCCCGATTCCCGTCACGCAGTACAACCTCACCGGCGGTACTTACGTGCAGAACCCGGGCTACGCCGCCTTCAATTAGTCCGACCGCATGAAAAGGGTCCTAGTATCCCTTTCCCTGCTGTTCCTCGTGGCCCTGGGCTTGTCTGCCCAGGGCCGCCGGGGACCGCAGATCGACACTGTCAGGCTCTGGCCGGACGGTGCGCCCAACGCATTCGAGATTCCCGGACCGGAATCCGGATTCATGGTCTTCGGAGCAAAGAACTACGAGCTGGCCATGATGGAGGTGTATCCTGCGCGCGAGCCCAACGGACTGTGCGTCATCATGTGCCCCGGCGGAGCCTATGTCATGGAGTCGCAGACCCATGAGGGAAGGGATCTCCACGATTGGTTCAACGCCCGGGGGATCACATACTGCATGTTGCAGTACCGTCTCCCGGTCGGCCACCACGAGGTCCCGCTGAGTGACCTCCAGCAGGCCATACGCATCATGCGGAGCCGCACGGATCTGGGCATCACCAAGGTCGGCGTCATGGGCAACTCCGCCGGCGGACATCTCGCCGCCTGCGGCGCGACCATGTTCGTCGACAGTGAAACGCGCCCTGATTTCCAGATACTCATGTATCCCGTCATTACGATGGAGACGGAGCTGACGAACATGATGTCCCGCGACGCGCTTCTGGGCAAGGAGCCTCCGCAGGCCCTGATAGACAAGTACAGCTGCGAGAAGAATGTGACGGCGGACACGCCGCCTGCCTTCATCGTGTTGTGTTCCGACGACACCGTCGTCGTCCCGCAGAACAGCCTGATGTACTATGAACAACTGATCGCGAACAAGGTGTCCGCCACCCTGCATATCTACCCCTACGGGGGCCATGGCTGGGGATGGCAGGACTCCATGGTTTTCAAGGAAAGCTGGGTCTCCGCCATGGAGGACTGGCTGCGTCTCGTCGTCGGGAAACTGTGATGTCCGGATGTTCCTTTGACTGTAAACAATTACTAACAAAAGAAATAGCATGAAGAAAATACTGGCAATCGCACTTGCGTGCGTGCTCCTTGCCCCCGGCATGTCCGCTCAGAAGAAATCTCAGCCGTCCTGGCTGAGCGACGCCGTCTTCTACCAGATCTATCCCTCGTCCTTCCAGGACAGCGACGGCGACGGTTACGGCGACCTTCAGGGTATCATCTCCCGCCTGGACTACATCAAGTCCATCGGGGTCACGGCCATCTGGCTCAACCCGGTCTATGTGTCGGGCTGGACGGACGGCGGTTACGATATCATCGACTATTACCGCGTGGACAAGCGTTTCGGCGACAATGACGACCTGGTGGAATTGATTGCGGAAGCCCACGCACGCGGCATCAAGGTGGTCATGGACCTGGTGGCCGGACATTCTTCCGACCAGTGTGAATGGTTCCTCCAGTCCAAGGAAGGCGCGGACCTGCGCTATTCCGACTACTATATCTGGCCTACTTTCAAGCCTGAGGAGCCGGCGCAGACCGGTCCTATGGACTATGCCGCGCTGATGAACTCCAGCGCCAGCCTCATCCGCAAGTTCGTGGCTACGGACGCCCCCCGCGGGCCTTTCTATGTAAAGAACTTCTTCGACACCCAGCCGGCCCTGAACTTCGGTTTCGCCGATCCCGATCCGGAACATCCCTGGGAGCAGGCGGTTGATGCGCCGGGGCCCAAGGCCATGCGCCGTGAGATCAAGAACATCATGTCGTTCTGGATGGACAAGGGCGTGGACGGCTTCCGCGTGGACATGGCTGCGAGCCTCGTGAAGAACGACTTCGACAAGTCCGCCACCATCAAGCTCTGGAAGGAGGATTTCACGAAGTGGTTCGACGAGGAGTACCCCGAGGGCATCCTGATCGCCGAGTGGTTCAACCCCGCGCAGTCAGTGGCGGCGGCGAACTTCGACCTCGACTTCTTCTGCCACGACGGGCAGTACAACTACTCCACGCTGTTCTTCTACGGCCGCAGGGGCTTCGGTCCCGCCGCCAGCGCCACACCGGCCGCGCCGTACTTCGACAAGTCCGGTACCGGTGAGCTGAAGGTCTGGTATGACCTCTATACCTATCAGTATGATGCGGTAAAGGGCAACGGCTATGTCTGCATGCCTTCAGGAAACCACGACTTCAACCGTGTCTGCACCGATGGCCGCACCACTCCCGAGGAGCTCAAGGTGGCCATGACCTTCTTCCTGACCATGCCCGGAGTGCCGTTCCTGTTCTACGGCGACGAGATAGGACTGAAGCAGAATCCCAACGCCCCGTCGACCGACGGCTCTGGAGGCCGCGCCGGCTGCCGCATCCCCATGCTTTGGGACGGCACCGCCAACGGCGGCTTCTCCACCTGCCCCATCGAGAAGGTATATATCCCGCAGGATCCCGACCCTGACCGCATGACGGTGGAGAAGGAGGAGAACGACCCCGCGTCGCTGCTGAACTACGTCCGCTCGATGCTTGCCCTCCGCAAGGAGGTGAAGGCGCTCGGCGCCGACGCCGGATGGCGTCTTGTCAGCAGCCTGGACCAGCCTTATCCCATGGTCTATGAGCGCAAGCTCGGAAACGAGCGCTGCTATGTCGTGCTGAATCCTTCCGGCAAGGCCGTGACGGTCACGCTCCCTACTGAGCCTTCCGCTCCGGAACTCATCGCGGGCAGCTACAAGAAGTGCACTTACAAGCAGACGAAGAAGGGCGATGTCATCAATATCTCCCCGATATCCGCCGCCGTCTTCAAATTCTAAGGAACTGAGATGAGAAAGATTATCCTGATAGCTTTGGCCGCCTTGCTTCTGGCCGCTTCGTGCGGCCGGAAGGAGGGCAGTGTCTCCGGCAACGTCGCGAGCCAGTTGTGGGCTCCTGTGGCCGGGGTTAACGTCTCGGTCGTGGGCGGTAACGCCACCGCCAGGACCGACTTCGAAGGTAACTATACCATCGACGCGGCGGAAGGGGACACCCTCCTTTTCTCGCTTCCGGGCTACAGGTCGGCGCGCGTCGTCGTGGCTGACGGCAAGGCCGACGCCACGATGAATCTCGTGTGCAAGACCGTCGTGGTCAACCCAGAAGGTACGATTACTTTTACCTATCCCGCTCCCGACGCGAAGTCCGTGCAGGTGGGAGGCAATTTCTTCCAGCTGGAGAACGGTACTTTCGGCGAGGGCTTCGCCCAGATGAAGAAGGGTGACGACGGCCTGTGGACCTACACGACCGTCCCCACCAAGAGCGAGCTCTACCGCTACGAATTCATCATCGACGGCAACTACGTCATCGACGCCGCCGCCCCGTACACCATCCGTGACGGAGAGGTGCTGCGCAACGTGTTCGTGGTTCCCGGCGAGGTCGGCGACCTTACCATGGTCCAGGACGTCCCCCACGGGACCGTTTCCAAGATCTGGTATCCTTCCTCCCTCGGCTACGAGCGCCGCATGAGCGTCTATACCCCGCACGGATATGAGGCTTCCACCAAGAAGTATCCCGTGCTGTACCTCCTCCACGGAGGCGGCGGAGATGAGAACGAGTGGCTCAACCTCGGCCGCGCCGCGCAGATCATGGACAACCTCATCGCCGCCGGCAAGTGCGAACCGATGATCGTCGTGATGCCCAACGGGCATGCGGGCATGACGGCGGCGCCCGGCGAGAACAGTCTCGGCTACGCCGAGGCCAAGAACAGCCGGGCAGTCCGCACCGAGCCCAACGCCTATGAGGCTACCTTCATGGACGTCGTGAACTTCGTGGACAAGACTTACCGCACATATGCCGACCGCGCGCACCGCGCAGTCTGCGGCCTCTCCATGGGCGGCGGACACACCAGCGTGATCTCGGCCAACTATCCCGACAAGTTCGGCTACGTCGGCCTGTTCTCCGCCGCCGTGGGCAACTACGGGGGCGCCCGCGCCACCTCGGAGATGACCCGCGACTTCGACGCCAAGCTCGAGAAGCTCTTCTCCTACAAGCCTTTGTACTGGATCGCCATCGGTGACGAGGATTTCCTTTACGAGGCCAACAAGACCTTCCGCGAGAACCTCGACGCGCACGGCTACAAGTACACTTACGTGGAGTCCGACTGCGGCCATGTATGGAAGAACTGGAGGCACTATCTCTCCGAGTTCGCCACGCTGCTGTTCCGCTAGCCGCTCCTCGGCGGGCTTCCCGCCGGATGATCATTGCTAAAACCTACACCCCGGGGCCTGTCACGGCCCCGGTTTTTTTGCCCGCACCCCTGCATCCTTCTACCGCCGGTCGAAGGATACCGCCCTTTCAGGCAAAAACGGCCACATCCTTCTACCACAGGTCGAAGGATAACGTCTTTCGGGAGAAAAAACGTATATTAGCGGTTGGAACATAAAAAAGGACAGTCATGGATATTTATGAAGTTACGAAGATAGGGGAGAGCGCCGAGGGGAACGTGCGTAGGGCGTCGTTCCAGACCTGCGGTTACGTGTGCTCCATGCAGATCGACATCGAGACGGAAGGCGACGTGATCTGCGAAGTGAAATACACCGGCGGATGCCACGGCAATACCCAGGGCATAGCTGCGCTGTGCGCGGGGATGAAGGTGGACGAGGCCATTGCCCGGCTTGAGGGCATCGACTGCAAAGGCAGGGGTACGAGCTGCCCGGACCAGCTGGCAAGGGCCCTTAAACAAATGACATTATGAGGTTTGTGAAATGTATGGCCTTGGCGGCGGCGCTTCTGCTCGCCGCGTCGTGCAAGGATGCACGCGGGCCGATGGAGACTGAGCTTTATCATTGGGCGGATTCGACCGCCTGCGCGTTGATGACTATGGATGCCGAGCTCCCCTCCGGGTCCGGAAAGGTTGCGGAGAATGTCCGTATGGAGCTGACGGACGTGATAGACGGGATACTGGGGTATATAACCTCTTATGAGAATGAACGGATGGTCCCGGCCTATGACGGTGACGTCTCCGATCCGAAAGCGATGCTGGAGCATTACCGCGACGGGGCATTCGGAGTCATCTCGCGCCTGGCGCAGGGAGATGCTGACGAAAGGAAGGCCTACATACTTGAGGATGAGGATTTCACCGACGAACAGAAGGCTGAGTTCCTTGAGTCTTTCCCGCGCTGGGAGTATGAGTTCAGCCTGCAAAAGGTGGATGAGACGGACCGCTACGTGGTGTTCCGCTCAATGGATTATGTCTATATGGGCGGCGCGCACGGCGGCATTACCGGCGCGGGCTGCCTGACCTTCTCGAAGAAGGACGGCAGCCGCGTCGCCGACTTCGTCGACGCCTCCGGCGCCGCCGGGATGCAGCCCCTGCTCATCAAGGGGCTTCTGGATTATTACGCGGAATGCGGATATGAAACCACTTGGGACGAACTGAAGGACGGCCTGTTCATAGAGGACGGCTTCATTCCGCTGCCTTCCTGGCCTCTGTATCCTACGGACAACGGCCTGGGCTTCATATACCAGCAGTACGAAATTGCCAGCTATGCGGAGGGGATGCCCTCTTTCGTCGTACCATACTCCGATATCGAGCCCTTCCTGACCACTGAGGCGCGCAGCCTCCTGGGTCTGTGATCAGTTGGCGGATTCTTCCTTGGGCTTTTCAGACTTCGGTGCGCGGTGGAAGTAGTATGTCGCTCTTTCGCTGATACCGAACACTGAGGTGTTGATGGCGGATTCCGGCTGTTTCAGTACCATGTTGTCACCGCTGAGCTCTACATCATAGATGCCCAGCAGGACGATCGCCTTTGCGTTGCCGCCGGCATTGAGACCTTCCTTGAACTCTATCCGTTTTGCATTCTTGTCGTAACTGAATGTTTCGACGTCAAGGTCGAGATTGTACCATAGTGAAGCAAGGAACGAAGTGTCGAGATTCAGACGGCAATAATCCTTTGAGAAATCCGTAGTTGAAGTGTGAGTCGTGGTATTGCCGTTGACGGTTGTCGAAACCTCTACCTCGAGTTTGTCCACCACCCAGAATCCATAGGGCGTACCGCTGAAATCCTTGTCCGGGTCGAGGGTTTCGCAGGAAGTGAATATGAAAGCCGCGCAGACGGCGGCAAAAGCCATGCTTAAAAGTCTCTTCATGTCGTAAATGGTTAAATAAACTGACATGCAAAATCTACAAATACCGTGCAAAACCGCACTCATGACTTCTTTAGTTCCTGAGGGTGGTGCTCCCGGAGATATATCTTCTTGTTTTTCGGAGAAAAGTGCTTATATTTACAAGACTTGACAGCAAGATCGTTATCTACAAACTTAACAAACATGAGAAAAGCATTTTATTTGATTGCAACCATGCTGCTGGCCATGAGCCTATCGGCAGGTGCGCAGCCTCCGGGAAGGCCCGGAGTGCCGCCCGCAGGCGGTTCCAAGGGTGAGAACGCCGCACAGGAAAAGGAGAAGGCTCCCGAACTGACTTTCAAGCAGGGACTCTTCGGAGTCGCCCAGAATGAGAAGGACTGGTATTTCGAGATTCCTGACGAGATTCTCGGCCGCAGGATCCTTGCAGTGACCCGCTACGTCAGTAACACTCCCGGCGCCAGTGAGTATGGCGGTGAAGAGGTGAATGAGGCGATGGTTTATTGGGAGAAGGCCTCCAACGGCAACCTCCTGCTCCGCGCCGACGTGCTGAGCATCGCGGCCGACGAGGGCGACGATATCGCCAAGGCCGTGAAGGTGAGTTCTGAGAATCCTATCGTCGCTTCCTTCAAGCCCGAGGAGAAATCCAGCGAGGGCACGACCCGCGTCAAGGTGACGAGCCTCTTCGAGGGCGATACCCAGGTGTTCTCTCTGGACAGCCGCTCCAAGCGCTCGTACAATCTCGGCAATGTGCGTGGTGACGCGAGCTTCATCAACAGCATCCGCACCTATCCGATCAATACCGAGGTGACGGTCACAAAGACATACTCGTTCAATGCCCAGGGCGGAGCTTCCGGCGGCCAGGGCGGCCCCGGCGGCCCCGGCGGCCCCCAGGCCTCCCGCCCGCTGCCCGCCGGCTCGCAGGCCGGTGTCGTCACGCTGGTCCTCAATACCTCCATGGTCCTCCTCCCGGAGGTGCCCATGCAGCAGCGCTACTTCGACCCGCGCGTCGGATATTTCGCAGACGGCTACAGCAAGTTCACCGATGACCAGCAGGAGGTCGAGACCGTCAGCTTCATCACCCGCTGGCGCCTCGAGGCCCGTCCCGAGGACATCGAGAAGCAGAAGAGGGGAGAGCTCGTGGAGCCTATCAAGCCCATCGTCTATTACATCGACCCCGCTACGCCCAAGCAGTGGCGCCCGTACCTCATCGCCGGCGTCAACGACTGGCAGGCCGCCTTCGAGCAGGCCGGCTGGAAGAACGCCATCCACGCCGAGGAGTGGCCTGAGGACAATCCCGACATGAGCCTCGAGGACGCCCGCTTCTCCGTGATCCGCTACCTGGCTTCGCCTACGGCCAACGCCTATGGTCCGAACGTCCACGACCCTCGCTCCGGCGAGATCATCGAGAGCCACATCGGCTGGTATCATAACGTCATGACTTTGGTGCACGACTGGTACCAGGTACAGGCCGGCGCCGTCGATCCGCGCGCCCGCAAGATCAAGTATGACGACGAACTGATGGGCGACCTCATCCGCTTCGTCTCCTCGCACGAGGTCGGCCATACCCTCGGCCTCCGCCACAACATGGGATCCAGCAGCCAGACCCCCGTCGAACTGCTCCGTGACAAGGCATGGGTGGAGGAGCACGGCCACACCGTCAGCATCATGGACTACGCGCGCTTCAACTACGTGGCCCAGCCGGAGGACAACATCACCAAGGCCGGCCTCTATCCGCGCATCAACGATTACGACAAGTGGGCCATCGAATTCGGCTATAAGCCGACGTATTTCAAGACTCCGAAGGAGGACCATCTCTACTGGAACAAGGTCATCATCGAGCGCCTTGCCGAGAACCCGCGCCTGTGGTTCGGCGGCGAGGGCCGTGACAACGACCCGCGCGCCCTCACCGAGGACCTTGGTGACGACGCCGTTGCCGCCAGCAACTACGGTATCCTCAACCTCAAGCGCACCATTGGACAGATTCCCGCTTGGAACGTCGAGGAAGCTGACATGTACACCAATGTCAGCCGAATGTACAGCGCCGTTGTCAGCCAGTTCAACCGCTACCTCGGACACGTCTCCGCCAATATCGGAGGCCGCTTCATCACCAACCACAGCATCGAGCAGCCCGACCAGGTCAAGTACGCCCCCGTGCCGAAGGACAGGCAGAAGAACGCCCTGAACTTCCTCAACGAGCAGCTGTTCAACAAGCCGACGTGGCTTGTGGACGTCCCGTACATCTTCGACATCACCGACTCGCCGGACAACAACCTCTACACCCTCGTCAACGCCGTGGTCAGCTCGTCCAACCTCCTCAGCGTCGCCAAGCTGAACCGCCTCGCCCAGTTCGCCCAGTACGATCCCACCGCCTACAAGCCGGAGGAGTACCTCTCCGACCTTACCGGCATGATCTTCTCCGAGCTTGACAAGGGCCGTGCGGTCGACAGCTACCGCCGCTACCTGCAGCGCCGCTTCGTCACCTCCGCCATCGAGGTCGTGAACAGCACTAACGCCGCGACTTCCGACGCCCGCGCCATGCTGATCGCCACGCTCACCGACCTGCAGAAGAAGGCCGCCAAGGCCAAATCTTCAGACTCCCTGACCAAGGCCCACTGGCAGGCCATCTCGATGCAGATTACCGATGCCCTGAAGCTCAAGTAATTTCCGTCGATACCATGATGCCCCGCGGCATTCGCTGCGGGGCATTTTTAATTGATAATCCAACTCAGAACAGTTAACACTATGAAAAAGAGCATTATCGCAGTCCTGGCAGCAGGGCTGGTCGCAGCCGCAGGCTGCGCGAACGGCGGCGCCGCCAGGGCGCAGGACGGGGCAGGGGACGGCAACGCCGTCATCGAGGCCATCATGGCCAGGCGCTCCATCCGCCAGTACAAGGACACCCCCGTCGAGAGGGAGAAACTGCAGCTCATCGCCGAATGCGGCGTGAACGCCCCCAACGGAATGAACGCACAGGCTTGGGAAGTGTGCATCATCGACAGCAAGGAATGGATCGACGGCGTCAACGAAATCTACAAGGCCGCGAACCCGCAGGCGGCCTCGCGTCCCGGCTTCAGGAACATGTTCGTGAACGCTCCGGCGGTGATTGCAGTCGCCGCTCCTGACGACACCTACAACGGCGTCAACGCCGGCCTCCTCGGCGAAAACGTCATGCTTGCCGCACAGTCCCTCGGCCTCGGCACATGCTGCCTCGGAGGTCCTCTCCGCTTCCTTCAATCCTCCCCGGAAGCGGCTCCCTACATGGCAAAACTCGGCATAAATCCTGACTACAAAATCCTCTACCTGATCGCGGTCGGTTACCCCGACGAAACACCCGCCGCAAAGCCCCGCGACCTCTCCAAAATCCGCTTTTTAGGGGATTAACATTTTTGTTATCAAAATAAACAACATTGTTTCTTCTGCTGATACTCAATCACGCAGGAGAAATTTTGTTTAATACCGTGCTTTGTGAAGGAGGATGTAGCCGATAGATAAAAAAAGAGTGCATTTTGTTGGCTTTTGAAGGAAAAATAGAGGGCATTCAGGAGCCGTTACAGGCCTCCGGCTGCTTTTACCCGGGCTAGGGTCCGCGGAGCGCGAAGCGCAGTTCAGCGGATAGCAACCGGAGGCCTGTAGCGGCTCCGATTGCTTCTGCCATGGTCAGGGTTTGTGGTGCGCGAAGCGCGGTACAGCGGATAGCAGCCGGGGGCCTGTAGCGGCTCCAATGATGGTGGGCCTGAAAGCGGCGGGGCTACTGCTTCCGAATCAGGACGCAGGCGCCGCCACCGGGAGCGAGGGGGAGGGTGAGGGTCGACTTGCGGGTCACCTCGAGGGTCTCGGAACGGGTGGGCTCGCGGTTGGTGCGGAAGTCGGCGCCGGGCGCATCGGTGCTGACCGTCGCCGTCCAACTGCCTTTCGGCAGGAAAGACAGCGGGACGGACAGCGTCCGCCCGGACTCGTCCGTCGCTGCCGCCACCAGATAGTCGCCGTCGGCGTTCTGCCGCATCATCACGATGTAAGAGCCAATCTCCCCGGCGAGGGTCCGGCTTTCCCGCCATGGCTGCTTTTCGGCGGAAAGGAACTCCAGAAGCACGGGGTACTTGCGGTAGTACTCCGGGATGTCGGGGATGACTGTCGCCCCGGACCATGTGATCATAGTGCGGGCGATCTCACCCGTGGCGGTGGAGGGGACCTCCTGGTTGTTGTCCTTGCGGGTAGTACGGCCCTGATGGAGCTCCATGAAGCCGTTGTTCATGTCCACCGGCCCGGCGACCATGTTGACGAAAACAGAGGTGACGAAGGTCTTGGGCTGGAAGATCTGGTGGCCGTCCAGCTGCGCCTTGCAGTATTCGCGGGTGACCGCGTTGGGCCAGGTGCGCATCTGTCCGAAGGGATGCACCGGATAGTCATGATAGTCCACCAGCAGGTGGTGCTTGGCACATAAAGCGGTGATTTCCTGCGTCTTGCGGTTTTTCTCCAGCGGCATGCCGTTCATGAAGCCGTACTTCACGCCCGCCGCGCCCCACTGCTCGTACTGTGCGAGCGTCTCCTCTATGGGATAGCGCGTGCCTGCGACGTCATTGAGATACAGCCAGACGCCCACGCCGCGCTCGCGGCCGTAGGCGATGATGCGCTGCACGTCGCGGGCCTTGTCGCCCTTGACCGGGTCAGAGTCTGCGGAGAACTCCGGCCCGTACCAGTTGGCGTCCAGCACGAGATGGCTGAAGCCCTGCTCCGCGGCAAAATCTATCATCCTCGTCCACGAGTCGTAGTTCATCCCGTAATGGAAATCCTCCCAGACCGCCCCGTCGATGCGCCAGTCCCAGAGCGCCACGCCGGGCTTTACCCAGCTGAAATCCCCCTCCGGCTCCGGGTTTAGGAGCTCCAGAAGGTGCGAGTCAACCAGGCCTCCGGGCGTATCCGCGCACATTATGACGCGCCATGCGGAGGTGAAGGGGGAGGATGCGGAGATGCGCTCGGGGATGAGTTCGAAGGCGGTGGAACCGGCCGCGGAGCGGAGCCGCATGGGCCACCCTTCGGGGGTCAGCGCGGCCTCGTGGACCGCCAGGAAGCGGTCCTCCGCGGCTTTGACGGTCATCAGCGGAAGCCTTTCGTCGTCGGATTCGCTGAGCTTCTCGGGACCGATGTTGTGCCTTTCGCCGTTGTAGAACCACGCCGTGTAGTCCCCGGCGAAGTTGAATTCCGCCTTCTCGCTCATCTCCCCGGCGGGGAGGCCGGCGAAGCGGAATGCCGCCCCGTCGTCATACACGCGCACCTGCAGCGTCACTTCGCCGAGGCCGGCGAACCTTACGGTGAAGTCCCGGCCGTTGTAGCGGTCGGGGACCACGGCGCGCTTGCCCCACAGGGGCCGCCACTCCTGCCTGATGCGGACCTTCTTGTGCCCCCTGGAGTCCAGGCTCAGAGCCTGCGGGGCTGCGTCCGCGCCGGCTGCGAACCCGATCTCGGACCATTCTATCGTCGTCTTCCAGTCGTTGGACAGTCTGTAGACGATGCGGCCTTCGGGGGAGATGTCTACCGAGAAGACGATGCTCCGGTCGGGGGATTTGACTTCGACGGGCTTTGCTGCCAAACCATTGGCAAAGGAAGCTAACGCAAGGATTGTCAATAATATATATCTCATGACTTCAATCTTTGTTTGAGATTCATTTGGAGAAGGTTGCCAGACCGCGGACGACGCGGTCGAGGCCTTCGGCCAGAAGGCTGCGCGGCGTGGCGAGGTTGATGCGTATGAATCCTTCGGTGCCGTACATCGTGCCTGCGTTCACCCAAACCTTGTAGTCCCTCAGCAGAGTCTCCACGATCTTCTCCGAAGGGACGCCGAGGCTGCTGACATCCACCCACGGGAGATAGGTTCCCTCGAGCTTGCATACAGGATAGTCTGGAAGTTTCTCCTTGAGCAGCAGGTAGTTGTCATATATGTATTGATTCAGTTCTTCAAGCCATCCGTCGCTCTCCTCAGAGTAGGCCGCCTCGAGTGCGACGACCCCGAAGGGGTTCACGTCGCAGAGCTCGTAGACGTTGATGACGCGGTCGATGAGCCTGCGCCACTCAGCATTCGGAGTGACGATGTTCGCTATGTGCAGCCCGGCGATGTTGAAGCTCTTGCTGGGGGAGCAGAGGGTGACGCAGTTGGCCTGGTCTTCCGGCGACACGGAGGCGAAGGGGGTGTAATGGTATCCGGGCATTACGATCTCGCAGTGGATCTCGTCGCTGACGACGGCGACACCGTGGCGCCGGGCGATGTCGCCGACCCGCGCGAGTTCCGCGCGGGTCCAGACCCGCCCGGCGGGGTTGTGCGGATTGCACAGCAGCAGCAGCGTGGCCTTGGGATCCGCGCAGGCGCGCTCCAAGCCGTCGAAGTCGAAACTGTACGTGCCGTCATGGTAGATGAGGGGCACGTCGAGGATTTCGGAGCCGCTGTTGCGCACGGAGGAGAAAAAGCAGTTGTATACCGGCGACTGTATTATAACCTTCTCTCCGGGCCTGGAAAGGGCCTTTACGACGACGGAGAGGGCCGGGACGACGCCGGTGGTGTACAGGATCCAGTCCTTTTCCATGTTCCAGCCGTGGCGGCGGGAGAACCAGCGGCGGACGGCTTCGTAGTAGCTGTCAGGCACGGTGACATAGCCGAATACCCCGTGCTCCATCCTTTTCCGTAGGGCGTCCATGATGAAGGGGGCGGCCTTGAAGTCCATGTCGGCCACCCAGAGGGGGATCATGCCGTCCGTGTCCGCCTCGAAGGGCGGACGGGCGTCCCACTTGACCGCGGAGGTGCCGCGCCGGGGGATGATGGTGTCGAAATCGTACATATGCTTATCCGATTGTTATTTCACAGTTTCCGGGGGCCTTGATGTTGGCGTCGATGATGACTTCGCCGCAGCTCCCGGCTTTGATAAACCCCGTCCTGGGGTTCTTGATGGAAGGGACGCGACCCTTGACGGTCGCCCTGACGTCGCTGTATTCGAAGGCGAGCTCCGCGTCATCCGCGAAGGTGCAGTCCTCCAGGACGAGGCCTTCGGCGTAGCAGAGCGGCTGGCCGCCGCCTATGTGGCAGCGCACCAGCCTCAGGCCGCGCGAATGCCAGCCGAGGTACTCCCCATCGATGACGGAGTCGTACACGGTTACGTTCTCCGTTTCCCAGAAGGCGTCCTTGGTGTTGAGGATGGAATTCCGTATTACGACGTCCTTGGCCCATTGGAAGGAATAGTTGCCGTTGAGGTGGAAATTGTCGATCTCCACGTCGTTGCAATGCATGAAGATGTAATCCGCCTGCTCGGCCCGCACGTCCTCGAGGGTGACGTGGCGGCAGCTCCAGAAGGTCTCCGCCGCCTGGCTGAAAACCACGCGGCGCAGCGTCAGCCTGTCCATCTCGCGGAACATCTTTGGTGCGTCCACGACGCAGTCCTCCATCAGCAGGTCGCGCGAGTACCAGAGGGCCGCGCGTGCCCCGGGCGTGAAGAGGCAGTCCCTGACGTCGAAGCGGTCGCAGCACCACAGGGGGTACTTTCCCTCGAAGCGGCAGCGCACGGCGCGTATGTCCGAGGTCTCCTTGAGGGACGATTCCCCAGCGTGGATCACAACGTTCTCGAGCCTCAGCCCGTGTGCGCAGTATAGCGGCCTCTCGCCGCCGAATTCCTTGTCCTTGATCGTTTTCATGGTTTATGCGGTTTGTGTCATGTTCTTCATCCATCTGTTACCGTGGACCCTGCCGATGAACAGCAGGCCCCTGACGTTCAGTTCTATGCACATGGCTATCCAGTAGCCGGGCAGGCCGTAAACCCTGGTGAGGAATATGGCCGGTATGATGCGGACTATCCACATGCTGCCGAGGTTGAGGACGCTCGGGACGGCGGTGTCGCCCGCGCCGACGCAGGAGCCGTAGGCCACTATCGAGGCGGCGTAGCCGGCCTCGGCGAAGGCCTCGATCCGCAGGACGCGGGCGCCCAGCGCCACCACGTCCGGATCGACGCTCAGCAGCGACATTATCTGCGGCGCCAGTATATACATCACCACCGCCAGCGCCGACATCATCGCGACGCCAAGGACTAGGGTGATGCGCGAGAAGCTCCGCACCAGGTCGCGGCGCTTGGCCCCAAGGCTCTGCCCGACCAGCGTCGTGGCGGCCTGGCCCATGCCGTAGCCCGGCATGTAGCAGAAGCTTTCCGCCGTTATGGCGAAGGAGTTCGCGGCAATGGCCACCGGGCCGAGGGGAGCCACGATGACGGTGCTGGCGATGTGCGCACCGCGCATGATGACGTTCTGCACCCACATCGGGCCGGTGATGCCGAATGCGTTCTTCAGGCAGAGCGGCGTCGGGCGGAAGGAGCCCCTCTCGCGGACTATCGCCAGTTCCTTCGAGCGGACCAGCAGGAAATACAGCAGCGCGGCGGCGGTTACGAGCTCCGCGAGGCCCGTGCCAAGCGCGGCGCCGCGGACCCCCATGCCCGCCCCGGGCATGGTGAACTCCGCGCCCAGCACGCTGACCTCCCTTGTCGGGAAGATCAGCAGGAAGTTGAATATGACGTCCAGGACGCACATCATGACGTTCAGAAGGCTGGGTATCTTCATGTCTCCGCTGCATGACAGCATCGTGCTCCCGAAGAAGCTCAGCTGCATGGCAGGGATGAACATCGTGTAAATGGCGAAATACCCTGTGGCGTCGCCGTTGATGTCGGCACCGCCGCCCAGCCAGCGGGGGAGCGGGGCGGCTATGGAGAGCCCTGCCAGGGACAGGAACAGGCTGAACAGTATGACGCTGGTGAGTCCCTGGCGGAGCACCTTCCTGGCTCCCTCGAAGTCGTTCGAGCCGATTAGGTGCGCCACCTGGACCGAGAAGCCCTGCGAAGCGGCCATGGCGAAGCCGCCGAATATCCACGTCGTGGTGGAGACGAGGCCGATGGATGCGGCCGGGGCGGCGCCGAGGCTGCCGACCATCGACGCGTCGATGAACTGCAGCAGCACCGAGGCCAACTGCGCCAGGATGGCCGGGCCGCAGAGCAGGAGGGTCAGCCTGACCTGCTGCCCCAGCCCGAGCCCCTGCCCGCCGCGTATCCGTCCCAGCAATATGTCCTTGCTCTCCGCCATATCTCCACAAATATACGAAAAAACCCGCAGCTGCCTGCGGGTTTTTTCAAAGGAAACAAGATTCCTTAACCGATCTCGATCTGGCGGGTGGCGGGGGTCTTGACTACGACTTCCTTCTTCGGGAGGGTGATCTTGAGGACTCCGTCGACCATGGCGGCGCCGATCTTCTCGGCTTCGACCTCGTCAGGGATGATGAACGCCTGCTTGAAGGAGGCGTAGGAGAACTCCCTGCGGAGGTAGTTCTTCTTCTCGTGCTTGTCCTCGTTCTTCTTCTCAAGGGCGATGACGAGCTCGTTGTCGTTCTCGAGGCGGACCTTGAAGTCCTCCTTGCTCATGCCGGGAGCGGCGACCTCGATCTGGTAATCCTTCTCGTTCTCGATGATGTTGACGGCCGGGGAAGCGAACTGCTTCGCGGGCGTGTAGCCCATGAAATCGTCATCGAAAATGTCGTTGAAAATGCTGGGCAGCCAATACTGGTTTCTTCTTGCGGGTAACATAGCTTTAATCTCCTATTTTTTTAGTTTTACTATCTTTTTTCTCCCGTCATCCTGGCGGGTTCGACTGGAATTGTTACAAACAGGGGACCAATGCCACAAAAGGACCAAATGGCATGTAAAAACTGACAGATTGACATTAAATGGCTGACAATCAGTCATTTATGCTGACATCTTGTCAGTTTCTCCTTTTTTGGCTATCTTTGCGCATTGAAACTAAAACCCTGACCCGATGCAAGAACGCAAGAAGAGATGCGGCGACCGCTGGGATGCCTGGAGGCTCCGCGACCTCGACCCCGTTCACGTTATGATGCCGTACATGTTCGGCAAACGTACCGAGAACGAAGCCGTGCTGGGAGAAGTCCTGGACCTGACGGAGGTGGATAAGTACCTCGCGGCGAAGAACGCCCTCAATCCCGAATTCAGATATACCTGGTTCCATTTCATCGCCGCGGCCCTGGCAAAGGCCGTCCTGCTGCGCCCCAAGATGAATTACTTCATCGCGGGCGGGCATTACTTTGAGAGGAAGGATATCCAGGTCGCCTTCAACGTCAAGCGCAAGTTCTCCGACGACGGGGAGGAGGCCATGGCCAAGTTCGTCCTTGACAAGGAAGGGGAGTCTCCCATGGAGCAGGTCCACACATATGTGCAGAAGTTCGTCACCAAGGTCCGTTCCGACAAGGCCGGCGTTGGCGTGGACGACATGCTTAAGTTCCTGAGCCACCTGCCCAGGTTCGCCTGGAGGCTGATGACCTGGGCCCTCAGGCGCATGGAGTACTATGGCATCTATCCGAAGTCCCTGGCGGTGGACGACCCCTGCTATTCCAGCGTCTACATAACCAACCTCGGTTCCATCAAGATGAACGCCGACTACCATCACCTCTTCAACTGGGGCACCATCTCGTTCTTCGTCGTGATAGGCGAAAAGAAGATGCGGCCCTTTTATAACGAGGACGGCAGCTACGAACTGCACAACACGATCAAGGTCGGCCTCACCGTCGACGAGCGCATCGCGGACGGCTACTATTTCGCCAAGACCCTGCGTCTCGTAAGGAAGATGTTCGAGCATCCGGAACTGCTTGACCTTCCGGCAAATACTACTATCGATATTGACTAACCCTTAAATCAGATGAAATACAAGCTGGACAACGTGGCAGCGCCGTGGCTTAGCAGCTACGGCGAAGTCAGGCCTAACCTTGACTACAGCGAGAAGACCATATCGGAGGCCGTCTTGGAGATGGCCGCGAAGGAACGTTCATATCCGGCACTGACCTTCATGGGCAAGGCGACTTCCTACACTCGCCTCGCGGAGGAGGTGGACAGGGTGGCGCGTTGTTTCCATGCGCTTGGCGTAAGGCCCGGACAGCGGGTGCTGGTATGCCTGCCCAACGTCCCCCAGGCTGTTTTCTGCCTTTACGGCCTGAACCGCATCGGCGCCGTCCCGACCATGGTGCACCCGCTCTCCGCCGTGTCGGAGCTGGCTTTCTACATGGACGAGGCTTCTTGCGACATTGCGGTAACGCTTGACCAGTTCTATGTCAAGTTCCTGGAGGTAAAGAAGATGCGCCCTATTGAGAAGCTCGTGGTCTGCCGCGTTTCGGATGAGCTGGCTTTCCCCCTGAACATAGGCCAGAGGCTTATGACCGAGAGGAAATTCCCCAAGGTGGAAGGGGAGGGCGTCATTGTCTGGAGCGATTTCATGAAGCTGGGCGAAGGCGTGTCCGACGGCTATGTGGCCTCCAAGGACTACCGTTCCGAGGCAGTCGTGCTCTTCTCCGGAGGCACCACCGGCACCACCAAGGGCATAATGCTCAGCGACCTGAACTTCAACGCCCTGGCCTGGCAGACGGCCAACATGGCCAACAAGGAGGTTTACCATTGCAGGATGCTGGCGGCCATGCCCGTGTTCCACGGCTTCGGCCTGGGAGTCTGCATCCATACCCCGCTGTCCATCGGCGGCACCTCCATCCTCGTGCCCCGCTTCAACGTCAAGAGCTACGCGAAGCTCATCCGAAAGACACGGCCCACCTTTATCGCCGGCGTGCCCACCCTCTTCGAGGCCATCACCCGCAACCGCTACCTCGACGGCGCCGACCTAAGCTGCCTGCAGGGCGTCTTCTCCGGCGGCGACTCCCTGACCGTCGAGCTGAAGAAGAAGTTCGACGCCTTCCTGGCTGAACACAACGCCAGCGTGCGCGTCCGCGAGGGCTACGGCACCACGGAGTGCGTGACGGCCTGCTGCCTGACGCCTTACAACAAGGAGAAGGAGGGTTCCATCGGCATACCTTACCCGGACACCTATTTCAAGATCTGCAGGCCCGGCACCTGCGACGAGTTGCCATACGGCGAAGAGGGCGAGATCTGCCTCACCGGCCCGTCCATGATGCTTGGCTATATAGGCCACGAGGAGGAGAACAGGCAGACGCTCCAGACCCATGCCGACGGCCATGTCTGGCTGCATACCGGCGACCTCGGGCGCATGGACGACGAGGGCTTCATTTACTTCAGCCAGCGCATGAAGCGCATGATCGTGACCAGCGGCTACAACGTGTATCCTTCTCAGCTTGAGAACATTATCGAAGGCCATCCCGCCGTGCAGCGCAGCTGCGTGATAGGGGTGAAGGACCCGCTCAAGATGCAGAGGGTGAAGGCTTTCGTGGTGTTGAGGGACGGCTTCAGGGCGGACGACGGGATGCGCGAATCCATCATGGCCCACTGCCGGAAGCACATAGCGAAGTATGCCCTCCCGAAGGAGATCGAGTTCCGCGACTCCCTGCCCATGACGCTTGTGGGCAAGGTCGCCTATACCGTTCTTGAAAAGGAAGAGGCCACGAAGGATTCTAATACCTGATGGCTTCCAGGAAGAGCCGGCGGCGGAGTTCCGGGTCTATGTCCAGGGATATGATGCGCTCGTCCTTCTTGATGCCGTCGTCCAGGCGGCAGACGTGAAGCGTGCTTATCTCGGAGAGGAAGAGGGCGTTGTAATGCCTGTCGCAGCCGCGCTGTAGCGAGCGCATGTAGCGGAGTGTCTTCAGGACGTCGAAATCGCTGAGATTGTCCTTGCAGAACACATAAAGACCGAAGCGCCGGTAGTCGCCGTAGAAGCCCCCGGTCACCTTGGCCACCTTGCTCTTGAGGATGCGTTCCAGAGGCAGGGCCATGGACCAGTATTCGTATTCCTTGATACCTATGTAATCTCCTGTGTCAAGGCCGTATCCGTAACCTGAGCTGATGAGCTGCTCCAGGTCCTGGAGATTCTTCAGGTCCTCCTCCGTGGCGGTGACTCCGGCCATCTCCTTGAGCAGGTGGCGCGCGGCGTCCTTGCTCTGCTCCATGGCCCTCGTCACCTCTATGCCGACCTCGTGGGTCCCTCCGGGGCTCTGGAGGTCGGGCCTGTCGCCGTTGACCAGCCCGGCGAATTCTCCGCCAAACAGCTCCGTCAGGCAGAGCTGGGCGTAGCGCTCGAAGAAGCAGGTGTCGTATTTACGGTATTTGGCCATGGTCCCGGTGCTTTCGCAAAGATAATTGTTTTTCAGCAGAAAGATGCTTAATTTTACAATGTTATGACAGACAAGGAAGCCAAATACATGGAGGTGCTTCCCCAGGCGGCGTCGCTGCTCGAGGGGGAGACGGACGAGGTTGCCCGCATGGCCAACCTCGCGGCGCTGCTGCACGGCGCGTTCGGATTCTGGTGGACCGGGTTCTACCGGGTAATGGGTGACGAGCTCGTCCTGGGACCCTTCCAGGGGCCCGTGGCCTGCATGCACATCCCGTATGGGAGGGGAGTGTGTGGCACTGCCTGGCAGCGGGGCGAGACCGTCGTCGTGCCCGACGTCGAGGAGTTCCCCGGCCACATCGCCTGCAGCTCGGAGAGCCGTAGCGAGATCGTGGTCCCGGTGCGCCGCGGCGGCCGTGTCTGCGCGGTGCTTGACATCGACAGCCGCGAGCTCGCCACCTTCGACGACACCGACCGTCACTACCTCGAAATCATCGTTTACAATATCTTCAAATGAAAATACATAAATTACTGTTGGCCATGGTGTTGGCCTTCGCACCGATTTTCTCCGGCGCCCAGCCCTCCTATACCCCTTCGCCGGAAAACCTGGCCGCACGCGAGGCTTTCTCGCAGGACCGTTTCGGCATCTTCATCCACTGGGGCATCTACTCGATGATAGGGCACGGGGAGTGGGTGATGCAGAACCAGAACCTCGATTACAGGGAGTACGCCCGCCTAGCGGGAGGCTTCTACCCTTCACGCTTCGACGCCCGCGAGTGGGTGCGGGCGGTCAAGGCCTCCGGTGCGAAGTACATCACCATCACCTCGCGACACCACGACGGCTTCTCCATGTTCCGTACCAAGGCGAGCCCGTACAATATCGTGGATGCTACGCCCTTCGGCCGCGACGTCATCGGCGAGCTGGCCGAGGCGTGCCGGGAGGAGGGGATACGCCTGCATTTCTACTACTCGCACTTGGACTGGGGACGCACCGACTACTGGCCGCGTGGCCGCACCGGCCGCGGGACGGGACGTCCCGACGGCGGTGACGGCGACTGGCGGCACTACCTCGACTTCGTGAACGCCCAGCTGACCGAGCTCCTGACGCAGTACGGTCCCATCGGGGCCATCTGGTTCGACGGGCTCTGGGACATGGACGCCAGGCCGCGCGAGGACCAGCCGGGCATATGGAACCTTGAAGAGCAATACGCCCTGATCCACCGTCTTCAGCCGGGCTGCCTGATAGGGAACAACCATCACATCGCCCCCTTCGAGGGCGAGGACATCCAGATCTTCGAAAAGGACCTCCCGGGGGAGAACGAGGCCGGGTTCTCGGCCGGCCAGGAGGTCTCCAGGCTGCCGCTGGAGACCTGCCAGACAATGAACCGCTCCTGGGGCTACGACATCAGGGACAAGGACTACAAGTCCGCAGACTACTTGATCCGCTACCTGGTCAGGACCGCCGCCAAGGGCGCCAACCTCCTGCTGAACATCGGCCCGCGTCCGGACGGCACCCTGCCGGAAGAGGCGCTGGAGCGTCTCGCCGCCATCGGTGCCTGGATGGACGTGTATGGGGAGACGATTTACGGCACCGAGGCCGGCCTCACCGGCCCCCAGGAATGGGGAGTGAGCACTCAGAAGGGCGACGTCCTCTACCTGCACGTGCTGGAACCGACGGAGGTGATAACCTTTGATTTCCCCCGGAAGATAAGAAGCGCGGAGGCGTTCCCCGACGGAAGCGCCTTGCGCTTCGACCAGAAGAGGAACGCCCCCGCGCACATCTACCTGCCCGCTGCCCCTGAAGGGACCGTCGACCAGGTCGTCAAAATCAAATTCTAACCCTAGGCGAGGATACGGCGGACGACGGCGGAGATGGCCTTGCCGTCGGCGAGGCCGGCGAGCCGCTTGGTCGCCACGCCCATGACCTTGCCCATGTCGGAAGGGGTGGAGGCGCCGACTTCGGCGACAATCTCCCGCAGCTTCGCCTCTAGCTCCTCGGGCGAGAGCGGCTTGGGCAGGTACTCCGCCAGCACGGCCGCCTCGGCGAGCTCGTTGTCGGCGAGCTCCTGGCGGTGTGCGGCGACGTACTGCTCCGCTGCCTCCTTGCGCTGCTTCGCGAGCTTCTGGATGAGCTTGACGATGTCGCTGTCGGTGAGCTCGCCGCTTGCTCCCTCGGCCGTCTTGGCGAGGAGTATGGCGGACTTTATGGACCGGACGGCGTTCAGCCGGACCTGGTCCTTGGCCTTCATGGCGGCCATGATGTCCTTCTGGACCTGTTGTTCAAGTGCCATGGCGTAATTGTTTATTTGGCAGGTTCGATAACCCTGTAGTGACCGCTCAGGTGCATGAAAGCGAAGAGTCTGAGGAGGCCGTCGTAGTAGGCGTCGAAGTAGCCGTCCTCATAGGGCTTGTTCTCGCTGTCCCAGAGCCTCTGGACGAACTCGCGGGAGATCTCGTTGTCAGCCGCGAGGGTGGCGGCGGCCGTCGTGGCCACGAGGCCCACCGAGTGGCGCGTGCCGCGCCCCTGCAGCGGTCCCATGCCCGCAGGCATCGCAAAGCTCACCTCGGTGCCGTCGACATTGTACTGGTCCTGGAACTCGTCGATTCCCTTGGAATAGAAGAAGGCCTGGACGGTGTTGGCGTAGTTGGTCTGCCACTCACGGTCGGCGCAGCACCAGGAGTAGTCGAGGGCGATGTTCATCGGAACGCGCCAGGAGTCGAAGCGGAAGGAAGGCTTATTGACCCTGCCGCCCCAGGAAGGGGTCTGGATGTACGAACCGTCGAAGTTGTTGGTGTCCGGGTTGAGGCCGGTCTCCGGGTCGATGGACTTGTGGAGGTACTCGCGGCTGGCCTTGGAGCACTCGCGCCAGAAGTCGGCGCGGCCGTCGTCGGCCCAGCGGGCCCACACCTCGTAGAACGCGGGGATATGGTACGAAGGGTCGGTGTAGGTCGTGCCCCTGCCGTCGGGGGTGAAGCAGATCAGGTGGTTCTCCTTGTTGATGAAGGGCATGATGCCTCCCTCGGAGCCGTCCTTCTCCCATGCGCAGTTCAGGATGTTCTGTGCTTCAGCGAGATAGTTTATCTCACCGTCGTTGCCCCAGCGGTTGGAGGCGAAGATGAGGGAGGTCACGAAGTAGAGCTCGCCGTCCGAGGCCGGGCCGGCGCCGCGGATTTCGCCTTCGGTGGTGAGGCTCCATGCGAGATACCCCTTCATGGGGCCTTCCTGGTACTGCATGTACTTCTTCGCCCACCTCCAAAGACGGTCGAACACGTCCTTCTTGTCAAGCTGCACCGCGACCATCATGCCATAGGACATGCCCTCGGTGCGCACGTCGAAGTTCTTGACGTCGGACATGTAGCCCATGTCGTCCCCGACCTCGAAGAAAACCTTGTCCGGGCCGTAGAACACCTCCTGGAAAATGGCTTCCAGCTTGGCGTCGATGTCCTTCTTGGAGTATCCCATCTCGGCGAAGACGTTGCGGTACTTGTGTGTCTCGAAGCCGCCTTTCTTCCACGGCTTCAGCTGCTTGTCGCCGCATGCGCAAAGGCAGAGGAGCGCGGCGGCCGTCAAAATCATTAATTTCTTCATATTACCTGTCCCTGAAGTTCCACTTGGAGTTGTCGCTGTTGAAATCATATTTGCCGAGGGCCACGGTGCTGTCGCCGGTGCTGACGAGCGCGAACTGCTCGCCTTCATGTCCCGGGACCTCCTTCGGCATGATGCGGAAGGTGCCGTCGGTGAGGCGCTCGATGCGCCAGAGCTGCTCAGGCGCGCCGGTGAACTCCGGCACGGCCGTCAGCTCGGCGTCGGACGTGGCCGCAAGGGCCCTTTCCGTGCCCGCTATGACGATTTTGTAGTAGGGGGCGCCCAGATAGCCGCCGGCGTCCTCGAGGGCAGTCACGGTCCATTTCTGGTGCGGGCGGAACATGTAGTCGCCGAGGCGGATGTCGACCTCGCCCTCGGGCCATCCGCCGATGACGTCCTCGAGCTTCTGGTCCTCGATCGAGACGACGGGTCCGTCGGAATTGCGTCCGAAGCCCCTCATCATGCCGCCCTGGAGGCGCACGAAGTCGACGGCGAGCTCAAGGGAGTAGCCCCTGCGCTCGGATTCGATCTCGTAAGTGCCGTCCTTGAAGAGGTCGGCGGCCACCGGCCAGCCGTTCTTCCAGAGGAGGGAGCGCACGGCGAGCACGCTGCGGCCGCTGCGGTTGAAGTCGGCCTCGTAGTGGAAGGACATCTTCTCGCAGCCCTCGTCCTCGACGTAGAGTCCGAAGTGGCCAGGGCCCGTGGCGCGGTCGCCCGCGGAGAGCACCATCTTGCCTCCGCCCTGGAGCATGTCGCGGCCCATGTTGTCCACGTAGGGACCGGTAACGCTCCTGGAGCGTCCACAGACGATGTTGTAGGTGGAGTTGGTGCCGTCGCAGCAGGTGCCGTGGGTGCCGAGGAGGTAGTACCAGCCGTCCTTGTACATCAGGGCCGTGGCCTCGCAGTCGATAGCTATGTCCTTGGCCACGTTACCCTCGACGCGCTTGCCGGTCTTCGGGTCGAGCTCGACTATGCGGATGGCTCCGAAATAAGTGCCGTACGAGCACCAGAGGCGTCCGGTGGTGGGGTCGAGGAGGAAGGCCGGGTCGATGGCCCAGCAGTCCTCGTCGTCTCCGGCCCAGGCTACGAGCTCAGGGTCGGTGAAGCCGAAGTCGGGCGACTCCGGGTCGAGGGACTTGGTCCACATCGTGGTGACGTTGCCCCTGGTCTTGCCCTCGGTGCCGGGATAGCCGGCGCTGTAGGCCACCAGGTAGCGGTCGCCGATCTTGACCACGTCAGGGGCCACGCCGCCTCCCGGGCGGACGGCCCCGTCCCTCCAGGTCCAGCCGTCGTCGGACATGAGTCCGCCGGAGCCGGTGCCGAAGGTGAAGTACTTGCCGTCACTCATCACGATGGTGGACGGGTCGTGGATATATACGTTGCCGACCTGCGCTGCTGCGGGAACGGCGATGCCGGCGGCCAGGAGGACGGCCAGCAGGATATTCTTGATCGATGCCATTGTCATTGCGCTTTTATTGGTTGGTAACGGTAAGGTTGGTGACGGGCCTGCCGTCCTCTCCGATGAAACGGATGCAGAAGTCGCTCATGCCGGGGCCGTTGATGACGGCTCCGCGTACGACGTTGCGGCCGGCCTTGAGGGTGATCTTCTTCGAGACGCAGTCATCCACGACCATGCGCCTGTCGCCGGTCAGGAGGATGGCCTCCTCGCCGTTCACCCACCATTTCGAGCCGGAGTTGGAGCCGACCGACATGCGGACGGTCATGTCCTCGGGGGCGTTGACGACGGTGACCGCGAGGAAGAGGGCCTCGGTGGGATGCAGGCCGAGCCCGGTGGCGAAGCGGTACAGCTTGACGTTGTAGCGCTTGCTGTCATAGCAGTGCCAGGTCAGCTTGGTCTTCTTGTCGAGCTTGACCTTCTGCCCGTCCTTGGGGACAATCTCGAACTGGCCCTCGAAATACTCCTTGGCGAACTCGCCGTTGAGGTAGGTGTCGTCGAAAATGGCGTTGGACCGGATCTCGGGCTTGGCGATGGGCTCGAGTAGTGACCAGCGGCGGATGAAACCGTCGGCGTCAGGCGTCGCGGGGGTCTCCGCGGCAGGGGAGAAATAGTCCTCCAGCACGGGATGGTGGTACTCCAGGTTCAGCTGGGCCTTTGCCTGGAAAGAGACGCCGGCGGCCATGAGCATGACCGCCAGAGCGGCTCTGGTGATGAAACCTTTTCTCATTGTGGTTAAAGTGATTATGATTTGTGAGTTTTATCGTCGCTTTATTTGGCGTCCATGGCCTGGCAGGCGGTGATGGCGACCATCTTGTAGATGTCGTCCACCGAGCAGCCGCGGCTCAGGTCGTTGACCGGACGGGCGATGCCCTGGAGGATGGGGCCGATGGCGTCTGCGTTGCCGAGCCTCTGGACGAGCTTGTAGGCGATGTTTCCGACCTCGAGGTTGGGGAAGACCAGGACGTTGGCCTTTCCGGCTATCTCGCTGCCCGGAGCCTTCTTCGCGCCGACGGACGGCACGAGCGCGGCGTCGGCCTGCAGCTCGCCGTCGACCTTGAGGTCCGGATCGAGCTCCTTCGCTTTGGCGAGGGCCTCGACGACCTTGTCAACGACCTCGTGCTTGGCGCTGCCCTTGGTGGAGAAGGAAAGCATGGCCACGCGGGGATCCTTGAATCCCGCCACGCTCTTCGCGGTCTGCGCCGTGCAGACGGCGATCTGCGCCAGCTGGTCGGCGTCGGGGGTGGGGGTGACGGCGACGTCGCCGATCACGAGCACGCCGTCCTCGCCGTACTGGGGGGTCTGGGTGATCATGAGCATCGCTCCGCTCACGCAGGTGATGCCGGGGGCGCATTTGATGATCTGGAGGGCGGGGCGGAGGGTCTCGCCGGTAGTGGAGAGGGCGCCGCTGATCTGTCCGTCGGCGTCGCCGCTCTTGATGATGAGGCAGCCGAAGTAGAGCGGGTCGAGGACCTGCACGCGGGCCTTCTCGAGCGTCATGCCCTTCTTCTCGCGGAGCTTGAACAGGAGCTGGGCGTACTCCTCGGTCTTCTCGCTGGTGGCGGGATCGATGATGGTTGCCTCTCCTATGTGCTTGAGGCCGAGCTTGGCGGCGTAGGCGAGGATCTCGTCGCGGTTGCCGATCAGGATGATGTCGGCGAGCCCGTCGGCGATGGCCATGTCGGCGGCCTTGATGGTGCGCTCTTCGAGCGATTCGGGGAGTACGATGCGCTGCCTGTTGGATTGTGCGCGTGCGATGATGTTGTCGATTAATGCCATAATATGATGTGTTATTAATATGTCGTATCCTGACAAATATACGGTATATTTGAGAAGATTCCTCGGAAAAAAGGGTATATTTGTGAACAAAGAAATGAACGTCCATATGGAAATCACCGAAACCCTCGCACTTACCAGGCTCGCGGTCAGCCTCCTGCTCGGAGGGGCCATCGGCCTCGAGAGGATGGTGCACAAGCATCCCGCCGGGATGCGCACCTTCATGCTCATCTGTATCGGGTCTACGCTTGCGACGCTTGCGTCCATCTACATCTGCCAGACCAACATGGGCCTGCACAACGGCGACCCCGGGCGCATAGCCGCCCAGATCCTCACCGGCATAGGCTTCATCGGCGCGGGCCTGATCATCAAGACGAACGACGGCGTGTCGGGCATCACAACCGCCTCCAGCATCTTCGTGACGGCCGCGATCGGCATCGCCGCGGGCGTCGGAATGCTGCTCACGGCCTCGTTGGTCACCGTTGTGGTGCTGGTGATCCTCTCATCCAACTATTATCTTCGCAAGGGTCCGAAGGACAGCGAATGAAACAAGTTTGTTTATTTCCATAACTTTTTTGTTACAGGGACAAATATGGCCGATTCCGCCGATTTTAGCCGTCCTTCAGGGCGCGTCAGGGAAGAGATCATAGGGTATGTCGAGTCCTCGGTCATACCGGCCTATGCATCCTTCGACAAGGGGCATCAAGAAGCCCATGCCCGCCACGTCATAGGGCAGGCGATGGAACTCTCCCGGTATTATGACGTCGATCCCGAGATGGTCTATGTCGCGGCGGCCTGCCACGACCTGGGACTTGCGGAGGACCGCAAGACCCACCACCTCGTCTCCGGCCGCATGGTCCGGGAGGACGCGGCGCTGCGGCGCTGGTTCTCCGGGGCGCAGGTCGAGACGATGGCGCAGGCGGTCGAAGACCACCGCGCCTCGTCCGACCACGAGCCCCGGAGCATATACGGCCGCCTCGTCGCCGAGGCTGACCGGCAGATAGTCCCGGAGACCGTCATCCGCCGCACCGTCCAGTTCGGATTCAGCCATTACCCGGAGCTTGACAGGGAAGGCCACTGGCAGCGCACCTGCGAGCACCTTCAGGAGAAATACGCCGAGGGCGGCTATCTGAAACTGTGGATCCCAGAGTCGTCCAATTCGGCCCGTCTGGCCGAACTCAGGGACATAATACGCGACAAGGCCCGTCTCCGGGCCCTGTTCGACAGATATTTCGAGGAAGAATCGAAGTCCTAGACCAGCGAGAGCGCCACCTCCATCATGTTGGTGAAGGTTTTCTCGCGCTCCTCTGACGTGGTGGCCTCGCCCAGCAGGACGTGGTCGGAAATCGTACAGATCGTTAGCGCCCTCTTGCCTGCGCGGGCGGCGTTCATGTAGAGCGCGGCGGCTTCCATCTCCACCGCCAGCACGCCCATCTTCACCCACTTGTCAGTCTGGGGAGTGTCAGCATAGAAAACGTCCGAGGAGACGACGTTGCCGACCTTGTAGCGTATGCCAAGGCGGTCGCAGGCCTCGGCGGCGCCGCGCAGAAGCTTGAAGTCGGCGATGGGAGCGAAGTAGCCCGGCAACCCGAACTGCTTGCCGTAGTTGGAGTCGGTGCAAGCGCCCATGGCGAGGATCAGGTCCCCTACATGGAGGTCGCGGCTGTAGGATCCGGCCGAGCCGATGCGGATGATGGTCTCTACATCATAGAAATTGAAGAGCTCATAGGTGTAGATGCCTATGGAAGGCATGCCCATGCCGTGGCCCATGACGCTGACGCGCTTGCCTTTGTAGGTGCCCGTGAAGCCGAGCATGCCGCGGATGCCGTTGAACTGGACGGGGTTCTCGAGGAACGACTCCGCCATGAACTTGGCGCGGAGCGGGTCTCCGGCCATCAATACAGTACGGGCGATTTCGCCGATCTGGGCCCCGATGTGGGGAGTGGGAGTGTTTGCCATGGTTCCTTTCCTTTTATCGGTTCATGCGTGCCAGCATCCTTTCCAGTGCCTCGCGGTTGATAAGGCCGTCCATGCTGATGAACGTGGCCTCCGATCCGTCCATGGCCATCATTACGAAGGAGCGCACGATGCTGTCGTCCCCGTCGGTGTAGAACCTGACCGTCTCGCCGTCCTGCTTGGCCTCCATCATCAGTTCGTAGGAACCTTTGCCGAGCAGGCTCTTGACGTCGCTGTTAAGGCGTTTGACCACACCTTGGTCTGAGGTGCTGAGGAGGTAGAATCCCTTGAGTGTGTTGACGATAGGGGTGATATCCACCTTCTGCCCGCTGTCACCGATCTCTATCTCGGGAAGCTTTCCTATCATCTTGAACATCGACGGGGAGATATACACGGCGCTGACACCGGTCTCGTCGGAGAATTTGTTGTAGATGGTCTTGCTGTCCTGGGCGTGGGCAAGGAACCCGGTCAGCATGATGGCTGCGATGATGAACAGTCTTTTCATATCCGGTTAATTTATATTGTCCATGATTTCGGCGGTCTTTGTGAGAACGGCCCCGGTCTCGGCCGTGACGGAATCCATGCTCCTTTCCATCTTGGAGCTCATGAGTGAGAGAGAGGCCTCGAGCATGGCGTAAGCCTGCTGGGGGTCGCTGAAAGTGTCCTTGGGGCGGTTGCGGTAGCTGTCCACGCCGAAGCCGATGGCCGCGACGAGGGCGAGGGAGGCCGCAACGCTTGCGATGCGCACGAACCTGCGCGGCATGACGGCCGGTGTCTCCGTGAGGAAGGCGAGTGTGTCGAGCTCCGCTCGGATGTCGTCCCTGAGCTTCTCCGGGACGCGGACGGAGCCGTCAAGGGCGATGTCCTCGAGCTCCGTAATGCTCATGTATTCCTTCTCTTTCATATCGTTACAACTCGCTTTTCATTCTGTTTTTCAATGTCTTGCGGGCAAGGCTCAGCTGTACCCGGGTATTGATCTCCGACATGCCCAGCCGCTCCGCTATCTCTTCGTATTCCAACTCCTCGAAGATGCGCATCCTGACGATCTCGCGCTGCTTGGGAGGGAGGCTTTCTATGTGCTTGAGCACCTTTCGGAGCGTCTCCCTGTCGGCCAGGGCCTTGTCGGGAGGGTCGTCCGAGGACCTCTCCGGCATATCGCCCATGGAGACCGTGCGGCCCTCCTTCCTGAGGCGGTCGATGCAGAGGTTCTTGAGCAGGGTGTAGGCATACGCCTGCGGGTTCACCACTCCGTCGAGCCGCTCCCTTGAGTTCCAAAGCTTTATGTACAGGTCCTGCACCGTGTCTCCGGCATCGGAACCGTCCTCAAGATAGTGCAACGCTATCCTGTAGAGACCGTCGCTGAGGGGGAGGTATCGCGCTTTGAACTCTTCGTGGGTCATCTTCGGTTTCGGACAATTAAATGACGGAGTAAGGTATGCTTTGTTAATGGATTTGTCTGAAAAACATTCAAAGATACCGAATACCATCCGATAAACAATCTTTTTGGTGCTTTTTTTGTAAAATGGAGTGGAATGCTTAAATTTGCGAACTGATATATAACATTGGTAAATGAGAATGTTCAAGAAGATTTTCCAAATTGTACTGGCGCTGTCCCTCGTGGTGTCCTGCGCTGCACCCGAAAAGATCTCCTATTTCCAGGATGCATCCCAATACGGCATCTCCGAGCCTTTGCTTGAGAACCACATCCGCCTGCGTCCGGAAGACAAGATATCCATCGTGGTCAATACTTCCAACGCAGAGCTGACAAGCCTCTTCAACCTCCCGTACATTTCCCAGCGTATAGGTTCATCGACCTACTCCTCCGCCGTGTCCGGATATACCGTGGATGCCGAAGGAAACATCGATTTCCCTGTCCTGGGCAAGCTCCATGTCGAGGGCTTGACGAGGGCCGAGACCGCCGAATACATCAAGAATGAGCTGATCTCGAAGGATCAGGCCAAGGACCCGGTCGTGACCGTCGAGTTCATGAACCTCACCGTCGCGGTGATGGGAGAGGTCGCCAAGCCCGGGCGCTACGCCATAGACAAGGACAAGCTCACCCTGCTCGACGCCCTCAGCCTCGCCGGCGACCTGACCATCTACGGCCGCCGTGACAATGTCATGGTCTTCCGCAACGTGGACGGAAGGGAGATATCCTACAAGGTGGACCTCTGCTCGGCCAGCAGCCTCCTCCTCTCTCCCGCATATTACATCCAGCAGGATGACCTTATCTACGTGGAGCCCAACGAAATGCGCGCCCGTCAGTCCACCGTCAACGGCAACAACGTCCGCAGCACCTCCTTCTGGATTTCACTTGCCTCCCTTGCGGCGAGCGTCGCCACCCTCGTCCTCAGGGTTCTTTAACCAGCATGACCATGGAAAGCAACAACAATCCCAACCAGCCCCGGCAGGAAGAGTCCGTCCAGCTGATGGACCTCGTCTACAAATGCCTGTCCAAATGGCATTGGTTCGTCATCTCCGTCATCCTCTGCCTCGGCCTTGCCATTTTTTATGTTCTCAAGACCCCGCCCGTTTATACGCGTTCGGCGGAGATCATGATCAAGACCAACTCACGCGGCCGTTCCATCGCCGGCGAGGGCGACGCGTTCTCCGAGCTCGGCCTGTTCAACACCAATACCAACGTCTATAATGAGATCAAGGCCCTGGCCGCCAAGTCCAACATGCTGGAAGTGGTAAAGAGGCTCAACCTTGACATGAACTATACTACGGACGGCCGTTTCCACGACAACGTCCTTTATGGCAGCAGCCTTCCGTTTACCGCCGAGATTGTGGACATTCCCGAACAGGTCCCCGCGTCGTTCGACCTTGCCGTCAACGCCTCCGGCGCCGTTTCGCTCTCCAATTTCGTTTTCAACGGCGAACCCGCCGAGAAGAACCTGGTGGTGGAGGGAGCGTTCGCCGACACCCTTTCCACCCCTGCCGGCCTTGTCCTGATAGTCCCCACCGTTTATTACGAGGCCAAGGACTATCCCACTGTCCATGTCCGGCGTTCGTCCTACCGCAGCGCGGTTTCCCGCTACTCTTCTGAACTCTCCGTCAGCCTCAGCGACAAAATGTCCCAGGTGGTCCAGCTTACCGTCAACGACATCTCCATCCGCCGCGCCGAGGATGTCCTCGACATGCTCGTGGAGGTTTACAACGAGAACTGGGTGGCGGACAAGAACCAGATAGCCGTCAGCACCTCGATGTTCATCAACGAGCGTCTCGGCGTCATCGAGCAGGAGCTCTCCGAGGTGGACAGCGACATCTCCACATACAAGAGCCAGAACCTCATCCCTGACGTCAAGGCCGCGTCCAGCATGTACATGACGCAGAGCAACGCCATCAACGAGCAGATCCAGGGCCTCAACAACGAGCTCTTCATGACCCGCTACATCCGCGAGTCGCTCTCCAGTGACAGCAACAAGGGCAAGGTCCTTCCCGCAAACTCCGGCATTTCCAGCTCGAACATCGAGAAACAGATATCCGAGTACAACGACAAGGTCCTGCGCCGCAACGACCTGGTGGCGGCCAGTTCCGAGTCCAACCCCCTGGTGGTCGACCTCGACAACTCGCTCAACAGCCTGAGGCAGGCCATCATATCCTCCGTGGACAACCAGGAGCTCGCGCTCAACAACCAGATCACCTCGCTCAGGCGTACCGAGCAGCAGGCCACGGCGCGTATCGCCGCCAACCCTACCCAGGCCAAGTACCTCCTCTCCGTCGAGCGTCAGCAGAGCGTCAAGGAAGCGCTTTACCTCTTCCTCCTCCAGAAGCGTGAGGAGAACGAGCTCTCCCAGGCCTTCACCGCCTACAACACCCGCATCATCGACCCTCCGACCGGTTCCATGAGGCCTACCGCCCCGCGCAAGAGCATGATCTATCTCCTTGCGCTCATGCTGGGTCTCTTCATCCCCCTGGCCATCCTCTATTTGATGGAGGTGCTGAATACCAGGGTCCGTGGCAGGAAAGACGTCAAGGATGTCGTCCTTCCCTTCGCCGGGGAGATCCCTCTCACCGAGCAGGGCATGAAGGAGAACAGGAAGTACCTGCGTTCCCTCAGGATGAAGAAGTCGGTCGAGTCCAAGCGCGAGGTACTTGTCAAGGCCGGCAGCAGGGACACCATCAACGAGGCCTTCCGCGTCCTCCGTACCAATGTCGAGTTCATGACGAAGAACAAGGATGCCAACGTCCTGGCCCTCACCTCCTTCAATCCCGGTTCCGGCAAGTCCTTCATCTCTATGAACCTTGCCATGGCGCTGGCCATAAAGGGACGCCGTGTGCTCGTCATCGACTGCGACCTTCGCCACGCCTCCCTGTCCACCTATGTCGATTCGCCCCATAAGGGTATTTCCAACTACCTGAGCGGCCAGATCGATGACGTCAGCGAGGTGATAGTCCAGTATCCGGGACAGGATTCGCTCTTCATCCTTCCGGTCGGCGTCATCCCTCCGAACCCGACTGAGCTCGTTGCCGACGAACGCTTCAAGCAGTTGGTCGCCAGCCTCAAGAGCCAGTACGACTACGTCTTCCTCGACTGTCCTCCCATCGAGATAGTCGCCGATACCCAGATCATCGACCAGAGCGCTGACAGGACCCTCTTCGTCATCCGCGCCGGCCTGTGCGAGCGCAGCATGCTCAATGAACTGAACAACCTCTACGAGGAGAACAAGTACAATAACCTCGCTCTCATCCTCAACGGCACCGAGATATCGAAATCCTCCTATTTCGGCAACAGATACGGATATCACTACGGCCACTACGGCCATTACGGATATGCCTCCTATGCCAATGACGACAAGAAGAATAGTTGAGGCGCTTGAGACGCTGGCTCCGCTGGCGCTTCAGGAAGATTATGACAATGCAGGACTCCAGGTCGGCCTCCCTGATTCAGAGGTGACGGGCGTCCTGCTCTGTCTTGACATCACCGAGGAGGTCGTGGAGGAGGCGGTGCGCAAGGGATGCAACCTAGTCGTGTCGCACCATCCCCTGATCTTCAGGCCTTTGAAGCGTGTCACCGACGCCACTTACCAGCAGCGCTGCGTGATGCAGGCCGTCAGGAACGGCGTAGCCCTCTATTCGGCCCATACCAACCTCGACAACGCGGAGGACGGCGTCAACTACCGCATCGCCTCCCTGATAGGACTGCACGGCATCGAATGGCTCGAGGAGAAGCCCGTGACGGCGGGCCGCAGCTGCGGCTCGGGCGTCGTCGGCGACCTCCCGGAGCCGGAGCCCGCCGCAGCCTTCCTGGCCCGCCTGAAGGAGGTTTTCGGCATCGAGTGCCTCATGCACACCGATCCCGCCGGGAAACTTGTGCGCCGCGTGGCGCTGTGCGGGGGAGCGGGCTCCTTCCTGATGGACGCCGCCCGGGCGAAGGGCGCCGACTGCTTCGTCACCGGCGAGATATCCTACCACCATTTCTTCGATGCGGACGGCCTGTTGCTGGTCGCGATGGGGCACTACCAGAGCGAACGCTTCACCGTGGACCTGCTCCGCGACTTCCTCGCGTCCCGTTTCCCCGGCCTGAGGCTTGAGAAGACAGAGATTGATACCAATCCCATACATTATTCCTGATAACCACTTGAAAACCATGGACAGACATGTCGTCATCATGGCCGGCGGCATAGGCAGCCGTTTCTGGCCCATGAGCACGCCTGAGCACCCCAAGCAATTCATCGACGTCCTCGGATGCGGACGTTCCCTCATACAGATGACCGCGGACCGGCTCCTGCCGCTTTGCCCTTATGAAAACATGTGGGTAGTGACCTCCCGCAACTATTTGGACATAGTGCGCGAACAGCTCCCCGGCATTCCCGAGGCCAACATCCTGGCCGAGCCGGAGGCCCGCAACACCGCCCCCTGCATCGCTTATGCCTGCTGGAAGATAAAGGCCCGCCACCCTGAGGCCAACATCGTCGTCACGCCTTCCGACGCCCTCGTCCTGGACGCGGAGGAGTACCGGAGGGTCATTTCCCTGGCACTTGACTTCACGGTCACTGACGGGACCATAGTCACCGTCGGCATCAAGCCTTCCCGCCCCGAGACGGGCTACGGCTACATCCTGGCGGGGGAGGAGATGTCTCCCGAGGTGTTCTCCGTCCGTGCCTTCAAGGAGAAGCCGGACCTTGATACCGCCAAGTCATACCTTGCTGACGGACATTATCTCTGGAACGCCGGCCTCTTCGTCTGGAACGTATCCACCATCACGGCTGCCATCCGCACCTATGCTCCCGGCATAGCCGCGCTCATGGACCGGATGGCCCCTTCCTTCTACACTGAATCGGAGGACGGGACTGTCGGCATGCTCTTCCCGCTTTGCGAGAAGATCAGCATAGACTACGCGGTGATGGAGAAGGCCCCCGGCATCCACACCATCCCCGCCTCCTTTGGCTGGAGCGACCTGGGCAGCTGGGGCTCCCTTCGCCTCAATTCCTCCACCGACGGCAGGGGCAACGCCACCCTCGGCACCGACATACACATGTTCGAGTGCGAGGGCTGCGTCGTCCGCACCTCCTCCCTGAAGAAGGTGGTGCTGCAGGGCCTGTCCGACTACATCGTCGCCGAGAAGGACGGCTCCCTGCTGGTATGCCGCCTCTCGGAGGAGCAGAGAATCAAGGAATTCTCGAAATGATTAACAGTAAGTACTTGTAAATGAAGATACTCGTTACCGGAGCCGCGGGATTCATAGGCTCGAAGCTCATGTACATGCTCGCAAAACGCGGGGATGACGTCGTCGGCATCGACAACCTCAATGACTATTACGACGTCCGTCTCAAGCACGGGCGCATCGCCGAGTTCTGCACGGGGGAGCGCAGGCGCTTCCTGGAGATGGACATCGCCGACAAGGAGTCGCTGGACGCGCTCTTCGCCGCCGAGGGCTTCGCCGCCGTGGTCAATCTGGCGGCGCAGGCGGGCGTACGCTACTCCATCACCAATCCCTACGCCTACCTGCGGAGCAATCTCGAAGGCTTCCTGAACATCCTCGAAGCCTGCCGCCGCAATCCCGTGAAGCACCTCGTGTTCGCATCCTCCAGCTCCGTTTACGGCCTCAATTCCAAGGTCCCGTACTCAGAGGAAGACCCCGTGGACAATCCCGTGAGCCTGTATGCCGCCACCAAGAAGTCCAACGAGCTGATGGCCCATTCCTACGCCAAGCTCTACGGCATCCCTTGCACCGGCCTGCGTTTCTTCACCGTTTACGGTCCCTGGGGACGCCCCGACATGGCCCCGATGCTCTTCGCCTCGGCCATATCCCGCGGCGAGCCGATCAAGGTCTTCAACGGGGGCGACATGATACGCGACTTCACCTACATCGACGACATCGCGGAGGGCACCATCCGTACCCTGGACCATGTTCCGGAGGCTGCCGCCTGTCCGAACGGGGTCCCGTTCAGGGTCTACAACATCGGCTGCTCCAACCCCGTGAAGCTCATGGACTTCATCTCCGAGATAGAGCAGGCCATCGGACGTCCTGCCGAGAAGATATTCCTGCCCATGCAGGCCGGCGACGTCTACCAGACCAACGCTGACACCTCGCGTCTGGAGGATGAGGTGGGTTACAAGCCTCACGTGAGGCTGCACGAAGGTATAGCCGCCTTCATCGAGTGGTATGGATCCGACAAGAACCCTTTGAGATGAACTGCACTGAGAAGTTTGAGGAGATATACAGGAAGGCCCCGGATGCGGTGGCCTTCTGTCCTTACAGGATATGCCCCATCGGGGCCCACAGCGACCATCAGCATGGCAGGATCACAGGCCTCGCCATCGACAGGGGCATCAGCATCGCCTATCATCCCAAGCGCAACGGCGTGGTCGAACTGGCCTCGCTCCAGTTCGACAAGCGGGCGCAGTTCCACATCCGGAGCGTCCCTGAGAAGCGCCAGATGGACTGGGCCGACTATCTCCGCGGCGCGACCATCGAGCTCTCGCAGCGCTACACCCTCTCCACGGGCCTCTGCGGCGTGATCGAGGGTACCCTCCCCATAGGGGGCCTCTCTTCGTCCGCGGCCGTCACCATAGCCTTCCTTTCGGCCCTGTGCCGCGTCAACGGCATCTCGCCCGAGCCCCGCGAAATCATCGCGATGGCCATGGCGGCGGAAAACCATTATGTCGGTGTCAGCAGCGGCAAACTCGACCAAAGTTGCGAGATATACTCGCGCAAGGACCATCTTCTCTATCTAGACACCTTGGACGACAGCTACGAGCTCATTCCGACTTCGCCGGAGATGGCCCCATACGAGATCGCCATTTTCTTCAGCGGGGTTGAGAGGACCCTGGCCGGCTCCAAGTTCAACATGCGCGTGGACGAATGCCGCAGCGCCGCGTACGCCCTCAAGGCTTATGCGGGCATGGAGTACGGCAAGTTCGCAGAAACGCACCTGCGCGAAGTCCCGAAAGAGGTATATGACGAGTACAAGGACCGCCTGCCGGAAAGCTGGCGCAGGAGGGCCGAGCACTGGTATACCGAGTACGACCGCGTCGTGAGGGGTGCGGAGGCATGGAGGAGGGGAGACCTGGCCACTTACGGCCGTCTCAGCTTCGAGTCCGGACGCTCGTCCATCTACAACTGGGAGACGGGTTCGCCTGAGCTCAAGGCCCTTTACGAGATAATGGAGCACACCGACGGCATCTACGGCGGGCGCTTCAGCGGTGCGGGCTTCAAAGGCTGCTGCATGGCCCTCATCGACCCGTCGTTCAGGGATTCCATACTGGAAAAGGTCGAGCGTGAGTATCTTGCGCAGTTCCCGGCCCTGAAGGGCCGTTACGGCGCCTATATCTGCCATTCCGCGGACGGAGTCAGCCTATGAAATGCCTTGTCCTTGCCGCGGGCTACGCCACGCGCTTGTATCCCCTGACGGAGAATTTCCCCAAGCCCCTGCTGAAGGTGGGGGAGAAGACCATACTCGACTGGCTCGTCGACGACATTGAGTCGGCCGGACTCGTCGACGGCTTCGTCATCATCTCGAACCATAAGTTCGCGGACCATTTCCGCGCCTGGGCTGATAATAAATGTCATTCCGAGCGAAGCGAAGGAATCTATACCGTCGTCGACGACGGGACGTCCACCAACGAGACGCGCCTCGGCGCCGTGCGCGACATCCAGTTCGCCGTCGACAGCCTCGGCCTGGACGATGACCTCCTGGTCATCGCCGGGGATAACATCCTGGATTTCAGCCTTGTGGAGTTCATTCGCTATGCGCAGGCCAAAGGCACCTCATGCATCATGAGGTACTACGAGGCCGACGGGAAGCGGCTCCGCAAATGCGGTGTCGTGGAGGTGGATGGGGACGACCGCGTCGTCGGGATGGAGGAGAAGCCGGCGGAGCCGAAGTCGCACTGGTGCTGCCCGCCGTTCTATTTCTACCGTCGCGAAGACGCCGGCCGCGTGGCCGAAGGCATAGCGGCCGGCTGCGGCGTGGACGCGCCGGGCAGCTTCGCCGCATGGCTCAGCTCCCGCGTCCCCGTCCACGCGATGGAGATGCCCGGGCGGCGCTTCGACATCGGCGACATCGACAGCTACCGCCGGGTCTGCGATATTTTTTTCTGTCATTCCGAGCGAAGCGAAGGAATCTGATTCCTTTATTTCGGGTCGGCGTAGAGCGCGCCGCGGCCGTGGGTTCCCACATAGACGCGGCCGTATTTCTTCGGGTCTCCCGTGATATGCAATACCAGTCCGTACTGGTGCTCGTCGTCGTTGATGCGCACCCAGCTGCGGGCCTTGTCGTCCGAACGGAAGAAGCCGCGGACGCCGTTTACCGTGCCTACCATGTACAGCGCGGGGTAGTCCGAACCCGGGGCCGGGGCGCCGAGCCCGAAGGCGTGCATTTCGCGTACCTGGCTCATTATGTGGAAGTTGACTCCGTCCTCCGCATGCCAGAGGCCGTCGAAGGCGGCTATCCACAGGTCGTTCTCCCTGTCCGGGACCGAATACACGCGGTCCTGTCCGCCGCGGTTGTCACCCCTGTTCGCGATGCGTCCGTCGCGTCCCGCAACGGCCTTGATGCCAGTGTCTATGCTGGTGAAGGTCTTCGCCCCGTCCGTGCTGGTGTACAGCAGGCCGGAGGTGATGTCGAAGGAGTAGAACTTGTTCGGATTGACCTTGTCGGCGATAACGCGGAGGCCCTGCGGGATGCCCTCGGACTCCGCCCATGTGCGTCCCGTGTCGGAGGTGTAATAGACAGGCCTGCGGTCCGGGGTCCAGACCCAGACGCGGCCGTCGGCGCCGACGGCTATGTGGCCGTTGCGGCCCTGCGGGTCGGGGACGTTCTCCGGCTCCAGCCAGGTGTCGCCTCCGTCAAGTGAGTAGGAGATGTTCTTGCCGGTGTAGCCGCCGTGGATGGTGCCCACGCGGACGACCAGCTCCGGCTTGAGCTCCGCGCCGGCGACACCGTTGGTGTTGCCGAAGCGGGGGTCGTGGTGCGAGTCGGCCGCGGGCCTGTCCAGGTCGCGGTGAGTGAATCCGCCGTAGTCGCCCACGCCGGTGATGAGCCAGGCGCCTTCCCTCGGGCTGTAGAGCTCGAGCGGGACCGTCTCCTCAATGCCCGTGGCCATGGGCGTCCACAGAGTGGGCCTGCCCTTGTCCATCTCGCTGAGGTTGTATGTCTCCCAGCCGCCGTAACCGCAGGTGAAGATGGCGTGGTCGGCGTTGCAGGGGTCGATCTCCACGTCGAAGAGCCAGTGGATGCCGGTGTTGATGATGTACGGGGCCTTGGCCTCGTCGTACTTCCCGCCTTCGGCGAATACGGCCTTCCAGGTCTTGCCCCCGTCGGTGCTGCGGAAGACCTCCTCGCTGGAATTCACCCCGGACATCGGCCGTCCGAAGGTGCTGGTAACCAAGTGTTTGGGATTCCTCGCGTCCACGCTTACGCCCACGTAGGCGAAAGGCCGCTCCTCGGACGGCTTGTCCGGGGTGATCTCGGTCCACTTGTCCTTCGCGATGTCGTATTTCCACAGGCCTCCGTCACGCATAGTCTGCGGTCCCGGGTTGGTGCCGTAGGTGACGTACAGGCAGCGGTCGGAGGATAGGGCGGCGTGGTTGGGCATGTACTGGAGCGGGGCCCCTTCCATGGCCTTCCAGGTCTTGCCGCCGTCGCGGGATACGAACATGTTGGCTCGGTTCATCTGAGAGTAGCCCACGAAGATGGTCTGCGAGCCCTGGCCGGGCTTCCCGCTCTGCGGGTCGAAGACCACGAAAACCACTCCGCAGCCTATGCTCTGGCGTATCTCCATCGCGCGGCGCATCTCCTCGCGCTGCTCGGGGGTCATCTCCTGCTGGGCCTGCTGGCCCTGGGGTCCGCGCATCATCATGGGCATTCCCATGGCGGGTACCTCCTCGGGCAGATACGGGGCCAGGGCCTCGTCGAAGGAGTCCACCCGGCGGAAGCTGCGCGCTTTGTCGTCACTCATCCAGAGCCCGGCCTGGCGTGTGCCGACGTATATGACATTGGTGTTGTTGGGATCGACCATCATCCTTTCGCCGTTGCCTCGGCCGTTCTCGTTGCCGCCCATCTTGAAGGGGACGTCGGTGCGGCCGAAGGTCAGGCCTCCGTCATGGGAATAGAAGATGGCGCCGTTCGTCGATGAGGTATAGGTGCCGCAGTCGAGATAGACCGTCTTCGGGTCCAGCGGGTCGACGGCGATGCTCTCCACGCCGACGAGATTGTTGTCCGCGTAGCTGACGAAGTCCAGCAGCGGCATCCAGCGGTCCGCGGCGGCGTCCCAGCGGTATGCGCCGCCCATGTCGGTGCGCGCATACCGCACGCCCGGCGCGGTCGGATGGAAGATGATGCCGTCGCAGAATCCTCCTCCGACTATCTGCACGCTCTTCCATTCGTAGGGTTGGACCTTGAGCCCGTTCTGGGCATTGCAAACGCCCGCGGCCATAAGTGCCGCGGCGAGAAGCGTCATAGTCAATCTTTTCATATTCAGTTTCTTAGTTTCTTACGAGGGATTCCCAGAGGTCGGCCATGCGGCGGTGGCCTGCGGGGGTGGGGTGGACGCCGTCCCAGATCCAGTAGGTGTCCGTGGGGCCGTCGGGGACGAGGCCGTCGAAGAGTCCGTCGAAGGGGACGAGGGTGGCGCCGTATTCGGCGGCCAGGGCGCGGACGAGCGAGGCCTCGGCGCGCACGCGCCCGAGGACCTCGTCCGCGTCACGCCGCCGCCCGTTCCCGCCCACCTTCGCGAAGAAGGGGGTGCAAAGCACGATGCGGCAGTCCGGCAGGGCCTCACGCGTACGGTCGAGTAATTGCCTGTATCCCTTTTCCCATTCCTTTATGTCGAAGCCGCGCTGCATGGCGTCGTTGATGCCGACGAGCAGCGTCAGTACATCCGGTTTCAGGGCCAGGGCGTCGTCGTCCCAGCGCTTGAGCAGCCCCTTGACGGTGTCGCCGCTGATGCCGCGGTTGTAGAACACCAGCCCCTCATCGGGGTATTGGGACTGCAGGTCGCTGGCGCACAGCATCATGTAGCTGTGGCCGTAGATATGGTTCCAGTCGGTGTGGTTGCGCTCCGAAGAGGGGGCCATGCTGCCTCCGCTGTTGCCCCAGCCCCCGTCGGTGATGGAATCTCCGATGAAGAGGAAGTTCCCGGATGCCTTGTCGGCATCCTCCACCCAGATCTCGTCGATGAAGATGAAGCCCTCACTGCCTGCTCCCGGATGCCATTCAGGGATGGTGCCGAAGTTCTTGGCGAAGACCTTGATGTACTTTACAGGTCCGAACGACTCCGGAACGTTGATGCCCAGGTTCTGAACCTGGACGACATAGTTCTGGGGGTCCACTTCGTTGTCCACCTGCCATCCGACATAATTATCACCGTCCGAGGACAGCGAAAAGACGACATAGCGCGGCATCCATATCCACGAGCGGGCGTCCTGGCAGAAGCCCGCGCCCACTCTCTTGAGTTCACGGGGTTCCTTCAACTCTATCTCTGCCGAAAAATCTGTACCCTGGTAGCCCTGCCAGCCGCCGGTCCTCCAGTTGGTCGTACCCCTCAGGCCGTCTATCAGGCCCTCGTCGCCTCCGGCATTGTACTGCCTGTTGTAGCGTGCGCCCAGTTTTATCGTCATGTCGTCGTGGATCTTGTGGACCGAGGACGAAACGACCGTACTGGTCTCTCCGCCCTTCCGGACGAAGGCCTCGACCGTGCAGTTGTCCTTAAGGGTGAAGGGCCCCTCATACGGCTTGAAACCGTCCCTTGTCATTCCGAGCGAAGCGAAGGAATCTGTGGGGGCGGGTAATATCCTATATAGGATCTCAGCACCTTCCGGGGCTCCGGATATGCTGACCGTCAGGGATTCCATGAATATGTCGTTGTCCATCTCGAAGGCCGGGGAGGGGAGGATGCGCGCGTTGAGGCCGGTGTGCGGGCGGTCGGCCGGCGCGGTGCCGAAGGCCTGCGACGGGGCGGCGGCGAGGACGAAGTCCAGCCGCCCGCCCGCCAGCAGCACGCCGGTGTCGACGAACGACTTTGTGTACGGCGTTCCGTTCAGTTTGGCGGATGCTATGTACGCCGCCTCAGGATGGTCGGCGGTGATGGTGAAATCCTTCCCTTCGCCCATGTGGATGACCGCCTTGCGGAAGATGGGCGAGCTCAGGCTGATCTCGTTCTGCCCGGGACAGACGTTGTAGAGGCCCAGGGCGGAAAGCACGTACCAGGCGGACATTTGTCCGCAGTCCTCGTTGCCGCAGAGCCCGTCGGGGGCGGAACTGTACAAGGTGCCAAGTATCTGTCTGACACGCTCCTGTGCCTTCCAGGGCTTGCCGGCGTAGTTGTACAGGTAGGGGATGTGATGGCTCGGTTCGTTGCCGTGGGCGTACTGCCCGACAAGGCCGGTGATGTCGGCCTGCGTGCGGCCCGCGGTCTGCTCGTCGGCATCGAAGAGGGCGTCGATCTTGGCGGTGTATGCTTCTTCCCCGCCCAGGGCGGCCATATGCCCGGCGATATCCTGGGGCACGAAGAAACTGTACTGCCAGCTGTTCGCTTCCGTGAAATGGTTGTTCACCTCATAGGGGTTGAAGGGCGTCAGCCAGCGTCCGTTCAGCCTCGGTCTCATGAAACCCGTCGAGGGGTCGAAGAGGTTGAGCCAGTAGGAGGCGTAGCCGAGGTACTCGTCCCTTTCGGCAGTCCTGCCGAGGGCATCGGCGACCTGGGCCACGCACCAGGCGTCGTAGGCATACTCCAGAGTCTTGGACACGGACTCGTGCTCCTTGTCCGCGATGATGCCCCTGTCCTCGTAGAAACTGTCCAGGCCGTATTCGTGCTTCTTCGAGGACGCCAGCATGGCGTCCAGCAGGGCGTTGTAATCCACTCCCGTGATGCCCTTCGAGAGGGCGTCGGCTATGACGGATACGGAGTTGTAGCCTATCATGCAGTCGGTTTCGTAGCCGTGGAGTTCCCAGATCGGGAGCTTGCCTCCTTCGTTGTACACTGACTGGAAAGACTTCAGGAAGTCCACAGTTCTCTCCCTCTCTATGAGCGTGAAAAGTGGATGCAGGGCCCTGAAGGTGTCCCAGATGGAGAATACGGTATAGCGTTCGAAACCGTCAGCTTTGTGGACCTGGCGGTCCATGCCGCGGTACTCTCCGTTCACGTCGGAGTAGAGCGACGGGTGGATGGCGGTGTGGTAGAGGGCGGTGTAGAACACCTTCATTTGCTCCGGCGTGCCGCCGCTGACCGCGATCTGCGACAGGAAGCCGTTCCAGGCTTCCTTCGCAGCCGCGCGGGCCTTTCCGAAGCCCTTGGCGAAATCGTTCCCCAGCGGCCTGACGTCGGCCTCGAGGTTCAGCCTGGCGTTCTCCGTCGAGACTGAAGAGATGCCCACGCGTACATAGACTGTATTGGCCTTGGATCCCTTGAATGTAAGCAGCGCCCCGTGGCGGCCTTCGAACTCCTTGTACTCGGCAAGCGGCTCGCTGAACTCGGCCCAGAAATAAACATCCTGGCCGTCGGCCCAGCTCCTGGACTTGCGGAAGCCCGCGACGGCGCTTGGGCCGACCTGGCGGATGTCGCACTCCAGCAGGTAGTCGCGGTGCTCGAGGTCGATAAGTATCTGCGGCTCAGCGCCTTTGGCGTAGGCATAACGGTGGAATCCCGTGCGGCGGCCGACGGTGAGGGCCGCGGTGACGGCCGGGTCCTCGAGGTAAACCTCGTAGTACCCGGCCTCCGCGGCCTCCTTCGCATGGCTGAAATGCGAGCGGTATTTCTCCTTGTCCAGCGGTCCGGAATAATCCCTGACCGGCATGAAGAGGATGTCGCAGAGGTCGTCGCATCCCGTCCCGCTCAGGTGCGTGTGGCTGAATCCGTAAATGTACTCGTCGGAGTAGTGGTATCCGGAGCAGCCGTCCCAGTTGCCGGACATCGGCCGGGTGTCGGGGCTCAGCTGCACCATGCCGAAAGGCCAGGCCGCGCCTGGGAAGGTGTGGCCGTGGAAGTCGGTCCCGACGAAGGGGTTCACGTACTTGGTATAGTCCGGCGCCGCCGCGGCCGCGATGCCGGCCAGCAGCAGGACTGCGAGAAGGGATAGGCGTCTCATATGTTATTGTTTGTCAAAGTCTTTCAATGGCGCTGACGAGCAGGTCGACATTGGCGTCCGGGGTGGCCCAGCTGGTGCAGAACCTGACGCCGGTGCGGCCGTCTGGCAGCTTATGCCAGACCTCGAAGCCGAAGTCCTTGTCAAGGACGGCCATCTGCTCCTCCGTGAGGATGGGGAAGACCTGGTTGGTGGGGCTGTCCACGAGGAATTCGAAATGCTTGTCCTCCAGGGCCTTGCGGATGCGGGCGGCCTTGAGGACGGCGCCGCGCGCGGCGTCCAGGTACAGGCCGTCCTCGAAGAGGGCGGCGAACTGGACGCCCAGCAGGCGGCCCTTGGCCAGCATGCCGCCGCCCTGCTTGATGCAGTAGCGGAAGTCCGCTTTCAGCGCGTCGTTTGTAATGACGACCGCCTCGCCGAACAGCGCACCCTGCTTGGTGCCGCCGATGTAGAATACGTCGGCCAGCCTGGCGAAATCCTTGAGTGTCAGCGCCTTGTCACCTTCGATCAGCTCGCTTGCGGCCATCCCGTAACCGAGCCTCGCTCCGTCCACGAAGAGGGGTATATTGTTCCCACGGCAGACCTTGCTTATGGCTTCCAACTCGGAGCGGCTGTAGATGGTCCCCGACTCCGTAGAGAAGGAGATATATACCATTCCGGGCATGACCATGTGCTCGTGGTTGGCGTCGGAGAAATGGCCGTCCACGGCTTCGGCTATCTGCTCCGCCGTTATCTTGCCGTCGGGAGAGGGGAGCGCGAGGACCTTGTGCCCGCCGTGCTCCACGGCGCCCGTCTCATGGACGTTGATATGCCCGGATGAGGCGCAGAGGACGCCCTGGTAGGGTTTCAGGATGGAGGAAATGACGGTGGCGTTGGTCTGGGTGCCGCCGACGAGGAAGTGCACGTCGATGTCCGGGCGGCCGCAGGCGCTCCGGATGAGTTCGCGCGCCTGCGCGCAGTACTCATCCTCGCCATAGCCGACCGTCTGTACCATGTTGGTCTCCTGGAGGCGCTGCATGATGCGGGGAAGCGCGCCTTCGCAGTAATCGCTTGTAAAGAGTGTTTTCATAGCGGTAGTGTCCGTTTTATACTGTTCCGTTTTCTGTAGGTTCGTTGTGGAAGGGATAGTCCTCCACGCGGGTGATGTAGATCCTGTCGCTCTCGAGTATCCTGTCAACCCTCGAGGAGGCGTATTTGCGCAGGAAGAAGAAGCCGATGATGAAGACCAGCGTGAGGATGCCGGCCATGCTGGCGTTCATTGCGCTGACGAAAAGCAGCGCGTCGAAGATGCCGTGCGCCAGGACGGGTATCAGCAGGGCGTAGATGGCGTCCAGCGTCCGGTTCCGCCCGATGCGGAAATGCGCCAGCGAATAGTAGTAGCCCATGATGATGGCGAAGAAGAAGTGCGCCGGTACCGAGATCAGCGCGCGCATTATGCCCGTCGCCAGCCAGTTGTCGATGTTGCTGAAGAGATAGAGTATGTTCTCCGTGGCCGCGAAGCCCATTCCCACGCATACTGCATAAACGATGGCGTCCATGTGCTCGTCGAACTCCTTGCATTTCCGCAGGAACAGCCACAGCATGAAGAGCTTGGCCATCTCCTCCGGTATGGCCGCCGTGGAGAAGGCATTGCCGATCTGCGCGCTGATGCTGGTGCCCGGCGTCACCGAAACCAGTCCGAACGACGGCAGCAACAGCACTATCATCGCCGACCCCACGCCATATACGAACGCCTTGAAAAGCTGGCGGGGTGGCTCCTTCTGCCACTTGTCCCTGTTGTAGATGTGCACTATGAGCACAATGGCCGGAAGGATGGCCGCGATGAGTACGATTAACATTCCTCTTGATCCTTTTCAAACATTCAACCTGTCTCCCGTCTCCCACTCCTCTCACAACATACAAAAATACAAATTGCCTCCAAACTTTGCAACCCCTCCCGTCCCCTCCCGCCTCCTCCTGCCCCTCCACCCTCCTCCACACCTCTCGCCGCCCCTCCTTTTCCCACACCCCCGCATCCTTCGACCTTCGGTAGAAGGATACTGCCCTTTTCGGCGAAAACCCCCACATCCTTCGACCCGTGGTAGAAGGATACCGCCCTTTCGGGCGAAAACCATCACATCCTTCGACCTCCGGTAGAAGGAAGCGGTGGTGAAAGGGGGATGTCGGGAGCAGAAATGCTCCTTCCGGTCCAAGGGATGGACCGGAAAGAGCGAAAAGTGGGGTAAAATGTTCCTTCCGGTCCAACTACTGGACCGGAAGGAACACTAGAGGTCGAAGCATTCCGTCCTTTTCGGCAGAAGTGCCCGCAGGTTACGGTGTAACGCGGTATAACGTGCAGAAGGGACGGTAAGATGAGCGGAATAAAGGCGGAAATCCGCGCGATGCCCGCAGGGTAGGGCTGAAACTGGGGTAGCCTGCGGACGTTTTCCCGCAGGGTAGGGCTGAAACTGGGGTAGCCTGCGGGCGTTTTCCCGCAGGGTAGGGCTGAATCGGGGTAGCCTGCGGGAAAACTCAATGGAGGAGAAGGGTGGGTATTTGGTCATGGTGGGGGCAGGGGGAATAGGATAAGGGAAAAAGAGAAGGAAGATTAAGGGAAAGACGGGGGAGCAGGCGGATCGGAAGTGGAATGGAGGAAATGCGGCGGGGTAGGGGAAAAGGATGCGAAAGGTGGAGAGAAATCTTTGCAAACACGGAAAGTTGGGGCTATCTTTGTTGTTACAAGCCCCGGCACAGGGAGACGCCCTGCCGGTCCGCGGCTTGTGAACAAAATGCAAAAGACATGAACGAGACACCGGTATTGCTGCTTACGGGATACCTCGGCAGCGGAAAGACCACGCTGGTCAACAGAATACTCTCCAACCGGAAGGGCATCAAATTCGCCGTGATAGTCAATGACATAGGCGAAGTCAACATAGACGCCGACCTCATCGAGAAGGACGGTGTGGTGGGACAGAAGGACGACAGCCTCGTCGCCTTGCAGAACGGCTGCATCTGCTGCACGCTCAAGATGGACCTGGTGGAGCAGCTCCGCGACATCATCGCGATGCGGAAATTCGATTACATCGTAATTGAGGCGAGCGGCATCTGCGAGCCGGAGCCCATCGCCCGCACCATCTGCTCCTTCCCCTACATGGGGCCGGAGTACGTGGAAAACGGCATTCCCAGGCTGGACTGCATCGTCACCGTGGTCGACGTCCTGCGCATGCGCGACGAGTTCGCCTGTGCCAAGGACCTCCTCCGCGGCAACCTCGACGAGGACGACATTGAGAACCTCGTCATCCAGCAGGTGGAATTCTGCAACATCGTCCTGCTTAACAAGGCCTCCGAGGTCTCGCCGGACGAGCTCGGCAAGGTCCGCGAGATCATCCGCGCCCTCCAGCCGAAGGCGAAGATGGTGGAATGCGACTTCGCCGCCGTCGACCTCGACGACATCCTCGGCACCCGCATGTTCAACTACGACTCCGTGTCGGCCTCCGCGGCCTGGATCAGCGCCGTCGAGGCCCCGGTGGAGGAGGACGATGACGACGATGATGACGACCACGACCATGACCATGACCATGACCACGAAGGCCACCACCATCATCATCACCACCACGACGATGAAGGCGAGGCCGAGGAATACGGCATCGGCACCTATGTCTATTACCAGCGCAAGCCCTTCGACATCAACAAGTTCGACAACTTCGTGGCGAAGCACTGGCCGATAGGCATCATTCGCGCCAAAGGCCTCTGCTGGTTCTCGGTGGAGCCGGACAACTGCTACCTCTTCGAGCAGGCTGGCAGCCAGATCTCCCTGAGGAATGCCGGCAAGTGGTACGCCACCATGCCGGAGGACGAGCTCGAGCGCCAGCTCGAGACGGACGCCACACTCCGCCGCGACTGGGACCCCGAGTACGGCGACAGGATGCAGAAGCTTGTGTTCATCGGGCAGAAGCTCGACAAGGCGGAGATCCGCGCCGCGCTGGATTTCTGCGTCGCAGAAGAATAAACAACCAAGACTGATATGAAAAAGACCGTCACGACCTTATGCTGCCTGCTGCTGGCGGCAGTCGCCTTCGCCCAGGGGCAGATGTACCGGGGAAGCTATTCGATTGAGAAGGATATCCCTTACCACCAGGACGCCGGGGACTATGCCCGCGAGCGTTGTACCCTCGACTTCTACTATCCTTCCGAGCTTCAGGACTTCCCCACCATCGTCTGGTTCCACGGGGGAGGCCTTGAGGGCGGCAACAAGGAGATTCCGGCCGCGCTCATGGACTCCGGCCTCGGCGTCATCGGTGTGAACTACCGCCTGCTGCCGAAGGCCACCATCCAGGAGTGCATCGACGATGCCGCGGCGGCCGTCGCTTGGGCGTTCCGCGAGGTCGCGGCCCGCGGCGGCAGCCCGGACAGGATCTTCGTAGCCGGACATTCCGCCGGAGGCTACCTGACCGACATGGTCGTGCTGGACAAGTCCTGGCTGGCGAAATATGGCGTTGACGCCGACAAAATCGCAGGCGCATTCCCGTACAGCGCGCAGGTCCTGACGCACTACAACGTCCGCAAGCTGGACGGCATCGGCCCGCTCGAGCCCAGGCTCGACGAGACCGGCCCCCTCTACCATGTCCGCAAGCTCCCCATGCCCATGCTGGTCCTCTCCGGCGACCGCGAGCTGGAGCTCTACGGCCGCTACGAGGAGCAGGCGTACTTCTGGCGCATCATGAAGCTCAACGGCAACGAGAACATCTACCTGTACGAGTTCGACGGCTATGACCACGGTTCAATGCCTTATCCGGCGCATAACGTGGTCAAGCGCTTCATCCGCGGCATCCTCCGCGACCAGATTCCCGAAAGGTAATTCCGAGATCCCTCCCTGTCATTCCGAGCGAAGCGAAGGAATCTTTCAGACTGTTTTCAAAAGTGTCTTAGTATCCGCGTCCGGGAAGAACTCCCGGATGTGGGCGATTATGCGGTCGCGGGATTCCTCGGGGGGGCGGGCCGGCGTCGGGGCCGCGCCCGTGGCCCGCTCGAAGAGCCGGGCCCAGGCCGGGCCCTCCGCGCCGGCCCCTTCCGCCCCGAACAACTCGTCCGGGGTGGTGTTGGACGCCCGCTGCCAGCCGTTGTAGTGCAGGTCCGGGCCGCGGTACACCCGCTGGATGTCGCCTATAACGGTCCATGTGCCCATTTGCAGGAACTGCATTACGCTGTCCATTATGCCTTTTTTCACGCCGGGCGAAAGCAGCGGCCGGTACTTGTCACCCATGGAGGCCAGGAAGGTCGGGGTGACGGCGCCGGAGCAGATGAGGCGCAGTTCCCGCGCCTCCAGCGCTCCGGCCTCCTTTATCGCCGAAAGGGCGACGGGGGAGAGGAACTGCATCAGCTTCTCACTGCTGGTTGAGGCCTTGTAGGGCTCCCCGAGGGCCATCCTGTACTTCGGGATGCTCCGCCGCCAGTTCATCAGCTCGCGGTACCATTCCACGGTGGCGAAGGCGGCCTTCCCGCCCAGGAACTTGCCGTAGGCGATGTCCCCTTCGCGCACCGCCTCTATCTTCCAGTCCCACGGCCCGAGCGTCCCGCCGTCCTCCTCGTCGGTGAACCAGCAGCCTGGGGCGGTCATCTCCTCGACGGACCATCCGGGCACGCCGCAGCGGAAGAACGGTATGATACCGTACTTCCGGATGACCTCAATCATCCTTTCGGGACTGTCTATGATTCTTCCGTGAGTTTGCATATATGCTCTTCCAAACAGCAAGTTAAAGATAATGAATAAAGTCCGGTTTTACGGCTCATTGTCTTTTTTTTTCGTATATTTGGCCTGATTCCTGTAAAGGGATCATGACTGTGTAACCATTTTTACCTATTGATATGAAGAAATTTATCCTGCTCGTAACGAGCCTTCTGCTGCTGTGCGGCGTCGCCAGCGGCCAGAGTATCCTGCGCAACCTTGGCGAGCGCGCCAAGAACGCCGTCGAGAACAAGGTCGGCGAGAAGGTCGAGAACGCCGTCAACAACGCCCTCGGCAATAAGAATAACGACAAGTCAGACAACAAGGCCGGCGAAGATGAGGCTGCTCCCGCCGTGGGTGAAGAGAATCCGCAAGCGGCCACATCGACCGACTTCAAACGCGGCGAAGTCATTCTGTTCGAGGATGACTTCACGTCCGAGGTAGTGGGCGAGTTCCCTTCCAAGTGGGATTTGCTGGACGGCGGCGCCGAGGTCAAGACCCTGGGCGGGATCAAGGCCGTCGAGGTTACCAACAACGGTGTTATCACACCCTTGATCAAGGAACCGGGAGCCTACCTGCCTGAAGAATTCACCATCGAGTATGATTTCTATTACTGGGACGATAAGGAAAACGTGGGCTTGAATGACCTGAAACTTTGTCTGGCCAGTAATACGGACCGTTCTGAATGGAGCGGTGATTATGGCGAAAACAACGCTTTTACATTGATCCATGGTGTGTGCGCTGAGTGGGGCCATCATGCCTATTACAATAATGACTCGGGCACCGGGGATACCAAGGATGTGAGCTTTGAATACAAATTCAAGCAGGGCTGGCACCATGTGGCGCTTTCGTTTAACAAGCGCGCGATGAAGGTTTACTTTGACGGTAACCGGGTGATCAATCTGCCCAAGGTCAAGCAGCCGACATGGATGTCTTTCCAGGTTCCTTTCGATCATACGGACCTGACTTTCATCCGCAATGTGGTGATTGCAAAGGGCGCTGTTGAGCTCTATGACCGAAACGAGCAGTCTATGACCGCCGTCGAGAAGGCCATTGCCGAGACCGGCAAATTCGTGACCAACAACATCCTCTTCGAGACCGGCAAGGCCACCCTAAAGCCTGAGTCGATGGAGGAGATCATGAAGGTCGCTGAGTACATGAAGAAGAACCCTTCGGCCCGCTTCGAGGTCCAGGGTCACACCGACAACCAGGGCAGCGACGCCGTCAACGACCCGCTCAGCCAGCAGCGCGCCGAGGCCGTTGTCAAGGCCCTTGAGGAGCAGGGAGTCGACCCGTTCAACCTCCGCGCAGTCGGCAAGGGCAGCCATGAGCCCGTGGCCGAGAACACCACCGACGAGGGCCGCGCGAAGAACCGCCGCGTGGAGTTTATAAAGAGGTAACTACTTCTGACTAAGATATTTCCGTGAGCTCTCCCGTGGCGGAGTCCATGATGAAGCCGCGGACGACGATACCGGCCGGCATCAGGGGGTGACCCTTGATGCCGGCTACTGTATTGCGCACCGAGGTCTCCGGGTCGTGGAAGCCCTCCAGCCACTCGTCGAGGTCGATGTCATCGCGCTGCAGGTTCGCCTCGGGGACGCCGCGGTGCAGCATTTCCTCCCGGAAATGTGCGAAGCTCATGTGGCAGGCGCCGCATCCCGAGTGCGCGACGACCATGACCTCCTCGACGCCGAGCTCGTAAACCGCGACGACCAGGCTCCGCATCGCGGAATCCCAGGGCGTCGGGATTACAGCGCCGGCGTTCTTGATGATCTTGGCGTCGCCGTTCCTCAGCCCCAGGGCCTCCTGCAGGAGGACGGAGAGGCGGGTGTCCATGCAACTCAGCACAGCCAGCTTGCGGTCGGGATATTTGTCGGTCAGGTGCGGCTCGTAGGCCTTAGCCTCCACGTAGCCGAGGTTGAAGCGGATGATTTCGTCTATAGTGCCCATGTGGTAGGTTGTTTTTCCTTTGTCCCAAATATACGAAAAACCTTGCTATATTTGTCCCTGCTTATTGTCATGGCCATGTTCAAAGTCAGCGAAATTATCACCACGCCGCCCGCGGAGTACGCGACCGACCTTCAGAGGAAGGTATATGAGACTTTCTCGGAACTCGGCATCCCCTTCGGAAGGGTGGACACCGACCCCGGTCTCACCATGGAGGACTGCCAGTACATTTCCGCCGGTCTGGGCGTGCGCGTCGTCAAGACCCTTTTCCTCTGCAACCGCCAGCAGACGGAGTTCTACCTTTATGTGACCACGGACGACAAGCCTTTCGTCACGCGGGAGTTCTGCGGCGCGCTGGGAATCCCGCGCGTCTCCTTCGCTCCCGCCGACAAGCTCTGGGAGCTCACCGGCGTGGAGGTCGGCGCCACCACCATCCTCAGTGCCATCCTCCCCTCGGCCTCCGGCGTCCATCTGGTGATGGACCGCTCCGTCGCCGAGGGCGAATGGTTCGCCTGCACCGACGGCACCCCCACCTGCTTCGTCAAGATACGGACAAAGGACCTGCTGAACAGGTATCTGTCCGGCAGGTCCCTTACACTTATCTGACGGTTCAGATACGGGCGAAGGCCTGGTCGAGGTCGGCGATGAGGTCGTCGATGTGCTCCGTGCCGATGGAGAGGCGGATGGTGCTCTGGTAGATGCCCTGGTCGGCGAGCTCGGCCTCAGTCAGCTGCGAGTGCGTGGTGGTGGCCGGGTGGATGACCAGCGACTTGACGTCGGCCACGTTGGCGAGCAGCGAGAAGATTTCCAGCGAATCTATGAAGCGGAAGGCCTCCTCCTTGCCGCCCTTGATCTCGAAGGTGAAGATCGAGCCGCCCCCGTTCGGGAAATACTTGACGTACTGCAAGTGGTCCGGATGGGAAAGCAGGGCGGGATGGTTGACCTTCGCCACCTTCGGGTGCTTCGACAGATAATCCACAACTTTTAGGGCGTTCGAGACGTGCCTTTCGACGCGAAGCGAGAGCGTCTCCAGGCCCTGGAGGAAGATGAATGCGCTGACGGGGGAGAGGGTCGAACCGGTGTCGCGCAGCAGGATCGCCCGCGCGCGGGTGATGTATGCTGCGGGGCCAACGGCGTCGGCGAAGACTATCCCGTGATAGCTGTATTCCGGCTCTGTGAACTGCGGGAATTTGCCGGAGGCCTTCCAGTCGAACTTTCCCGAATCGACGATGACTCCGCCGATGGTCGTGCCGTGGCCGCCGATGAACTTGGTGGCTGAATGGACGACGATGTCCGCGCCGTACTCGATGGGCCTGAGAAGGAAGGGCGTAGCGAAGGTGTTGTCGATGATAAGGGGAATCTTATGCGCGTGGGCTATGGCCGCAACCGCTTCTATATCAATTAAATTGGAGTTAGGATTGCCGAAGCTCTCGATGAAGACGGCCTTGGTCTCGGGCCTGATTGCATTCTCGAAATTGGACAGGTCGGAAGGGTCCACGAAGGTGGTTGTGATGCCGTAGGGGACCAGCGTGTGCTGCAGCAGGTCGTACGTGCCGCCGTAGATGTTCTTCGACGAAACGATATGATCGCCCGCGCGTGTGATGTTGAGGATGGAGTAGGTTATGGCGGCTGCGCCCGAGGCTACGGCCAGGGCGCCGACGCCGCCCTCCAGCGCGGCGATGCGCTGCTCCAGGATGTCTTGCGTGGAGTTGGTCAGGCGGCTGTAGATGTTGCCGGGATCGGAGAGTCCGAAGCGCGCCGCCGCGTGCTCGGAATTATGGAATACATATGAACTGGTTAGGTAGATGGGGACGGCGCGTGCGTCGGAGGTGGGATCAGCGTGCTCCTGCCCGACATGGAGCTGGAGGGTTTCGAAGTGGAGTTTACTAGTGCTCATGGTATCGTTCGTTTTAATTGTTTTCCGATTGCAAAGTTCGGAATGGCAGATAAAACGAACAAGAAGAAGTATGAAAATAGTGTAAAACTCCTGATAATTGTTAAATTTGTAGTGGAAAACAATTTTAACCGGCCGAAACCGGCCTCCCAAAAGAAAAAAGCCATGACCGACAGACTCGACAAGACCGACATCCAGATACTCAAGGCCCTCCAGGAGAACGGCCGCATCACCGTAAAGGAACTCGCCCTCAAGGTCCACCTCTCCACGACCCCCGTCTTCGACCGCATGCACCGGCTCGAGGAGGAGGGCTTCATACAGCGGTACACCGCTGTCCTCAGCCCCTCCCGCCTCGGCCGGGGCTTCATTGTCTACTGCAGCGTCCGCCTCCGCCGCATGGGCCGCGACATCGCCAACGACTTCATCTCCCGCATCAAGGACATCCCCGAGGTCGCGGAATGCTACAACATATCCGGCGATTTCGATTTCCTCCTGAAAATCTATGCGCCGGACATGCGTTACTACAATGATTTCCTGATTAATACCCTCGGCACCATCGAGAGCCTGGGCTCCGTCCAGAGCTCCTTCGTGATGAATGAGGTCAAGAACTGCTACGGCCTCCCCGTCAGCCTCCTCTGATTAGCGGCGGTAGATCCAGGTCTCGCGCTTCATGTTCTTCATCTCGTCGATGAAGGGGTCGCCGTCGTGGATGGTCACGGTCTTGTCGTTGAACACCACGATGGGCTTGGTCTCGGGGTTATACTCCTCCCACTTGAACTTCTTCACGTCCGGGACGCCGTCCTTGGCGAACGACACCCACACGTCGCTCATGAAGTCGGCCAGCTTGTACGCCGACTTGTCAGCGCCGACCATGAACCTGCCGAGGTAAATGTTGTTGAACACGAACGGCATCTCCGTGCAGTGGTTGGTGCCGAACGAGCCGTCCATGTGCGGCGAAGGCTTGGCGAAGACGTACAGGTACGACTTGGTGTCACCCATCTTGATGCGGACGTCGGCGTTGTTGAAGACGCCGTTCAGCATGCTGTATTCCGAAGAGTTGCAGCCGATTATGGTCGGGAGGCCCTTGGAGATCTCCGCGACGCGGGGATCCGTCAGGGGGTAGGGGATCACCTCCCCGTCCAGGGTAGGCGAGAACCACATCCCGCTGCCGTACATCCGGTAGAAGAAGTTGTCCGGATTCTTGGAAATGACCGCGTCCGTGCTGGCCGCGAGGAGCTCCGAGTAGGGGATTGTCTGAATCTTGTCGATTGTCTTTTCATCCAGGCCGAGGTTCTCCACGGTCAGGCGGGCCATCTCGCGAGAGGTCTCCGGGGCCATCAGGTTCAGCATCGAGCCGCTCTCGATGATGCCGCGGTGGAACAGGCCCTTCGCCGAAGGCGTACCCATCAGGATGTTGACCTTGCCGCCGCCTCCGGACTGGCCGAAGATGGTGACGTTGTCAGGGTCGCCGCCAAAGGCCGCGATGTTCTTGTTCACCCACTCGAGGGCCTTGACCATGTCCATGATGCCCGCGACTCCGGAGTATTTATACTTCTCCCCGAAATCGGAAAGGTCCATGTACCCCAGGACGTTGAGCCTGTGGTTGATGCTGACGAGCACCACATCCTTCTTCGCGAGGTTGGCTCCGTCGTAGAACGGAAGCTCGCTGCTCGCGCCCATGGCGAAGCCGCCGCCGTGCAGCCAGACCATCACCGGGCGCTTCGCACCGTCGTTGATGCCCTTCGTCCACACGTTCAGGTAAAGGCAGTCGTCGGACTGCGTGCCGTCGTCCCACTGGTACAGGAAGGCCTCGCAGTCGTCCTCCCATGTCATGCGGGGGGACTGGTAGCACTGGTGGCCGTAGTACAGGGCGGTCTGCACGCCCTCCCAGCTGTCAGGGTCCTGCGGAGGCATGAAGCGCTCCGCCTTGGCGTACTGGATACCCTTGAAGGTATAGATACCGTCTTCGATGTAGCCGCACAGCGTGCCGTAGGCGGTCTTCACGAGGGCGTCCGTGCTGTTGACGATGACGCTGTGGTCAGGGTAGCGGTCGCAGGCCGCCATGGCCAGACAGGAAACTGCGGCCAGAAGGAAAAGGTGTCGTCTCATATATGGTTTCCGGTTAATAATTCTCTGCCAGGACCTGGAAGTAGCTCTGGGGATGGTCGCAGACGGGGCAGACCTCCGGAGCCGCGGGACCGACGATGATGTGGCCGCAGTTGGAGCACTGCCAGATGGCGTCGCCGTCCTTTGAGAATACCTTCTTGTCCTCGATGTTCTTCAGGAGCTTGCGGTAGCGATCCTCGTGATGCTTCTCGATGGCGCCGACCATCTCGAACTTGTCCGCGATCTCGTCGAAGCCCTCCTCGCGCGCCTCCTTCGCCATGCGCGCGTACATGTCGGTCCACTCGAAATTCTCGCCTGCCGCGGCGTCGTTGAGGTTCTCGACGGTGCCGGGCACGGAACCGCCGTGCAGGTACTTGAACCAGATCTTGGCGTGCTCCTTCTCGTTCGCCGCCGTCTCCTCGAAGAGGTTTGCTATCTGTACGTATCCGTCCTTCTTCGCCTTGGAAGCATAGTAGGTGTATTTGTTGCGGGCCATGGACTCGCCTGCGAACGCCTCCTGCAGGTTGCGTTCGGTCTTGGTTCCTTTCAATTCGGGCATGGTGATGATGTTTAAGGGGTTAATAATACAAAAATAACATAACGCGCTGAAATCCGAGAACTTTTTTTCGGAAATCAGCGCGGCCGGTAGGGGGGTCGAGGCTATTGAGGCGAGCCGGCGGAAATGACCGGACCGGCGTAGATCTTCAGGAAAAGCTCCCTGAATGCGTCCTTGTCGTCCACGCCCGACGCCCCGATTGCCTGCTCCATGCGCTCCGTGAAGGCTTTCCTGACGTCCCCGGAATAGAAATCCCTGTAATTGTCCGTACCGTTGAGGATGTCGAGAGCTGCGTAATTCGTGTCCCAAAGCCTGTAATGGCTGAAGATCTTTCCGTCGATCTCCCTGACCATCGCGGACATGTCCGTCCTAGAGATGCGTTCGGGATAACTGTCCAGTCCGAGCGGCGGGCAGATGGAGATGTGGACGTTCCCCTTCGGGGAAGTGACGCCCGTGATGATGCTGTTCAGGTCTTCTCCCTTCTTCTTGACATAGGGTTCCCCGCCCCTTGAACGGTAGAGTTCAAGGGCCTTGAGGCTGTCGCACGGCTCCCACTGATAGGAGACCGCCACGGGGGTTATGTTCAAGTCTTCCAAGGACTTGCGCTTGTCCGCCCCAAGCAGGAGCATCCTCAGCAGGCCCGGTTCCGTCTTGTCGAATCCGTCCTTCGTGCGCCCGTTCCGCTGTGCGATCCAGACGGACTCGCCGTGGGCCGTGACATAGTTGATATAGTCTGAAAGATGGATCGACGACTCCAGGAAGGACTGGAAGTTGGATGTCTTCCTCACCGTCTTGAACATCTTGTTGGAAAGGCCCACGTCCACCACGAACTGCGGGTCCATAAGGTTGCTCCCGAACGTAATGTGAGAGGAGGGGAATCCGTTCTCCAGCATCACCAGCTGGAGAAGGTAGGCGTCCATGACGATGTCCCTGTGGTTGGATACGAAAAGCTGGCCGCGTCCGGGGCTGACGTTTTCCACGCCGTCGTAGGAGAAGAGGTCGATGGTCCTGGACACCAGCATGCGGCAGATCGGCAGCATCAGCCCGGTCTGGAGCTCATCCGTCGTCCGTATCGAGCGTATCATGCCCTGGATCTCGGCAAGCCTGTCTTCCTGGCCGAAGAACTTCAGGGCGTACAGCAGCAGCGGGTCGTCCGCTATGCGCTGCATCGCCGCGGGCACCTCGCTGTCATAATACGGCCTTATGTCGTCGAATCTTTCCGGGAGCTGGATCATAACGCTAGCATTTTGGCCTCCTGTCCACGACCTTTATGGGTTTACGGTTCTTGTCGACATAGATATCCTTCGCCAGCTGCTCCGCGCCTACCACGTTGATGTTCGGCGCCACGCGTATCTTTGCCCTGAACGAATTCTTCAGGTCCGCCACGAGCGCGGCGTCCTTCTCAGGGTCAGGCCGGGGAAGGCCGATGTTGACCGTAACGTTGTCATTACCAAGTTCGTCGAGGTCCAGTATGAGCTGGTAGTTGGATATCTCGGGGCAGTTGTCGAGGACGTCTATCACCATCGGCGGATAGAGCGTGGTCCCCTTGAACTTGATCATGTTGTTCTTCCTTCCGACGAGGGGCGTCAGGCGGTACGACCACCTGCCGCACCGGCATTGTTCAGTCCTCTTCGCGGCCATGTCGCCGGTCCTGAAACGGAGCAGGGGCATGCCCTCGACCCCGAGGGTGGTGACCACGATCTCTCCGACCTCGCCGTCCCTGACGGGAAGGTCGTCCTCGCCTATGATTTCGACGATGATCAGCTCGGGATGGACGTGGCCGCCGCAGCCGTATCCACATTCTGCGAAGGTAGCACCCATCTCTGTGGAGGAGTAGGTTGAATACAGCTCGACGTCCCACTTCTCCTTGATGCGCCTGCCGAGCAGGTTGAGTTCGAAGTTCTGGTCCCTGAGGCCCTCTCCGATGCCGATGATCTTGCGTATGCTGCTCGACCTGTAGTCGATGCCGTGGCTCTCCGCATACTGGATGAGCTTCGGGATGAACGACGGGACGCACATTATCGAGTCCGGCTTGAGGCGCTGGATCGTATCCCACTGGAGCTCGGGGATGCCGTTGCCGACGCGTATGATGCTTGCCCCCAATTCCCTGATGCCCAGGAAGTAAGCCAGGCCTGCCATGAACCTCTTGTCAATGGTGGTCATCAGCTGCAGGATGTTTCCGGGGCCGAGGCCGGCGCACATGAAGGACTTCTTCTCGTTGAATGCCAGCCTCTGAAGGTCCTTCTCCGTACAGGCGAAGGTGACGGGCTCGCCCAGGGTGCCGGAAGTCGTCACGTAGTCGACGACCTTCGCCCTGTCGCAGCAGAGGAAGTCCCAGTTGTACAGCTGCAGGTCCTTCTTCTCGGTGAAGGGGAGCGCGGCGAGGTCAGCTATGGTCCTGACCTTCGACACGTCGACGCCGTTCTCCCGGAACATCCTCCGGTAATAAGGCGAGTTATCCTTAAGATAATCCAGCGCCTCCCTCAGCCTTCCTTCCTGGTATGCCTCTATGACTTCAGGCCTCTCGAACTCAATGTCCATATGACTTCTCATTAATCCTGGGGAATGACGGAACGGATCCACTTGAGGAACTCGTCCTTCCATTTCCTGCTTTCAGGTGTACCGTAAACATTGCTCACCCCGAATCCGTGCTTGCCCTTCTCGTACTGGAAATAGACGTGCGGCACGCCCTTTTCCGCGAGTGCCCTGTCAAGGATCTCGGAGTTATGGTAATCGACGACGGGGTCGTCCTTGCAGTTGACTATGAAGACGGGCGGACAGTCGTCCGGGATGTGCCTCTCCAGGGACAGGGAGTCGATCATGACCCGGCTGTGCTGCCGGTTGTCTCCCAGAAGCCCTCTCCTGGACCGCTTGTGGACATAAGGCTCCGACAGGGTCACCACGGGATAGATGGGAGCGACGAACGCCGGGCGCAGGTCCTCTCCGTGAGGGACGCACGCCCTCGCCAGGAAGTCCGTGGAGCTGAAGCACGCCGCGGACATCACCAGATGCCCTCCTGCGGAGAAGCCCATCATGCCTATCTTGTCCTTGTCGATGGAATACTCGTACGAGTGCTCCCGGACCCACTGCAGGGCCCTTTGAGCATCGGTAATCATGTCCGGATGCCTGTTGCCCCTGTCTAGATAGCGATAGTGCCAGAAGAACGCGCCGAAACCGGCCGTCCGGTACAGCAGCACGAAAGCCGTGAAGCCGTTGGACCGCAGCCATTCCGCAACCTCCAGCCCCTCGCCCTTGACATCCAGCCAGTAATAGCTTCCGCCCGGGCAGACTATGACCCCGATCCCGTTCGGATTCTCCGGCCGGTAACTGTACATCACCACTTCGGAGCTTTCCGCGACACCGGTGCCGGCCCACAGGCGGACCGTATCGACCGGCGCGGGCCGGGCATACGCCGCCTGCTGGCAGAAGGCCAGGAGGATGGACAAGCTAAATATTGTAAAGGCGGACTTCATCCTTTGAAAGAAGCTTGTACTTGGGTTTTCCCTCCCCGAACGTCACTTCGAAATACTCCTCGTCGTAGAAGGAGAGCTTCGAGTTGGTGTTCGGGTTGCACTCGACGTAGATGATATCCTTCAGGTCGAAGCCTTTCGCCTCGCAAATCTGCTCCGCGAGGGACCTTGCGGCATAGGTGACCGAAGTGCCGGGGTTGTCCTGGTACAGTTCCGTGACGATGACCACTTTGCGGCCGTCATATTCCCTGATTTTCAGCCCGCAGCTGGAAGGCATGTCCCACTGCCCCCTGAAATCGAAGATTTCGTCGTAGTAGTCCGGTGATACTCTCATTGCCTGTCGAATTCGTTGTAGTTCTTCTTGTTCCTGTCAACATCCTTGCCGAACGACTTGTTGGCAAGCCTCCTGTCACGCGGGACGTACGTTCCGTCGTTCATCTCCTTCAGCATGACCTGCATGAAGAGCTTCGTCATCTTCTCCTCCTGCGTTTCCTTGGAGTAGAAAGACTTCCATGCATATTCGTAGAGCTCCTGCAGCCTGTCGGGAGACATGTGTTTCGGCTGGAACACCACCTGTCCGGCGTTGTAATGGTCCCAGTCATAGTCGAATATCCTGCCCGCGCGGTCGTAGTCGTCGAAGGGTTTCGTGTGGGGGAAGGGCGTCATGACGGTGAACTCAGCGAGGTCGAGGTCGATCTCCCCGAGGAAGTCGATGAGCCTCTTGATGTCGTCCTCCTTCTGGTTGTCAAGCCCCAGGAGGATGGTGCCCTCGACGCCGATACCGTTGTCGTGATACCTCTTGATGCGCTGCTTGATGTAGTCGGAAGTGTCGTAGACGGCCTGGTACACGTACCACGCGCCTGCCTCTGCGGCCAGTTCCAGCACCTCCGGGTCGTCCTCGATGGTGTGGCTGATCCATTTCTTCTTGAGGGGGGCGATGGCGCGGAACAGCTCCTTCTCCCACTCCTTGTTCTGGGCCAGGGAGTTGTCGACGATGAAGAGGCGGTTGTTGTCGATGGCGGCCATGTCCTCAACGACCTTCTCCACCGGACGCGGCCTGAAGACGCGCCCTCCCAGGTACGACACGGCGCAGGGATAGCAGCTGAAGCGGCAGCCCCTGGATGCATGGAACAGGTCCACCATCTGCACTCCCTTGTGGTTGTACAGCTCGCGCTTGTACAGGTCGCGCCTGGCGGGGCCGACAAGCGCGATGTCCGGCTGCCTGCCCATGTAGTTGTACACCTTCTTCAGCTCGCCCCGCTTCCAGTCCTCCATGACGGCCTCCATGCGGCCCTCGGACTCGCCGAGGAAGACCGAGTCGGCATGAAGGATGGTTTCCTCCGCATGGAGCATCGCGGAGATGCCTCCGAACATGACCTGCTTGCCCATCGCACGGAACCTGTCAGCGATGGCCCAGCCCCTCTTGACCTGGGTGGAGAGCATCATGGAGATGGCCACGAGGTCGCAGTCGATGGAGAAGTCGAGGTCTTCGACGTTCTCGTCCACGAAAGTGATGTCCACGTAATCGGGAAGGGTGGCGGCGAAGGCCACCGGTCCGTGGGGCGGAAGGTTGAAGGTCGTCTGTCCGGGGAGTTTCTTCCAGCGCGGATAGATCAGAAGCATTTTTACTCTTTCCATGTATGACGTCTTTTCTCGTTATTCTGATTGTTTCTTTATCTGGGTGACCAGGTAGTCGAATCCCAGCAGCTCCGAGCAGGCCAGGATGGCTCCGATGGTCACTCCGAGTATGCCGTGGGAGTTGATGTTCTGCCCGGCGAGGAAAAGGTTCCTGACCTTCGTCCTCTGTGACACCGTGGTCTGGCTGAGCCGGGCCTTGTCGTGGACGATCCCGTACATCGAGCCCTCGATGGTGCCGGTATAGTCCCTGTAGGTGAGGGGAGTGGACGTCCATGAGTCCTCGATGGCGTCCAGGGTGCCGGGGAATTCCGATTCCAGGCGTGCGAGGAGTTTCTCCCTGCAGCGCTCCTTGAACTCCCTGTAGGCCTCCCCGCGGTGCCCCACGGTGGTATCGGCCCACTGTTCGACGTCCGCCCAGTTCATGTACGCGAAGATGATGGCGTGGGTCGCGAACCTCTGGTCCTTCCCGCTGCACTGATGCATGTAGAGGAAGCTTTTCGGCCAGTCTTCAGCCGTGTAGTCTGAGCACCCCCACACGTCGCCGCGGTAGTGATAGAAGTTGGAGTTCAGGTACGGCACGCGTCCGGGCTTGAACTTGATGTAAACCGAGAAGTTCGAAGTCGTCTGCCTGAGGGAACGTATGCGGTCCTTGTACACCTTCCTGAATACGTGGGGCTCAACCAGGTCGAGGACCAGCTGCGGATGGATGTCCGAAATGATCCAGTCGCATTCCACCCTGCCCATGCCTTTCACATTGACCGCGCCGGCCACGTAATCCCTGGTCTCGATGGAGAGCACCTCGCTCCCGGTGAAGATCTCTCCTCCGAACGACCTTATCCTGTCACACAGCAGCGCCGCGATCCTGTCGCTGCCGCCTACGATGCGGTAGGCCCCCTTGTTGTAGAAGTCCCAGATGAGGGCGTGGATGTACAGGGGGGTCACGTCTTTGACGCCGCCGTAAAGCGGGCTGATGCCGGTGAGGACGTTCCTGAGGCGCGGGTTGGCGGTGATGCCGTCTATCACCTCGCTGACGCTCTTCAACACGTGGTCCGGATTGAGGAGGGCGATGTTGTCGTGGGGGCCGAACGAGTACATCGGGGATGTCTCGGTCACGTGGGCGCACATGCTGACATACTCCCTGATGTCCCCGACGTTCCCCGGGAACTGCGGGGAAAGGGTATCGATGAATCTTTCGTGCCCGGTCGCATAGCGGTAACGCTCTCCGTTGAAGGAGATCAGTTCGTACGCGTCCTCATCCATCTTGCTCAGCGGTAGATTGTCGACGATGCCGAGATACTTGAAGTACCTGTACAGCGCCTCTCCCTCTCCCATGCTTCCGATATAATGCATGCCCGTCTCGAAGCGGACTCCTCCGCGGGAGAACGACTGCAGGCAGCCGCCGGGGACGGAGTGCTTCTCGAACACGGCGACCTTCATCCCGTTCTTTGACAGGATGTAGGCGCTCACGAGCCCTCCGAGGCCGCTGCCTATTATTACGGCATTATATCTTGATTCACTCATGGACTATCGTATAATCTCCCTTTCCGTCGAAGATGACCTTCAAATCATATCTCTCCGCCGGTTCATCCTTACGAAGATAGCGCAAATTGTCGGGATTGCCAACGCAGTGCGAGGCGAGATCGTGCAGCATGGGGTCTTCCATGACGGCATCGACCTGCAGTCCCTTCCTCACAAGAGCGCACACGAGGGCGGGCTCGCCGAGGGAAGGATTCACGAAAAGCACCCTCCCGCCCTCGGGAAGGGACTCCGAGAGTTCGCGGTAATTGCCGTGGACCCTCATGGACCTCCTGACGGTCCTTCCGATATCCGCGCCCTTGTATATGTAATTGTGTATCACGTGGTTGGTGTAATAGTCAGCCGTCTCTGTCCGGGAGGCGATACGTTCGAGTTCAGCGATCATGAGGTGGCGGACGGCCTTCGAGCGCTCCCTGTCGGTCACTCCGAATGAAGTGTCTTCGGGGCGGATCCTGGGCAGGACCTTTACGGTGAGCCGGCCCTTGCGGAGGAGCAGGTCCTCCTTGGGCAGGACGTCGTGGAATCCGTGCAGCACGACGGGTATGATGTCCAGGCGGTATTTCTCCGCCAGGTAGAAGGCTCCCTTGTGGAAGCGTCCTATCCTGCCGTCCATGGTCCTCGTCCCTTCGGGGAAGACCAGGACGCTGTATCCGTCGGCTATCGACCTCTCTATCTTGCTGAGGTCGTCCGTCAGGACGTTCTCGATGGGGCAGAAGTCGGCGTATCTTATCAGTATGGCGTATAGCGGATTGTTCCAGACCCACTTGTTCGTCACGACGACGAGCTTCGGGGTGAGCATCAAAGTGGCCATCAGGTCGAGATGGGACTGATGGTTGGCCACGATGACGGCGGGTTTGTCGAAGGTCTCGTCGCACTCGACCGAATGCGTGGTCAGGAAGACGTTGTTGAAGACGAAGCGGCAGACCCCGGACAGGAAGCCATGGTACAGGGCCTTCCCTTTCTTCGAGCCGAAGGTGAGCGTGATGAGGAAGAAACCGGCGATGGTGATGAGCGCGGCCCCGACCAGGAAAACCAGGAAAGCGAGGACCGTGGCGCCGAAATTCACCAGCGTGAGGGGCTCCTTGCGGACCTTTCCCTTCTTTCGGGTGAGGAACCTGTAGAGGAAGGGAGGGACCACGACCGCCATGATCACCACGCTGAACATTCCTATCATGATCACCTGGGCGAGGGACTTCATGGCGGGATGCCTGGCAAGGATTAGCGACCCTATGCCCACGAACATGATAAGGGCCGAGAGGATGATGGTCTTCTCGTAGGTCTTAAGCATTTTGCGCCCGTACGCATGCTCGTACATCACCCCTTCAGTGATGAAGATGGTATAGTCGTCACCCATGCCGAAGATGAAAGTGGCCAGGATGATGTTGACGATGTTGAAATCGATCCCTGCGATGCCCATCACCCCGAGTATCCAGATCCAGCCGAGGACCAGCGGCAGGAACGCGATGCCCGCGAGCTCGATCCGTCCGAACGAAATCGTCAGGAGCAGGAAGACTATGAACGCGCAGAAATATAGCACCGTGTCGAATTCCAGCGAGAGCGAGCCGACCATCTTCCCGGTCATCGAGCCGGAGTCGAAGACGACGGCGCGCGGGTCGCTTATGGTCTCCGATATCTCTTCAGTCAGGTTCCCGTCGGAGCCTATCGAGGTCAGGACTGCGCATCTGCCGTCGTCCACGATGAAATGCCCGGCCGCAACCTTGTCGGTCAGGGGAGCGAAATAGCCGGCCTCCTGCACGGCGTACTCCCTGTGGAGGTTTCCGATGAACGGGTCGAAGGCGCCGGGTGTGAAACCGGTTTCCGCTGCCGCCTCGGCGAGCATCGCCTCCAGCTCCGCCCCGTGCTCCGAGACGAAGGCGTCCCACTTCCGCAGCCTCTCCTCCTGTACGGCGCGGCTCGGGACGTAGTCCTGCAGGGAATTGACCGTGACCTCCCCGTAGAGTTTCTCCGGCAGCGATTCTATCTGCGGACGCAGGGCCTCGTAGGCTTGAAGGGCCTCCTCGAGGTCGCTCCCCAGCGCAGCGATGTAGGTGACGTTGCGGTCTCCCTGCGCCAGCGAGAGCATCCTGTCCATGTTCTCCCTCTGGTGGGGAGTCATGTAGTTGATGTTGTGGAGGTCGCTGTCGAACCTGACCCTGTCGTCGAAGAAGCTCAGGACGATGGTGATGACCGCCACGGCCAGGAGGACATACTTGTTGCCGCCGAGGTTCAGGCGGCCCACGGTATCCCAGAGCCTGGCCTGTTCCGGCTGGGGCTCTGTCTCTTCCGGATAGAAATGGGGAAGGAAGATGAGAGTGAAGAGTATGGTGCCCACGAGCAGGAGCGCCGAGAACAACCCAAGGTCATGCATCGCCGGCGAGGCGATGAACAGCAGGCTGAGGAAGGCGCCGACGGTGGTGATGTTTCCGGTGGTGAGGGGAAGCACGATGTCGTTCAGGGACTCGCGCGGGCTGTATCCCTGCCTTATGTGCGAGATGAAATGCAGCGGATAGTTAGCGGCTATGCCTATTATCACGGCACCCATCCCTATGACTATCAGGGAGATACTGCCCATCGCGAGGGAGGTCGCGCTCAGGGCCAGCAGGAACCCGTAGAGAATGGTGACGCCCACCATCAGTATGCCCTTGCCCTTGCGGAAGAAGGACACGAGCAGCAGTGCTATCAGCGCTATGGCTATGACGATGGACAGCAGGCTGTCCTTCTTTATCTGCGAGGAATTGGTGTAGGCGATATAGACGGAACCCAGGGGATCGGCCGTGACCGCCCCGCCCATGGACGCCTCCGTCCTGGAGACGGCCTCGTCCAGCGCCTTGATGAACCTCCCGGCCTTGTACGTGTCGCTGGCCCCGAAGGCGAGGTCGAGCGTCACGAGGGCCGAACCGTCCGAGGTGAAGACGTAGTCGTCCTCGGTGTGGAAACTGTCGTTGGCATTGAAGCTCTCGAGCCGTCTCAGCCTGGGACCGGACAGCAGCAGAGGATCCTTCGTCACGACGCTCCGCAGAGGGCCTCCGACCGGGGAAGTGACCACCGCCCGTGTGGCGCCCAGCCGCTCCGTCAGCGACCCGGACGCGAGCAGCGAGTCGAGGATCCCGTAGTCGTCGTCAGTCAGGTAATAGGGGAGATTGTCCGCGATGAACCCGGTGACGCCGTCGATGTCGTCCCCTTCGATGCGTGCCGTCACGGAGGCGATGTACTCCTCCGGGACGCAGGAGAGGATGGCCGCCTCGAGGGTGTCGACGGCATCCATCAGGAGGTCCCTGTCGGCGTCCCCCGAGGGGGACAGCGTGAGGACCACCTTGTTGGCGTCCCCGATGTGCGAGAAGGCCCAGCTGATGTCCCGGTTCTCCTTGTCAGCCGGGAGGAAATCCGCGACGTCCTCCTTGAAGTCCACCCTCAGGGCTCCGGCGACACACAGAAGGACCGACAGGAGCAGGATGCCCCACATCGCCTTGCGGTGCTTCTCGAACCAATCGTATATCGCCAGGAACAGTTTGACCATAAATCCTTCTATCTGAAAAGTTTGTGTAGCAGGATGGACGGCCAGCCATAGAAAATGGCGGCTATGGTCAGGAAGGTGTTGAGGAGCGAGATCCTCGCGAAATCGCGGCCTTTGCGGAAGTGCGAGACGCGCTCCTCTTCGGGAGCGTAATAGACCTTGACCGGCACGGGAGCGATGCGTATGCCCTTCCACGCGGAGCGGACGAGCATCTCCAACTCGGCCTCGTAGCGCCTGGTCACTGGCATGACGCACCTGTCAAGGGGATAGGCGCGGAAGCCCGTCTGTGTGTCCGGAAGCCTGCGGAGGGTTTGGACGGTGAACCAGAAGTTGGAGAACCTGTTGGCGAAGGTGTTGCCGGAAGGCATGTTCTCGGCGGTGAGGTTCCTGCTGCCTACGAACAGCTCCCCGCCGCCCTTCTCGATGGCGTCGAGGAACACCGGGATGTCGTCGGCGAAATGCTGCCCGTCGGAATCCATGGTTATCGCGTAGTCGAAGCCGCGCTCCTTCGCCCGGCCGAGGCCGGTCCGGAGCGCGTACCCCTTGCCCCGGTTGGGGGAGTACCCGATGAAGTCTATGTCGTCTCCGAAGCGGAGTATTTCGGCGCGCGTCGCGTCGTCAGCCCCGTCGCTGACGACGATCACGTCCCTGCAGTATGCAAGGGCCGAGGCGATCACCGCCGCGACCGTGCCGCTGTTGTCGTATGTGGGGATGACGACGCAGACCTTCTTCATCACTCTTCCGTCTTGAACGTGAACGATGTCTTGGTAAAGACGGTGTCGCCGGCGCATATTACCGCGTTGCACTTGAAAATCCCCGGGACTTCCGTCCCGGAAACCGTCTCCTCGACGGTGATGTCGGGATCGGTTTCGGGGCTTATCACCCGGAGGTACTTGATGTTCCTCACTTCCAGGATCGACACCCCGCTTCCGACGGCGCGTCCGGCAAGCTGGCGGAGTATCTCCAGCTGGCAGGCGCCGGGAGTGATGGGGGTGCCGGGGAAGTGCACCTGATATATCCGGTGCGATGCGTCGAGCGTCAGCCCGAAGGTATAGCGCCCTTCGGAAATGATTTCACTGTTTATCCTGTAAAGGTCCCGGAACATCGTCTCAATTGGTTTTCTGGTTGGAGAAAGTGATCTTGGTGGAGCTCCCGTCGGCTTCTTTCAGGTGTACGCCGGAGACCAGGCCGGTCTTGGCGGAGAAACTCATGACTATCTCGCTGAAAAGCCTCTTCAGCTGCCTCTTTTCGGGTATCAGGCTGACGACGGTCTCGGGCTCGTACTGCGTCACCCTGACCTGGAACTGCCCGTCACGGGCAAGCTCCCCGCCGTTCATTATCCCGAGAAGCAGCTCCCTGAGCTGGCCTAGGTAGGGACTGTCGGAAAAGCCCAGGTTCTGCACCTGGCCGTTGCGGGTTATTACCACGGCGTCCTTGGTGAAAGCTATCTGGTAAGCTGAAGGGGAGTTGTAGCGCCAGAGTATCCTGCCGTCTCTGTTATATTGCATGACGCCCCTGGAGACGTCCGGCTCGCTCAGGATGGCGACCTCGCGCACCTGCTCGAAGTCGCAGGAGAACGATTCTATCGCTGCAGAAGCCGCGACTATGCGCCTTAGGGCCTCGTCCTGCCGCGGGCCGTCCTGTGCCGCGGCGAGGCAGGGGATCAGGAGGACTGCTATGTATAGGATGATCCGTCTCATGGCTTTATTTTCTGGTAAGAAGGAACGCTCCGGCAATCACCAGCGCCACGCCTATCCACTTGTCGAAATGGACCGGCTCGTGGAAGACGATCATGGCCGCGATGAGCCCGAAGACGTATGCGAAACTGGTGAGGGGGTAGGATGCGCTGAAAGGGAAGTTCTTCAGGATGTACATCCAGAGTATGGTAGCCGCGCCGAAGAACAGGCCGGTGAAGATGAACCAGTAGTCAAGCAGGTAAAGCTTGAGCACGCTCCATTCCCACTTGAACGACGGGACCTTCAGCATGGCGAGCTTCAGCGACACGTTCCCGCACGCGAGAAGGAAGCTCTGGAGGAGCGACAGGAGGAGTAGATTCCAGTTCATTTCCCTAAAAGTATAAACGACCAGTCCTTGGACTTGAATGAGTTGATGCACAGTATGGTGTCGCAGCCGCCGGACGGCTTCCCACCATATAAGAACGTTTCCGGGACGGTCCCGTTAAAGAGGATGAGGCTGCCGAGCAGGAGTCCGTAAGCCGGGGCGGTGAAGGACTCTCCGAAGACGTGCTTGTAGCGGCACTCCGCCACCCCCTCCGGGAAGAGCCCGGCGAGGAGGCTGTCGTAGCTGCCGTCGTATCTCGTGTCGCCGTTGCGTCCGGTGACGGCAAGGCCGATCCCGGACGGCTCCAGGCCGTTCTTCACGAGGAAGCGCAGCGCCCTTTGCAGCACCTGCCCGATGTCGGATGAATGGAAGAGGTCCACGTCCAGAAGCCTGCAGAGGCTGTCCGGCGTCCTTTCATTGCCGATCACGAACGAGACCGAGCACTCTCCGTGCGGGGCCTGCCAGTAATCGACTTTCTCGAAAAGCTTGAAGTATGTCGGCGTCATCTCGTCGTGAGCGCCGACCAGGGCGTTGCCGATTTGCCCGGTCTCAAGCATCATCACCGCATCCATCAGCGCGCTCTCGAACGAGATGCCGAGATGGGCGAAGGTGCTGTTGTAGCCGTTGCACTTCAGGAAGGTCGCGACCTGCGACGCAATGGTATTGTGCGTGGAGTTGATGAACAGCGTGGGCTGCATGCAGGTCTCGCCGTTCTCTATCATCGACGTCAGGAACTTCTCCGTGTTCTCGATGCAGCCCAGTCCGGTACCGCAGATGATGGCGTCGGGGTTTGCGATCCCGGTCTTGCCCAGGGCGGTAACGGTCGTGGCGACGGCCCTCTTGAGCAGCGGTCCCATGCGCCTCGCGGCCCCGGGGGACACGAACTGCCTGTAGTCGGCCTCCACCGCCCGGCAGTACTTCTGCGTACACTCGACCGCATGGGCGAAGAAGGAATCGTCCAAAGGGTTCTGCGTGGAAATCTGCGCCGCTGAGTTGATGAAGATGGACATGGCCTGCTACTCTGCTTTTGAAAAGATGACCGAGGAATCGTTCCCGCCGAAGCCGAACGAGTTGGAGAGGACGTTGCGGAGCTCCTTCCTGCAGGGCTCCGATACTGGGGAGAAGGACAGGCCTTCTATCCGCTTCCTGAAATTGAGGTTGACGGGACAGAAACTGTTCCTGAGGGCGAGGATCGAGATCACCGCCTCGATACCGCCCGAGGCGCTCGTGGTGTGGCCGGTGTAGCACTTGGTGGAGGATACCGGCGGCATCTTCCCGACTCCGAACACGCGCTCGAGGGCCACTCCCTCGCTCTGGTCGTTGTTCGGCGTGCCGGTGCCGTGGGCATTGACGTAGTCGATGTCCTCCGGCGCCAGGCCGCTGTCAGCCAGGGCCTTGCACATTGAAAGGTATGCACCCTGGCCGTCGGAAGAGGACGCTGTCTGGTGGAACGCGTCACAGGCGTTGCCGTAGCCCTTGAGCTCGCACAGGGGACTGATACCGTTCTCTCTGACGGAGTCTTCCGACTCCAGGACAAGGTATCCCGCCCCCTCGCCGAGGTTGAGGCCGGCGCGCGATTCGTCGAACGGGCGGCACTGTTCGTGGTCGAGGATGAGGAGCGAGTTGAAGCCGTTGAGGTGGAACTTCGTCAGGCATTCGCTCCCTCCGACCACCACGGCGTCGTACCTTCCCGTACGGATGAGGTTCGCGCCGAACATGATGGCGTTCGCAGCGGACGAGCATGCCGTCGAGATGGTGGTGGTCATGTCGAACAGGGGGAAGCACTCAATAGCGAATTCCGTGGTGGTGCCGCAGTCCTGCGTCTTGATGAAACCGGTGTCGCAGTCACCCTTCAGGGACTCCTCGTAAAGGGCTTCGCTCTTGTCCATTCCGCCGACGGTGGTGCCGGAAACGAGCGCGATATGGGAGCCGTGCCGTCTGTCGAGGCCGGCCTCGCGGACAGCCTCCCTGACGGCCAGGGCCCCGAGCAGCGCTGTGCGGGTGTACCTCTCGTCATAACCTATGCCGATGGCCTCGCAGAGCTCCTCGTTGCTCATCTGCACCTCGCCCACGGGGAGGTCGTCGTGCACCGAGCCGAGGTACTTCATCTTCCCGATGCCGCTCCTCTGCTCCAGCAGTGCACGGAGATGCTCCTCCACCCCGTTTCCGAGGGCGGAGACGACTCCCATGCCGGTGACGTATATCCTTCTCCTGTCCACCCTTACTTCGTGCGGTGGGTGGCGACGTACTCGGACATCGTGTCGATGGACTGGAGGATGCCCTTGCTCTGGCTGGGGTCGGTGAGCTTGATGCCGTAGAACTTCTCCATGATGACGATTAGTTCGAGGGCGTCCACGGAATCCAGGCCCAGGCCGGTGTCGCCGAAGAGGGGCTCGTTGTTTGCGATGTCCTCCGGCGCCATGTCAAGGTTCAGCGATTCGATGATCTGTTTCTTGATCTCTTGTTTCAGTTCTTCCATTTGAGTATGTGATTTGATAGTTTTCTCTATTGTTTCGGCCGTGAGGTCCAGGTCCCCGGTGCCTTCCCGCTCCACCAGCATCATGTGGCAAACTCGGTCGCCGGTAAGGCATTCGGTCCATCCGCAGAGTACCTTTTTGATGGCCGGGTCCGCGAAGGCCCAGCGCACCGCCCTGGCCAGGAAGGCGGCGTCGAAGGCCTCCTTCACGTAGAACGACGTTTCCCCGAGGATCCTGTTCCTGATCGCAATCTCCCCGCAGACGACGTTCGAGAGGGTATAGACGAAGAGCGAGGGCGAGGGGAAGTACTCCTGCGGCCCGATGCTCTTCTGGAACTCGATGTCGTCGACAGTGGAAGAAGTGCTGTTCACGAGCACTATCGAGAGGTCCTCCTTCGGCTCCTCGTTGCGGAGCCCCGCCTCTCCGAGGACGGTCTCCGCCCCCAGGAAGCCCGCCTTGGACATCCTGTCCATCTTGAAGAACTTCGGATAGTTGACGTCCATGCTGCGGTAGAGGGCGGTAAGGCCGCCGTCATCCGCCACTATGCTGTGGTATGATACGATCCTAGCCATTCGCGACCCTCCTGTAAAGTATGGCGGCGTTGATGCCGCCGAAGCCTGACATTATCTTCAGGAAACGGCCTCCCGCGGCCGGCCTGAAGTCCTCCGAAAGGTTGAGGGGGTAGGGGACCCCGCTCTCCTTGTAGCCCGCGGTAGGGAACACGACGCCCTCTTCCAGCGCGAGGCAGGAGATGACGGTCTCGACCACTCCCGCGGCGCCGAGAGTATGACCGAAGACGCTCTTGTAGCTCACGGCCGGGACCCCGTCCAGGCCGCAGCGGTGCAGGGCCACGCTCTCCATGCTGTCGTTGTAGGACGTGGCGGTGCCGTGAAGGTTGACGAATGCGAGGTCCGCGGCCTTCTCCGCGTCCATTATCGCCTCTATGGCGGCGGTCTGTCCTGCGGCCGTCCTCGAAGGGGCGGATATATGGTTGGCGTCGTTGCGTATGCAGCCGTCCTCCAGTTCGATGCCGGTTCCGGTGCCTTTGGAGGTAAGGACTATCGTCGCTACGCCCTCGCTGAGGTTCAGGCCGGTGCGGTCCTTGTCGAAGGGCCGGCAGCGCTCCGGGGAAAGGGCCTTGAGGCTCTGGAAACCGGAGACGATGAACTTCGAGAGCAAGTCCGCGCCGATGACCACGGCATTGGAGTATCCGTCCAGCTCTATGGCCCGCTTGGCGACTATCTGCGCGCAAATTCCTGATGTACAGGCGTTTGTGACGCAGATGGGCTCGTTGGAATTGCCGAACCAGGCGGCGACGAGCCGGGCACTGTGCCACAGCGGAAGCCTCGGGTCGTCGCCGTCGGGGGACTCCTCCAGCAGCTCCACGTTGCCCTTTGTCGTTGAAATGACGAAGAGGGTATCCTCCGATGAAGCATCGATCCCGGCCATGCCGATCGCGTTCTCCGCCGAGAGGACCATCGCCTTCTCCAGCGGCGTCATGTCCCCGGCTCCCTTGCGGTCGCCGAAGCGACGGTCAATCCCATCCCTGTCGAAGAGTGACGCTACGAACGGGTCGGGTACGCCGAACGTCCCTTCGTGCGGCGTGAGCCCGCTTGCGCCGGCTCGCACGAGGGAATAGACCGCGGAGCTTCCAAACCCCAGTCCGGTATATACGTTATGACCCGCTATCGTCACCATCTTCAGACTCCGTGCTCAGTTTTCCATTCGTTGTAGAATTCCGGGCAGTAAAGCGACAGCTGATACTTGAGGTCCAGGAACACCTGCGTGGTGGACCCGGTCGCCACTATCTCGTTGTCGGATTTCCTGCGGATGTTGTAAGTGAACCTGATCTTGGCCCCTTCGCAGGGCACATAGACGGCTTCGGCTATGAAGCTGTCGCCGAAGATCAGGGGATTCAGGAACTTGAAGTCCATCTTCACGACGGGGGCGTAATAGCCCTTCGCGTAGATGTCCAGGTATCCCAGGTGGTATTTCTCCCCGAAGGCGATGCGCGCGTCCTCGAAGTACTTCACGTAGTTCCCGTGCCAGACTATGGCCATGGAGTCCACCTCGTTGAAGCGGACCTTTAACTCTGCGTATGCTTTCAGCTCTTCCATATCAGCCTTTCTGTTCTATATCGGTGAGGGATATCTTCATCTGGCACGACGCCGCGACTTCTCCGCCGCAGGTCGTGACGGCGCTCACGAGCGTGATCCCGAACACCTCGCTTATGGTCTCTATCGTAGTCATGAGCGTGCTTCCCGCCTCCGGCAGGAAGTTGACCCTGAAGTCCTTGACGGCGCCGATTATGCCCAGCTTCACGGTCTCGTTCTTCTGGTACTTGTTGATGTAGCCTATCCTCGCCGCGCAGCTCTGGGCTATGTTCTCCATCAGCCCCGCTTCGCTCAGGCGCCCGTCGCGCATGAGGATGCCGTCCGGCCTGACCTCGAACGAGGTCACCGACCTCTCCGGCTCGAAGTCCACGAGTGTGTCCACGAGGAGGAAAGGCGGTCGCTGAGGTATCAGCTCTAGTATCCCTATCTTGCCGGTATCCATGTCAGTATCTCAAATATTCCCACAAAGGGCCCCTGCGTTTCTTGGCCCTGAACTTCTCAATCAACGCTTCGTTCCCGTCGCCGGGGAAGATCCACTTCTGCCCGGTGGCGGCCGCGAGCTCCTTCACATTGCCGAGGTCAACGTCCTTCGAAACGTAATATTTCGGCTCTATGAGCTCCTCAGGCCCGGACACGACACCTTCCCGGAGGGCGATGTCGTACAGCTTCGTGTCGGGATAGATCCTCATCCCGATGTATGGGAAGAAGACGGTGAATCCCAGATCCTTGCTTCGCTCGAAGGTCTCCCTGAGAGTCGCGTCCGTCTCGCCGTATCCGCCGAGTATCATGAAATGGGCGTAAAAGATGCCGAGCTCTCCGGCCCACTGGCTGGTACGCCTGATCTCTTCCCAAGTAATGCCTTTGCCGTATGTCTCGAGCGTCCTGTCGGCCAGCGTGTCCGTGCCCCACTCGATGTGGGTGAGGCCAGCCTGCTGGTACAGCGCAAGCTCCTCCCGGGTAAGGTTCCTGGGGCTGAAATACGCGCCCCACCTGACCTTGAGCCCGCTTTCGATGATCCTATGGCATAGCTCCTCGTTGTAGCCGCGGTCGATGTTGAAGACGGAGTCGGTAAAGAAGAGGTAGTCGATGCCGTACTTCGCGTTCATCTCGCGGATGTTCTCCACGACCGTCGCGGAGTCGAGGTTGCGCACCTTCCTCCCGTCGATGATGGGGTAGGAGCAGTAGATGCACCTGAACGGACAGCCCCTCTTGGTCTGGACGTTCAGCATCCCGCTCTTCTCGTAGTAGTAGCTGACGGAGTCGGGGTCCATCTTCAGGCAGGGCGACTCCACGTAGGTGCTGCGTCCGTTGACGCGGACCTTCCCGTCCGCGTCTCGGTATACCAGCCCCTCGATGCCGTGCCAGTCCTTGCCGTGGAAGATGGCGTCGAGGAGCTCGCAGAGCGACCTCTCTCCCTCTCCCTTGATCCCGAAATCGGCCCCCAGGCGCTCCAGGAGCAGTTCCGGGAAGATGGAGAACCCGGCCCCGCCCACCAGGATCTTCCTGTCCGTGACCTCTCGGAGGGTCCGGACTATCCTGACATAATGGTTGACGAAGCAGTTCTCCGAAAGGATATTGTTGTCGTCGATGTTCCTCAGGGAAATGGCTATGGCGTCGAATCCTCCCTCCGCGCACCAGCGGCGCAGCTCCTCGTAGCCTCCGTCGAGGTTGAAGTCGAAGAGGCTGCAGCTGCACTCCGGCATGTTCTTCTCCAGATACGTCATGAGATACGACGCACCCAGGGGATAGACCGGATACGGCTCCTTGAAGTTGTTAGCGGAGATGAAACCTAGCCTGAACATCAATTCCAGAAATCATAGAAGTTGAACCATTGCCGGGGATAGGCCCTTACGACCGATTCAAGCTCTTTCACGTATTGCCGCGCCAGCGCTTCGGCCACTTTCCTGGTCCCCAGGCCTTCGCGCTCCACCTCCACCGGCCGGACGAACACCTTGTAGGCGCTGGTCCCTTCCTTGACGTTGAAGAGCGCGACGACTTCCTTTTCAAGCTGCGCCGCGAGCATGAAAGCGCCGACGGGGAAACGCGCGGGAGCCCCGAGGAAGTCGCATTCGACGTACTTGTTGGAGCCAAGCATGCGGTCGCAGGGCATGGAAACGGATTCGCCCGCCTCCAGCGCGACCTTGATGATGAACAGGTGGGAGAGGTCTTCTGAAACGGGGATCATCTTCACCCCGTGGTCGTTCAGGACGGAGGCGCGGTGGTGCTGCAGCGAGGCGGTCTCGCCCCCGTAGACCACGGCGTTGATGGGCTTGTCCTTCAGCCCCAGCATGTATCCGGCCATCTCCATGCTCCCGACGTGTGAGCCGGCGATAAGGAAGCCTTCGTCGCCCTCCAGGCGCTCCCGGATGCCGTCCCTGCCTTCCACCTTGATGGTGAAGTCGCCGGGGTCCTTGGTGAAGAAGCGGAACCTGTCGAACATGACCCTGCCGAAAAGGCGGTGAGTGGCGTAGGCGTCCCTGAAGGACTGGCGCCGCGTGTCCCCGATCCTTTCGGTGAAGAACTGCCGGGTCGCGCGGAAACCCTTGGGGTTGAATAGAAGGTAGAAGGGGAGTACGCAGTCCAGGAGGGCGTAGCCGGCGCGCAACGAGATCCTTCCCAACAGAAATATCAGGAACTCCTGCCCGAAACTACCTCCATTGGTCTTCCCGCTCCACTTGCGGCGGACTCCGGTATTATTGGACCTGCTTCTCAATATAATCGTAGAACTGTGAGAGAGTCCTCACGTTGTACATATCCTCAGCCTTGATCTTGAAACCGAACTTCTCCTCAACCAGGACGACGATGTCCACGAAATCGAGGCTGTCAATACCCACGTCCTCCTTGAGATAGGCGTCGTCGGAGAGTTTCTCGGGTTCGATCTCAAGCTCCTCGATAAGGAATTCGTTGACTGATTGCTTAATTTCCTCTTTGGTCATAATTAATGATCTATACTTATAAATTCTTGATTATCAGCGCACTGTTGGTTCCGCCGAAGCCGAACGAATTGGAAAGGCATACGTTCAGCTCCTTCTCGACCGCATGGGGGATGATGTTCAGCCCCTCTGAATACTGGTCGGGCTTCTCGAAGTTTATGTTGGGGGCGATGAATCCGCCCTTCATCATCAGGATGGTGTAGATGATCTCGCTGGCGCCGGACATCCAGCACTCGTGCCCGGTCATGGACTTGGTCGAGCTGATGGGGACGCCGTTCGTGCCGAACACCCTCTTGATGGCCATGGCCTCCGTCGCGTCGCCGAGCATGGTGGAGGTGGCGTGGGCGTTGATGTAGTCGATGTCGTCCGGGGCCATGTCGGCTTCCTTCAGGGCCCTCTCCATGGCTATCGCCGAGCCGAGGTCGCTGGGCTGGGAGATGTTGACTCCGTTGGAGGAGAAGCCGTATCCTATCACTTCGGCGTAGATCTTGGCGCCGCGTTTGACGGCGTGCTCGTACTCCTCGAGGATGACGGTGGCGGACCCGCCGCTCGGCACGAGGCCGTCGCGCGAAGCGTCGAAAGGCCTCGATGCCTTAGCGGGGTCGTCCGTCCTGACGGAGAAGGCGTTCAGGCCGTCGAAGCTTCCCATGCTGAGGTAGTTGACCTCCTGGGCGCCGCCGCAGATGATCATCTCCTGCAGTCCGTTGCGTATCATCAAAGCCCCTAAACCTATTGAATGGGAGCCGCTTGCGCAGGCGGCGCTGACCGTGAGGTTGATGCCTTTGAGCTTGAAGATGGTGGAAAGGTTCATGGTCACGGTCGAGTTCATCGACCTGAAGATGGAGCCGGAGCCCACCATCATCGTGTCCTTGGTCCTCTTGATGGTCTCGTAGCCTTCGATCACCTCCTTGGCGCAGGAATCGTTGCCGAAGAGGACGCCGATCTCGTTATTTGCGAGGTACTCGTCGGAAAGCCCGGCGTCGGCTATGGCGTCCCTGGTGGAGACGTATGCGAATAGTCCCTGCTCGGCGAGGCAGACCCTCTGGCGGCGGTCAAGGATGCCTTTCAGCTGCGGAATGGGGACGATGCCCGTCAGCGGAGACCTGAACCCGAACTCCGTGCGTACCGGCTCGATCCCGATACCGGACTTTCCGTTGCGGAGGGAGTTGGACACCTCTTCCAGGTTCAACCCGATGCATGAGTAGATCCCCATGCCAGTTATCACGACTCTCTTCATCTCTTGTCAGAATAGGCCTCCGTTGATGGAGATAACTTGTCCTGTAATGTATGCGGCGCTGTCGGAGACGAGGAACGCAACGAGGGCGGCCACCTCCTCCGGCTTGCCGAACCTTCCGGCCGGGACCATCTTCACGAGCTCGTCCTTAGGGAGGGCGGCGGTCATGTCTGAATCGATGAAGCCGGGGGCGACGGCGTTGACTGTCACCTTGCGGGGCGCGACCTCCTGGGCGAGCGATTTCGTGAGCCCGATGAGGGCCGCCTTCGACGCCGAGTAGTTGACCTGGCCGGGAAGGCCTTTCAGACCGGAAAGGGAGGACATGTTGACTATCCTGCCCCAGCGCTTGGTCATCATCCTCTTCAAGAGCCTCCTGGTCACGTAGAACGGGCCATTGAGGTTCGCCGAGATGACGTCGTCCCACTGTTCGTTGTTCATGAACACCATCAGGGTGTCGTTGCGTATGCCGGCGTTGTTGACCAGAACGGAGATGTACTCGCTGGGATGGCTGTCTTCCCATCTTTCGATGGCGTTGTCAACCTCCTCGACGTTCGACACGTCGAAGGGGAGCAGCTCGGCGCTTCCGCCGTTCTCCTCGATCTCCTTCTTCAGCTCCTCGGCCCGCTGCTGGCTGGACTTGTAATTGATTAATACACAGTAGCCCAGGGATGCCAGCTCACGGCTTATGGAGGCACCTATCCCGCGTGCTCCGCCAGTTATTAGCGCATATTTCGTCATATGTCCTCGTTCCAAATGCTTATTAACTTACAAAGATAGAAAAACTCGGCGTAAAACAGTCTATTCCAGCCCTGTTTTCTGCATTTGGAACCCTCCGCCCCGCCCGCTCCGTTTTCCCTCGCCCCACCCGCCTGTTTCCCAATGTCCCGCCTGCCCGTTTTCCGCGCCTTTGGTGCGCAAAATCGCCCTTTTTGCGCACCGCCACCCCTTTCCCCGCTACTGACGGTCCAGCCGTTGGACCGGAAGGAGCATTTTACCCCTGTTTTCGTTCTTTCCGGTCCAGCCATTGGACCGGAAGGTACACCTGTGCGGACTTGGGGGCGGCCGGGGTGTGAGAAAACGATACTTTTCCTATATTTGCATAAAGATCTGTTCTGCTATGGCACAATACCCCTGCGAGTCCTGCAAGTTCAGGGCGCATTACGACAAGAACCCCAAATCGGCCCTCGGCCGGTTCTGGCGCTGGCACATCAATTTCTGCCCCGGCTTCAAGGCCTACTTCACCCATCAGGATGAGGAGACCAAAAATGCTCTCCGTGAGAAGTACGACTTCCACAAATATCAGTAGGCCATGAAACGCGCTTCAGTGATGGTCGCCTTGCTGGCCTTGCTGGCCGGATGCAACGGCGTCAAGATCAGCAAGACGATGCTGAAGATGGTTTTGTCGGCGAGCATGAAGACCTCGCCGGAACTGTTCTATGCCGATTCCTGCGACAAGAAGATCGGCGTCCAATATGTCGAAGACGGCGACCCGAACCAGGTGCTCGACATCTATTACGCCGACAAGGCGGTACGCAAGGACGCTGTCCTCGTCGACATCCACGGAGGCTTCTACGTGGCCGGAAGGCGCGAGAACAACCGCTCCTTCGCGTCCGTATTCCTCAAGGAAGGCTATGACGTCGTCCTGCTCGAATACCGCCTGAACGACGGGAAGCGCGACGTCGCCGACGAGCTGGCCGATTGCGCCGCCGGGCTCGACTACCTCGCAAACAATGCCGCGGAACTCGGCCTCAACAAGGACCGGATGTTCCTGACGGGGGACTCCGCCGGCGGGCACCTCGCCTTGTACATGGCCGAGGGGGCCATGGACAAGGCGGTGCCGGTCCGCCCGGCGGCCTTCGCCCCGCTCGGGGTCCTCATCAATTGCCCCGCCTACGACTTCGCGACCTTCGGAGATTCCGACTCCTTCACCGCCAGCGCCCTGGAGTGGTTCATCGGCCCCCGGTACCAGGACCGGGAATGGATGACCTCCATGTCGCCGCGGACCTTCCTCGGCAGCTACAGCGGCCCCCTGCTCGTCTCCACCTGCACCAACGACTTCATCCGTTCGCAGTCGCTCCTGATCCAGCAGGACTGCGACTCGCAGGCCCGCCCGCTGGACTTCGTGGACATCGCCTCTGACGACAGGAAGGTGGACCACGTCCACAACGTCACCAAGCCGGACCTCCCCGAATCGCAGGAGGTCAACTCCCGCATGATAGCCTTCATGGACAACTGCCTAAAGAATGCCTTATGATCTTTGCACGGTTTTTGAGATGGCTGGGGGCATGCGGACCATTAGGGCAATACTTCTGGCGCTTGTCCTGGCCACGTGCGGCACGGCCGCAGCGGGCCAGACGAAGCGCGTCACCGTCGAGGACCACGACAGCCTGACGGTGTACTATCCCCATTTCAAGAAGATTGACTTCGTCACTGAGACCATGCCCGGCAAGGGCGAAACGGACGTCATCTTCGTCTGCGCCGCCTCCTTCACCGGGGAGCGCCTGGAAGAATTCAAGCACTCGAACATCGCCGGTCACCACGTCTCTTCAGGGGACTTCCAGCGGGGCTACAAGTGCGGCCCCTACAATGGCGTCTTCACCTGGAGCGCGAAGAGCGGCTGGCACTTCTTCAACTATTCCCACAAGAACTCCGAACCGCCCCTCCGCACTACCGCGAAGGAAGGCGGCATGGGCTTCTGCCAAAGCCTCCTTTTCCATAACGGGATACGTTTCAAGGGCTGCATGAAGCCCGAGCGCGTCAACCGCTACCGGGCCCTCTGCGAGATCGGAGGGAAGCTCTGCATCGTCGACTGCGCCCGGAACCTTCCGTTCGGGCACTTCATGGACGGGCTGGAGAAACTGGGCGTAAGGAATGCGGTCTATTGCGACATGGGCCGCGGCTGGAACTACTCCTGGTACCGCCGGGACGACGGCTCCGTGAAGGAAATCTTCACCACCCCCGGCCTCTACACCACCAACTGGATCACTTTCTACGACTGAAAATCTCGAATATACCGTCTCACGGGCGCGTTTTATGCGTTTCAAGGTCCTTTTTGCTCCTTTCGCGGGCTCATACGCACACGGATTCTTTTAGCCCGCAGGCTTTTCCGGAAGTAAACCGAATTCTCTCTGGAAGGGCTTGAGGTTCCCTTCCGGGTTATGCTTCATGCCTGTCTTGTAGCCATCGAGGATGGCGAAATCGATGAGCTTGAACTTGTCGCGGAACTCGTCCTCGAGGATTACCTGGTGGAAGAGCTTCGCGATGTGCGCCGGCGGATTGGCGAAGGCGCCGCAGCCTAAAGCGCTGAGCACCAGCGAGTCGTGGAAGTTGGCCATGCCGATGCGGAAGATTGTTCGGATCTTGTCCAGGGTGATGTCCGTCTCCGGCTGGAGCATCATGCCGTCGGCGCCGATGCGCGGGCCGGAGAGCGCCGCCACCGAGATCACCGGGATATTGTAAGGCTTGTCATCCAGCAGGGAGCCGGCGCTCTCCGGCCCGCGGAAGAAAGTCACGACACCACTGTACACCCCGCCGTAACGCTCGTGCATCGGATACTGGTCTTCGTGCTGCCGCAATCCCAGGTCGGGATATTGGTCAATCCTCCCTTCGGAGAATTGATAAAGTGAAAGAATGAGGTTGCTGCGCCGGCAAAGGTTCTCCTCCTGCGCTCCGGAGCCGTACTCCACCAGCCCGCCGGGCGTGTAAAGGTCGGCGAGGTTGAGCATCGCCGGATTGTATCCGGCGTCGATCAATTCCTTCGCCGCCAGCACGCAGTCCTTGTCCTCCACCCGCACCTCAGTCTTTATCGGTTCGGCCGGGTCGATGAGAACGCGGAACGGCTCGCTGTACATCGCCGCCGCTTCCATCACCTCGTCCACGGAGGGGAGCCCTACCTTCTGCCCTGACTGTGAAATATACCATCCCTGCCGGATAATCTCCAGCGTTTCGTTGAAAAGTCCGATTCTGTATGCGTGTTTATCTTCCATAGCTTTAATGATTTATACAAAGATAACAATTTGTTGTTCCATATCACGGTAAAAGCATTCAATTATTCTCTACTATTTGGGTGGGCGTCGGTGGAGTTCCCCCGGTGCGCCGCTAACCAGGCCTCTCCGGCTGCTGCCCGCCCATTTTCTGTGCTCCCTGTGCGCAAAATCGCCCTTTTTGCGCAAGGTCACCCGTTTTCCGCGCCCCCTGTGCGCAGAAACGCCCTTTTTGCGCACGGCCACCAGCAGGTTACGTCGAACCCGAGCGCTGAGAAGGATTTCCCGATAAAACGCGGTGGCGTCTAAGCATTTGATTATCATGGAGTTCGTAGTTTATCCATATCCCGTGGCGGATACGGGCAAGGGGGGATTCTGCTGATTATCAATAAGTTATCTGACACCGCTCGAATAGCCTGCAAGGCGTTGTCCCACGAAAACCGGAAACAACCCTCGCTCCCTCGCCAGCATAGCCCTTCTTCGCCCGCAGGTCACGGCGTTTTCGGGCTAACGTGCGGGAGTTTGCCCGCAGGTCACGGCGTTTTCGGGCTAACGTGCGGGAGTTTGCCCGCAGGTCACGGCGTTTTCGGGCTAACGTGCGGGAGTTTGCCCGCAGGTCACGGCGTTTTCGGGTTGACGTGCGGGAATTTGCCCGCAGGGTAGGGCATTTCTAGGGGTACCCTGCGGGAAAAGCAGGTGCCCAAGGGCGGCGGTGGAGCATCAATAGGTTTCCCAGTAAACGACGTCGGCGGGAGACTGGCGGCTACGGAGGCAGTCGGCGATATAGTCATCGGAAACACCGTAACTGTAGTACTGGATGAACTCCTCGACTATCGGCCTGTCGTCGGAGCCCAGTTTCTTCCGGTACTCCTGCTCTAGCTCCTTGCGGAAAGCGGCAATCATCTTCTTGGTGACGCGTACCTTGGGCCTGACAGAATCACAAACCGTAGGCTTTTCCAGCATGCGCTTCGCGAGCCCCTCCGGGGTCAGGCTGTTGCAATACTTCTTGATGAACTCCACCTGAATCGGATGCTTTCTCAAGAGGTTGATCACATTGGGCTCCGGAAGCTTGGCTGCAAGCAGGTGCTTCGCGACACCGTAGTACCAGTCGAGAAACTCTTCCCGATTGGCATAACGCCGAATCTGAGCACATTCCTGAATGAAGGAATCCAGCGCAGGATACTGATCTGAAAACATAGCCATGTCAATCAATCATATAGATACTTACATTGATCCTCCACCAGGAGCCGAGGCAGGTAGCCTTCACGACCTTGCAGGTGAAGGCCTTGCCGGCGTCCATGAGGCGGGCGATTACGAGGTTGTCCTTCATCGGGACCCAGCCGATGCGTGTGGTCCCGACGAAGATGCCGATGGCGTATTCGTCAACCTCGTTGTCAGGATCGCGCCGGAGCTTGAGCGTTGCTCCCGGCGTGACTTGGTCGATGACGTCTTCGATATGCTCGCAGTAGGTCGTCCCCGCTACGAACACGTTCAACACGAAAATCTCGCGGGCGAAGGGTTGCAGGCCCGCGCCGGCTCCTCCGGCCAGAAGGCTGAGGAGCTCGGGGTTCAGCTTAATGATTCCGGCTTCCATGATCTGTATGCCATTAAGATTTGTTCTAGTGACTGCTTCTTCACCTTGAGCGCCTCGATGCTCTCCTTGATAAGGCCCTGCTGCTCCGCGACCCACTTCTTGTCATAAATCTTTTCACGAATGTCGAAAGGGAACTGCGCCTCAAGCTCATCGATCCGCTCCTTGATGCGCCTCACGGTATCCTCAAGCTTCCCAATCTGGTCCTGCAACGTCTCTTCCGGAAGGTTTTCCATCGAGTCAGTCTCGACCATCAAAAGTATCTGCCGAAGGGTCGCCAAGTCCTGGGACTTGTATGCGGCTACGACCTTGAGAAACAGCTCCTTATGGCTCTCGGGCTGGCCGGGATTGATGTCCGGATGAAGCTTCTTCACCAGCAAGACATAGAGGGCCTTGAGCTCGCGCGAATCCTCTTGCGATAGCAGGGGAGAGGCGAGGTACTCCTTCGCCGCCTTGATGTCCTCCATCTTCTCGTTCAGGAGTCTCTGATAGTTCTCCTTCTCGATGCGCACCTTCTCCTCGACAGCCTCGAAATCCGGATACTGGTTCCGGTTGATGTAGGCCTGGATGAGCGAAAGGCGCAGGGACAGCACCTTCACTTCGACATCGAGGGAAAACTCCTCGTACTGGAGCTGTCCGATCAAGGTCAGGTACAAAGACACCAGGTGCGGATACTCGTACGTGAGCATCTCGTCCCTCTTGTTGAAGAGGTTCGCAGATTCGCGCTTCAGCTCCTCCAGCTTGCGGAGGAGCCGCGCGGTGGTTTTGTGAACAGTTAATCCTTCGTTCATAATCAACTCATTTACTTGATTCCGAGGGCAAAGGTAAGGGCGGAAAGTGTCAATTAATGACAGCAGATTCAAAAATAATTCTTATCTTAGCACCATGTACGCACAAGAGAAAACCGAACGCCTCCTGAGGCTGATGCAGATGATGTCCGGGCCGGTGGAATACACCATCGGAGAACTGTCTAACAGGCTGGACATGTCCGAAAGGACCATTTACCGATACATCGAAACTTTCCGCGACGTCGGCTTCACCGTCATCCGCAAGGAACGCAACGTCCCCCGCCTGATCACCACCAACCGCCGCGGCCTCGACTTCGACAGCCTTGTCTGCTTCTCCGCCGAGGAAGCGGCCATCGTCAACGGCCTCATCGATTCCCTGGACCAGGGAAATGCCCTCAAGGCCGGCCTGAAGGCCAAGCTCGCCGCGGTCTGCGAGCAGACCCCCATGGCCAGGATCATTGCGAACCGCGACACCGCCGAGAAGCTGAACCTCCTCTCCGACGCCATCCGCACAAAGAAGAAAGTCTGCCTCCGCGGCTACGAATCCGGCAACACCCTGACCATCAGCGACAGGCTCGTCGAGCCTTTCTCATTCTCCGTCAACAACACCGGCATCAACGCCTTCGAACCAGCCTCCAGAATCTGCAAGACCTTCACCATTAGCCGCATAGGCAGCGTCGAAGTCCTCGACGACCCCTGGGAGAACGAGCCCCTGCACCGCGAGAAACCCACCGACATCTTCCGGATGAGCGCCGACGAATACCTCGAACACGTCAAGATCCGCCTCACCCTTCTCGCGAAGAACCTCCTCCTGGAGGAATACCCCCTCTCCGCGGAATACATCACCCAGGTCGAGCCGCCCGCCCACGACAGCAAGGAAATGTGGCTTCTGGAGACGAACATCTGCTCCGTCTTCGGCGCGGGCCGCTTCGTCCTCGGACTGGCGGCCGACGCCGAAGTCCTCGAAGGCCCCGTCCTGAAGGAATACCTCGCCCGCATGATCGAAGAAATCCTGATCCCGGACTTCCTCGACCGGCATTAGCCGGTACCGCCGGAAAAGATTGGAAATCAAAGAATAATGATTATCATGTTGCTTTTCAGAAAATAATAGCTATCTTTGTACAAACAAGACTTTGGTCGTGGAATCGGCCGATTATTATCATCTAGAGCATTGATCTTCGTGAGAGGACGATGCTCTTTTTTTGCCAAAAAGGATGTTAACGATATCGTTATTTCTTCTATAACATGTTGTATTTTCGATACAAACCGCTATCTTTGCAATAGCAAGTAAAAGGTGACCGTGGAATCGGTCGATGATTAGCACATAGAGCATTGATCCTCGTGAGAGGACGATGCTCTTTTTTGATATCGGAGATGCTCAGGGTCGTCAACAAGGGAGTCGCACCTTTTACTTTAAATTTATGTTAATCATTGAATTCCACTTGCTTCACCTCACTGTACAAGGTACAGATGCCAGGCCCGTTTTCGTACGATCCCACTGGAGAGTACTAAACGGAAAAAGAGTCCACGTGAAGGCCTACTGGCGAAAGCGTTAGCTTGAGCCATGGCCCAATCGGTCTCTGACCGGTGCTGCACCGACATCTCCGCCAGGGGCCTCGGCCCCGGAGAGCTGCCCTCGCAGGCAGCTCTTTTTTTACACCACTGTCATTACTTGTCAATACAAACCGCCACTTTTGCATCAAAATACTGATACGACATGGCAAAAAGACTTACACTCCAGATCGACAGGCGCTGCTTCAAGGACATCCTCAACGGATGCCAGCACGTAGAACACCGGTACATCTACCCGAGCAACGCGAACAGGTATGTCACGCAGACGGAAACCGCAGACGGCCTTGACGTCCAGTGTGTCCCGTACGACGAACTGTACCTCATCAACGGCCGCCGCAAGGACGCCCCCAGACTGACCGTTCTAGTCGAGAAAGCGGTATTCGTACCCTTTGCCGACGAAGACGGCAATAACCTGGTAGAAGTAGACGAGAAGGGAGAAGAGTATCTCGTCTGCCAGGTCTGGTACTATCTCGGCAAGGTCACCTCGACCGAAAACGTCCCCGAGGATTATTACTACGATCTTGCCACGAAGGCTGAAAGGCTCCGGCTCCTCACGGAAATGGAGGCTGAGATGGAGAGGGAGTTGGAATAATTAATATATACTCGCACCTTTGTTACTTAGGATGTTATGTGAGCATAATAGTAGCATTTTCTCAAAGGTTTTGATACCGGCACGTCGTGAGATGCGCCGGTTTTTCTTTACTAATTTACTAAGCGGGATATGATGGACTCCAGAGTATAAACTATTAGACTCGAGGGATTGGAACTTGTACTTTATAGATCTATCGGAACCATGGAGTTGGTTTCGCTAAAAGCATTCATTAGAATGAATACTTTTTTTTGATAATTCCTTTTTGTTCTTCTCATTCTCTTTATATTCCAGGTGTTTTACTATTTTTGTATCAGAAAACCCCAAATCAACATGTCAGACATTCAAGAGATTACGGCTGCCATCGCCCAGTTTAACCGTGATAGGGATTGGGATCAGTTCCACAATGGAAAAGACTTGAGCATTGCGCTCTCAATCGAAGCTTCTGAACTCCTTGAACTCTTCCTGTGGAAGGATCCTAAAGACGTCAAGCGAGAGAAGATTAGTGAAGAACTTGCCGATGTGTTCTGCTATGCTTTCCAGATGGCTGATCGATATGGTTTCGATGTGAAAGAAATCGTAATGGAAAAGTTAGCAAAGAATGCTGAAAAATATCCGGTTGAGAAAGCCCGTGGAGTAGCCACGAAATACACTGAACTATAATGGAGATGTACCAACACAGGACGGTCATTACTGATATTCCTTTCAACAAGAATGGGATTGAAAGCCTGAAGTCTATAAGTCGCAGAAAACCTGACGATTTTGATAAATGGCCAGTTGTCTATATTATTGACGACGGCTTGAAGAAATACGCCTATGTCGGGGAAACCACGAATATCCAGCGTAGGATGGACCAGCATCTCGGTAATACTCACAGGAAAGGCCTGACAATCGCGCATATTATCCATAATCATTCATTCAATAAATCCGTAATCCTTGACCTTGAGGCTTTCTTGATTAACTACATGCACGCTGACGGGCAGTTTGTTCTTCAAAACGGCAACGGTGGTCAACACTGCCATTATTATTATGACAGAGATGATTATAAATTACTGTTCAAGGAGATATGGGCTAGTTTAAGAAAGAAGAAACTGGTTTCACAGGACCTTTCTGTCATCGAGAACAGTGACCTGTTCAAATATTCGCCATTCAAGACTCTGACACAGGACCAGTACGACATTACTGAAGAAGTACTGAAAAACCTTTCTCAAGACATACTTGATGGATGTCCGAGCATTTCTATAATCAACGGGGGAGCGGGTACCGGCAAGTCCATTCTCGGTGTGTTTTTGGTAAAACTTCTGGTGGATTCTCAGGATGATTTGGGATGGAGCACGGAAGATAAGGACCTTGAAGATAATCTCTCCGATATTGCCGCGAGACTTAAGGGGAATAAAAAACTGAAAATAGCCTATGTGGTGCCGATGCAGGGCTTCAGGAAAACCATAAGCAACGTCTTCAAAAGCATCAAGGGGTTGAAATCGAGTATGGTACTCAGCCCGGCAGATGTGGCGAATTCCAAGGAGCTTTTCGATATTCTCATCGTCGATGAGGCTCATAGGCTACGCAGGCGTTTCGGACTATCCTCTCCATTCGACTATCATGCATTCGACAAGAAGAACAAGGCTTTAGGTTGCGGCGAAGAGGGCACGGAGTTGGATTGGATCTTGAAAAAGAGCCGGCATCAAATTCTCTTTTACGATTCCTCCCAGTCTATTAAGCCTGCAGACATCCAGCCATCTGTTTTCAGTTCTATCGTCAACAAGCCTGGAACTCATTCATATCAGTTGACGTCACAACTGAGATGTAAGGGTGGAGACGATTACATTGATTATGTCAACGGTATTCTATCCTGTACTGCTGATTTTCGAAGGACAATCGAAGGGTATGATTTCAGGCTTTTCGAAGACGTCCAGGATATGTTCGATGCAATAAAAGAGAAGGAATCCGTGCATGGACTATGTCGTATGATTGCCGGTTATGCATGGGATTGGGCCACTAAGGGAAAGAGACTTGAAGAGATCAAGGCTAAGGGAATCTATGACATCGATATAGATGGTTATCACTATGTCTGGAATACTACTGATAAAGACTGGATCAATTCAGAGAATTCCATTAATGAGATAGGTTGCATCCATACGACCCAAGGATTCGACTTGAATTATGCCGGAATCATTATTGGACCTGAATTTACCTACGACCCGGCAAGAAATGAGATAATCGTAATAAAAGAACTGTACAAAGATGGTCCTGGAAAGTTTAAGGCGAGGACCGGAACAGACTTGAAAGAGTACATACTCAATATTTACAAAACCCTTTTGGCAAGGGGCATACTCGGAACCTATGTATATGCCTGTGATCCTTGTTTGCAGGAGTATCTGAGACGCTTTATTCCCGTCAGATAATAGCGAAGTTTTTTTGTTAATCGCGATTAACCCCTTGATGCTCAAAACTTCACCCCCACCTTCGCACTAGCCGACCATCTGGAGAATTTGCCGGAGGAGTCGATGGTCTCGAAGAGGAGGTTGTAGTCGGAGACGTCGGTGCGGCCGGTGTAGGCGAAGCTGTCGTAGCTGCCGTCGATGCTGACGAAGAAGTTGTCCCAGGAGTAGATCGCTCCGGCCCGGACCACGTAGTTCACCCTTATCTTTCCGTTCATGACGCTCTTCACCGGGACTTTTTTGCCGCCGGTTTCACGCTGGATCGTGGAGGTGAAGCGGTTGAGGATGGTGAGCATGGGGATGCCGGTGACGTTCATGGTGAGGTTGCGGAGGCCGGTCCCGTCCGCGCCGGGCTGCCGGTGGAGGAATACATGGTTGTACGAGAATCCTCCTCCCACTGACGCCTGCAGGGTGGTCTGCTTCGTCATTCCCATCATGAGGCCGGAGACCACCTCGTCGGGGTCGTATTCGACCATGCCCTGGATGAATTTGGCTCCGAGCATGAAGGTGCCGGCGGAGCGCCTCTGGATGACGTTCCCCCTATAGACAGCGGAGTATGCGAAGTCGCGGCGGTTGAGGGCGTAGTCGGCGTCCGCGATGAATGCGGTGACCTTCACCGGATTCTTGGTTTCGCCGGCCGCAAGGGTTTCGTCCAGATTGTCCCCGAGCTTGATGCCGACCTCGTATTCGACCGGTCTCTTGAAGCCGATGTATTGCAACTGGAGGGCGGCGCCGGGGGAGAGGCAGGAGAAGGAAATGTCCCTCTTCGCGGCTTTCTTCCTGTCTCCGATTTTGTGGTTGATGCCTACCGAGAAATTGCCGTAGCCTACCTGCACGCCCATGTCCTTGTCGATGATTCCCTTGAGCCGGGTGGTGGAATAGGCCTCGAGGCTGCCGTCGGTGTAGGTGAGGTGGTTTTCCTGGGACATGCCCGCCTGGCGAAGGTCTCCCGTCAGGGAAATGGAAAAGTATGGCGCGGGCTGATAGACCGACTTCGGGTCCAGCTGCACGGCAGGGGAGGAGATGTAGTGCACGAAGCGGTTCCACAGTGAATCCCGCTCCTGGGAGAAGCCTTGGAACGAGGCGGCTCCCAGGAGCATCAGCGTCACTGCTGCCCGGCGTGTAAGATGCACTCCCTTAGAAATTGAGTGCGAGGCCGAAGCCGTTCGGGGTGGCGCCGAGGCGGTAGGTCACGGCCACGCCGTTGGCGTGGTCGGCGACCCAGTTGAGGCGCCTCTTGCCGATGGCCTTGAGGACGATGCCTCCCGTAAGGGCGGTTCCGCCCAACGAAGTGAGGATGGAGCTGCCAAGGTACATGAGGGCGATCGTCTCATCGTCTTCAGCCGCGGCTGTCAGGTCGTCGTAGCCTTCATCGCTGGCTTTGAGCGACGTCATCACTGCTCCCGCTAGACCGGCGCCGAGACCGATGACGCCGCCGGTGATGAGGCCCCTTCCGGACTTGAACTGCTTGCGGGCTCCGACAATGGTCTCTTCATAGACATCATTGCCCACGAGGTTGATCAATTGCTGGTCCGTCAGGACGGTCTTGTTGAGGTCCACGATGTTGGCGCCCTTGCGGGCATACTGCGCATTGGCGTTCTGTGCGATGCACAGGAAAGCGGCCACGACGCCGCAAAGAATCAAAACTTTCTTCATGATAACACTTTCTTCAAGTTCAAACTCTCTTCAAGTTCGCTTTCAAGTTCACTTTCAAGTTCGCTTGGCTTCAACACGCAAAATTACTCAAATGCCCCCGCATTTCCAAATCCGCCCGGCCCCTCTCTCCTCCCTCTTCCTCGCTCTGCCCCTTTCCCGTACGCCACCCTTTTCTTCCCCCTCTCTTTTCCCGCTCTCCTCCTTTCCCTTTCCCGCTTTTCTCTCTTCCTCCCGCTCCGTCTCCCTTCCTCCCTTTCTTCCCGCACCCTCTCTTCCGGGCTCTCCCTTCTCCCTCTATTGTCCCCCGCACACATTTTGCGGTAGGTGGAAGGGGCAACTGCGGTAGGTGGAAAAAGATTACTGGGATCTACCGCGTTTATTCGCATAGAAGAGCGTTTTGCGCGGTAGGTGACAGGGTAATTATCCCACCTACCGCACTGACATGTACCACCTACCGCGTGGGGCATTTTTCCGAGGGTCCTGGCGCGGCAAGTGCCGTAGGATGGCGTTTTGTGCTCCAGACCCTGGTGGCAGAGGTGGGGGTCTGGCGCAGGAAACGGCCACTGAGGCAGGTCGGTGCTCCAGACCCCTCGGGAAATCACCGGATTGCCCGCAGGTCACGGCGTTTTCGGGCTGACGTGCGGGAAATGCCCGCAAGTCACGGCGTTTTCTGCCTCAGATTCGCGAAAAAGATGCAGAAAAGAGATGAATGATGCAGATAATCCCATTTTCTTCAGAATAGATTTCAGCGGCAATTATGCTCAGGAACGAAAACGGCCACTGATAGACAATAATGCTCTTAACCCCGGATTGTTATCCTGGGTAAGGAGCGAAAAGTGGCGTGAAACGCACATTTTGCGCTTGTCCAGGATTAGCCATCGCTGCGCGATGCCTTTTCCTGGGCGTCGTCACGGCAGAGCAATCGGCGCAGCAAACGCCCGTGGTCGCTTTGCTCCCACGCAGCGTTTCCTGTAAGCAATCTCTTACAAAAGCGAGCTTTTGACGGGCTCGCTTACATGAAACGCCCCGCAAGTTCTTACTTGCGGGGCGTTTGCTTGCGCTGATTGCTCTGCGCTGGTGACTCCTACAGGATTCAAACCTGTAACCTTCTGATCCGTAGTCAGATGCTCTATTCAGTTGAGCTAAGGAGCCGTTTCAGGGACTCAGGGTCCCGTATTTCTAGTCTTCGGCCTTCTTGACGAACTTCTTCTCCTTGATCCTGGCCTTCTTGCCGGCGAGGTTGCGGAGGTAGAAGATGCGCGCCCTGCGGACCTTACCGACCTTGTTGAGCTCGATCGACTCGATGGAAGGAAGCTCGTAAGGGAAAATCCTCTCGACTCCGATGCCGCCGGAAACCTTGCGGATGGTGAAAGTCCTGGTGAACGGGGTGGCACCGCAAATCTGGATGACGACGCCCTTGAACTTCTGAAGTCTTTCCTTGTCACCTTCCTTGATCCTGTAGGTCACGGTGATGGTGTCACCGGCCTTGAACTCAGGATAGGAAGCGGCCTTGTTCTGAGAGAATGCCTGCTCTACAATCTTGATGTAATCCATAACAATCAAAAATCTGTTTCAAGCGCAACGTTACTTTAACAAACTAAACCCAAATACAGTAAGAGGTTGCTTTTTGTGGACTGCAAAGGTATGTATTAGTTTTCTATTCGCCAAACTTTTTTCCAAGTTTTTCGAAAAGATTCTTGTCCTCGCGGCTCAGGTTGGGCCTGAAGCTCTCGCTGCCCTGCATGGATTCCAGGGCCCTGCGCTCGTCGCGGCTAAGTCTCTTGGGAATCCAGACCATGACCTGGACGAAGAGGTCGCCGCGGCCGGAGCCGTACCCGCTGACGGCGGGGAGGCCCTTGCCGCGCAGCTTGAGCGTCGTGCCGGACTGGGTGCCGGGCTCGACCTTGACCCTGGTGCTGCCGTCGAGGCAGGGGACCGTGATGTCACAGCCGAGCATTGCGTCCACGACGCTGATCACCTGGGTGTAATAGAGGTTCATGCCTTCGCGCTGGAGCTGGGGATGCTTAGTCTCCTTGATGACGACGAGCAGGTCGCCGTTGGTGCCGTTGTGCGTGGCGGAATGGCCTTCGCCGCGGACGGTGAGCTGCATTCCTTCCTCGACGCCTGCAGGGATCTTGACCTTGACGGTCTCGCGCCTGCGTACGAGTCCGGTGCCGCTGCAGGTGCGGCAGGGGTTGGAAACGATGGTGCCTTCGCCGTGGCACTGGGGGCAGGTGGAATAGGCCACGGTGCGCCCGAATAGGGAATTGGTGATGTTCTGCACCTGGCCGGAGCCCTTGCAGGTCGGGCAGGTCTTGATGTCCGAGGAATTGCGCGTGCCCTTGCCCAGGCAGTCGGGGCAGGGACGGTTGCGCTCGATGGTGACCTCCTTCTCGACGCCGGAGGCGATCTCCTCGAGGGTGAGGGTGACGCTGGTGCGGATGTCGCGGCCGCGATAGACGCGCTGCTGTTGCTGGCCTCCGCCGAAGCCGAATCCGCCGAATCCGCTTCCGAAGCCTCCGAATCCTCCGAAACGCCCTCCGAAGAGGTCGTTGAGGATGTCGTTAAGGTTCCCGAAGCCCTGGCTCCAGTCGGGGGCTCCGCCAGCGCCTTCGACGCCGGCGAATCCGAACTGGTCGTAGCGGGCCTTCTTGTCAGGGTCGCTGAGGACGGAATATGCCTCGGAGGCCTCCTTGAACTTCTCCTCGGCGGTCTTCTTCTCCTGGTCCGTGCCGCTGACCCAGCGGTCCGGATGCCATTTGAGGGCGGCCTTCCTGTAGGCGCCCTTTATGTCGTCCGGCGAGGCGTTCTTGTCGACGCCCAGCACTTCGTAATAGTCTCTTCTCTCTGCCATGTCGTTATGCTCCCACAACTACTTTCGCGTAGCGCAATACTTTTCCGTTGAGGAGGTATCCGGTCTGGACGACGTCCATGACCTTGCCCTTCATCGACTCGTCCGGGGCGGGGAACTGCGTGACCGCCTCGTGGAAGTCCACGTCGAACTTCTCGCCCTTGGCCTCGATGACGCTCAGGCCCTTGGTCTTGAGATAGCCCATCAACTTGTTGTAGATCAAGCTAGTACCCTCTTTGGCGGCTTCGTCGCTGGACTCCTCGAGCATGGCCATGGCCCGCTCGAAGTCGTCCAGGACGGGCAGCAGGCCCTTGATGGTGTCCGCTGACGCGGACCCCACAAGGCTCAGCCTGTCCTCGGCGCTCCTGCGGCGGAAGGTCTCGAACTCGGCCATAAGGCGCAGATAGTCGTCCTTGGCGTCCTTGTACCTGGCCTCCATGTCTTCGGCCTTGGTCTGGCTCTCGATGAGCTTCTTCTCGCTTTCAGCGAGCTTCTTCTCGAGTTCCTCGACCTTCTTGGCCTCCCTCTTCAGTTCCTTCTTCGAGGGCTGGGGCTCTTCCTTGACGGTCTCTTCCTGTACGGACTGCTCCTGTACGGTATCCTTCTCTTCGATATCTATATTCTCTTTTGCCATAATGCGGTGAATTGTTTTCCTTAGCATGCACAAATAATCTGCCAACCCCCCGGAACTGCCACTTTGTCAGCGGTCTGCAGGCGTTTGGCCTGCAAAAGTACTATTTTATTTCCGGATTATTCCTATCTTTGCGGCGAGATCGGCCGCCGAGGCCGGTCAAGTGTACTTGGCACCACTATAAAAACAAGATAATGAAACATTCCACTACTTACGTGTGGCTCGCAGTGATATTCTGCGTATGCCTCGTGTCGTCAAACCTTTTCGTGCCCCGCACCTGGCAGGTCGGGAGCCTTCCGCTCCAGCTTTCCGGAGCCATCCTGATCTTTCCGATATCCTATATCGTAAACGACTGCCTCACTGAAATATACGGCTACAAGGCCGCGATGAAGGTCATCCTCATGGGCTTCGTGATGAGCCTGTTCATCAGCCTCATGGCGGGCCTGGTGACCAAGCTCCCGGCTCCGCTTTACGAGGACAACCAGTCCCTTTCCGAGTCGTTCAACTCCCTCTTCGGTCTCGCCCCAAGAACCGCCGTCGCTTCGCTCCTGGCGTTCTTCGCCGGCTCGACCGTCAACGCCCGCATCATGAGCGTCATGAAGGAGAAGGCGGGGGAGAAGGGATTCGGCTGGCGTGCCATCCTTTCGTCGCTCGGCGGCGAAAGCGTTGACTCGTTGATCTTCTTCCCGATGGTCTTCGCGGGCATCATGCCCTTCAAGGGCATCGTCTCCCTCGTGGTCACGCAGGTGGTCTGCAAGACGCTCTACGAGCTGGTCGTGCTTCCGCTGACCGCGCTCATCGTCCGTATCCTCAAGAAAAACGAAAACAAGGAACAATATGCATAGCGACAGAGAGAAAGAAGGCCTGAAGGCCCTGGGCCACGAGGCCCGCTACAGCCAGACCTATGATCCGAGCGTGCTGGAGGCGTTTGAGAACCGGCATCGGGAGAATGACTACTGGGTGAGGTTCAACTGCCCGGAGTTCACAACTTTGTGTCCCATCACCGGCCAGCCGGACTTCGCCGAGATCCGCATCTCGTACGTCCCCGACGTGAAGATGGTGGAGAGCAAGAGCCTCAAGCTCTACCTCTTCAGCTTCCGCAGCCACGGAGGCTTCCATGAGGACTGCGTGAACATGATCATGAAGGACCTCATCAAACTGATGGATCCGAAGTACATTGAAGTGACGGGATTCTTCGTACCGCGCGGGGGCATTTCGATCTACCCCTATGCCAATTACGGCCGTCCCGGGACGAAGTACGAGAAGCTGGCGGAGCATCGCTTCGCCACGCACGAGTGATTATCCCTCTGCTATTTCCGAGAGTTCAAGCCAACGCATTTCCTTTTCGTCGAGAAGGTCCTTTACTTCGCCGAAGCGTGCAGACGCTCCGGCGATTTCTTCTACTGACGCGGTGCCGCCGGAGAGCAGCGCCTCGATGCGCTCCTTCTCGGCGTTGAGCTCCTCCATGTCCTTTTCCAACTGCTCCATCTCCCTTTTTTCATTCCAGGTCAGGCGGCGTTTGGCGGGCTTCTGCGGCTCCGCCTTGGGTGCCGCCCGCACCGCCGCCTTGCGCTGCGCTTCGGCGGCGCGCCTCTGCTCCGCCTCGTAGTCCTTCATGAAGCTGCGGTACTCGCTGTAGCCGCCGATGAAGTCCTTTACGACGCCGTCGCCGCAGAGGACGAAGAGATGGTCAACGAGCCTGTCCAGGAAATGCCTGTCGTGCGAGACGATGACGAGCGTCCCCTTGAACTCCTTGAGGTACTCCTCCAGGATGTTCAGGGTGACGATGTCCAGGTCGTTGGTGGGCTCGTCCAGGATGAGGAGGTTGGGCTGCTTCATCAGGATGGTGAGCAGGTAGAGGCGGCGCTTTTCGCCTCCGGAGAGCCGCGAGATGCGGTTCGAGAGCATGTCGTGGGTAAAGAGGAACTGCCCCAGCAGGCGGGTGTCGTTGACCGTCTCGAGGACGGTCTGAGTCTCGTCGAAGGCCATGCCCTCCTGGCGGTAATAGCCTATGTTGAGCGATTCCCCGCGTTCTATCTCGCCGGAAGTCGGGGCCAGGTCTCCGGTCAGCAGGCTCAGGAAAGTGCTCTTTCCCACGCCGTTGCGGCCGACGACGCCGACCTTCTCGTAGCGCTGGAAGTTGTATGTGAAATGCGAGAGGTAGCACTCGTCGCCGTAGTTGAAGCAGACATCCTTGCAGTTGATGACCTTGCTTCCCAGGCGCGAGGCCTGGCCCACCTCGGGGCCTATGCTGACCTGCTTGGTGCTGTACACCTGTTCAGCCCTGTCCTTGAGCTCGTGGAAGGCGTTGATGCGGTATTTGGCCTTGCCCGTGCGCGCGCAGGGCGTAGCGTGGATCCACTCCAGCTCGCGGCGCAGCACGTTCCTGACCTTGTCGGTCTCGGCGTTGTAGTTGTCTATGCGCTCCTGGCGCTTGACGAGGTAGTTCTCGTAGTCGCCCTTGTAGATGTAGATCGCGCCGTGGTCCATCTCCATCACCGTATTGCACACCCTGTCAAGGAAATAGCGGTCGTGAGTGACCATGAAGAGGGTGCATCTTGCGTGGGAGAGGTAGCTCTCCAGATACTCGATGGCGTCGGTGTCGAGGTGGTTCGTGGGCTCGTCCATGATGAGGAATTCCGCCTCGGAGGCGAGCATCTGCGTCAGCGCCACGCGCTTGATCTCGCCACCGGACAGGTCGCACATCCTCTTCTCCCCGTCCAGGCCGAAATCCGTGAGGATGCGCGTGACGCGCAGCCCGTACTCGAACAGATGGTCCTCGTCCAGCCCTTCTGTGAAGGCCGTGGACGAGTCCATTATCTGCTCCCGCACGGTCTTGCCGGGGTCGTAGTCGTACTCCTGCTCGAGGAAGGCTATCCTTATCTGCTTGAGGAACATGATGCGCCCGCCGGAGTCGGACTTGTCCTTGCCGGCGAGTATGCGCATCAGCGAGGTCTTGCCCGTGCCGTTGGGGGCAATGAGGGCGATCTTGTCGCCCTCGTTGATGTTGAAGCCTATGTTCTCGAACAGGACTTTCGGCCCGTACGACTTGGAGATGTTCTCGATCTGGAGGTACGAGGCCATTACTTGAAGAATCTGTCGACTTCCTTGACCACTTCGGGAAGGGCGAATACCGCCACCCTGTCGTAGGCCTCGATGACCGTGTCGCCGACGGCGATGAAGGCCTCGCTGCCGCGGATGACGCCGCCCACGATGGCGTTGCGCGGGAAGCCCATGTCCTTGAGCGCGGCACGCGTGATGGCGCTGCCGGGCGCGACGGTGTATTCGAGAACCTCGGCCTTGGTGCCGCTCATGTACTTGACGGTGCGGGCCTTGCCGCTGAGGGTGAACTTGAGCATCCTGGCCGCAGTGAGGAGCTTCTTGTTGATGACGGTATCGACGCCGAGCTCCTCCGCGAGGCGCAGGTACTCGACGTTCTCGACCTGCGCTATGACGCGCTCCACCCCGAATTTCTTGGCTACGACGCAGGCCAGGACGTTGGTCTCGTCGCTGCCGCATACCGATATGAAGGCGTCGTAGGACTTGATGTCCTCGTCGGCGAGAAGGTCGGAGTTGCGCCCGTCGCCGTGTACGACAGAAACGTTGGGGGGGAGTATCTCGATGAGCTCCATGCAGCGGTTCTTGTCGTTCTCGATGATTTTGATCTCGCTGACCTGGCGGGAAATGCTCTTGGCGAGCTGCTCCGCCACCTCGCTGCCGCCGAGTATCATGATCCTGTCCACCTCTATGTTGCTCTTGCCGAAGTACTTCATCAGCAGGGGCATGCCCTCGCGCTTGGCGATGGTGAAGACGAGGTCGTGGTAGCGGAAGTGCGTGTCCACCTTCGGTATGATGGTGTCGTCGCCGCGGGCGATGGCGATGATGCGGAACTGCAGGCCCTCGGAGGAGGTCTGGGCGACGAATTCGCCGAGCTGCATGTCAAGCATCGGGGAGCTCTCCTCGATCTTGAACACGGCCATCTGGAGCTTGCCGTGCGCGAAGTCCATCGAGTCCGTCGCGGACGAATGCTTCAGCTGGTCCACGATCTCCTCGGCCGCAATCTTCTCGGGGAAGAACATGAGGTCCATGCCCATCTCCTTGAACATCAGTTTGTTCTCGGGGGTGAGGAACTCCTCGTCCTCGAGCCTGGCGGTGACCTTGCGGGCTCCGAGCTTCTTGGCTATCAGCGCGCTGACTATGTTCACTTCCTGCGTGACGAAGGGGTTGACCGCGATGAAAAGGTCGCATCCGGGTACGCCGGCGTTCCTCATCATCCTGATGGACGACGAGGGACCCTGGAACGCCACGACGTCCGCCATGGCCGTCAGGGCTGAAAGCCTCTTGGGGTCGTTGTCGATCACTGCGATCTCGTTGGACTCGCGGCTGAGCATCTTGGCGAGGTGCGATCCGACCTGCCCGGCTCCTTCAATGACTATCTTCATATCTTTGACTCAATATATTCGAATACTTTCTCACCCTTGAACAGCGCTGCAAGAACTATGCTGCCTTTATACAAGCCACGGATTTGCACGTCGCCATGAGCATCTTTCCAGACATTTAGTTCCTTGACATTCAGCTGCTTCCGTAGAAGTCTTGCCTCGCGGTGCGCGTCCCATACGGCCCGGAAGGACTTGAACCTTCCGGTCAGCAGGTACGCCGCCGCGGCGCAGCCGTCCAGGCACTTGCGCCGGAATATCGTCCTGCGCGCATGCGCGAGGGCTTTCATCGGGGCTTCGCCAACGGCTGTGTATGTGTACGCCAGGTTGTTGTCCAGCATCAGCAGGTTGTTGCGGAAGTTGAGTTTAAGCTTCTGAGGGGAGTTTTGCGGCAGCGTGCCGCCGCCGACGTGGTACACCACGGAGGCGGGCACGTTGCAGACGCGCCAGCCTTCCAGCTGCAGGCGCCAGCAGTAGTCGATCTCCTCCATGTGCGCGAAGAAGCGGTCGTCCAGTCCGTCCAGGGCGCGCCAGAGCGAGCTCCGCGTCATCAGGCAGGCTCCTGTGGCCCAGAGCACGTCGGCGGGGGTGTCATACTGTCCGCGGTCCTCCTCGGTACGGGAGAGTATCCTCCCGCGGCAGAAGGGGTAGCCCCAGCGGTCCAGGCGTCCTCCGGCGGCGCCGGCGTACTCGAAACGTCCCCGGTCCTGCCAGGACCGGAGTTTCGGTCCGCACGCGCCGCAGTCCGGATGCGCGTCCATCCACTCCGTCAGCGGCTCCAGCCATCCCGGAGTCACCTCTATGTCGCTGTTTATCAGCACGTAGTATTCGGCGTCAACCTGCGCCAGGGCGCGGTTGTAGCCTCCGGTGAAGCCGTAGTTGTCGTCAAGAACTATCCTCCGGACCTCCGGGAACCGCTCCTGCATCATCTCCATCGACCCGTCCGTCGAGGCGCTGTCGGCCACGATTACGGACGCGTCGAGGCCCCGGACACTGTCCAGCAGCCCGGGGAGGAAGCGCTCCAGGAAGCCCTTCGTGTTCCAGTTCAGTATGACTACGGCCGTCTTCATCCTTTAATCTTCGTGACGGTGGCAGCAGCCCTCGCCGCCGCCTTCATGACAGCATCCGCCGTCTCCGTGGCCTTCATGGCAGCAGCCCTCTCCGTCCTCCTTGTGGCAGCATTCACCGTCCTCGTGCTTGTGGCATCCGCCGTGGCAGTGGCAGCCCTCCTCGGGAGGGAGGAATTCGCCGTGCAGGCCTTCGGTGAGCTCCTTCTCGGTGGCGTCGCGCACCGATATGACTCTCCCGGTGAAATTCAGCGTCTTGCCTGCGAGTGGAGCGTTGAAGTCCATGGTGACCTTGTCCTCCTTGACCTCAACGACCATGCCGTGGCAGACTTCGCCGGCGGAGTTCAGCATCGGGATATACCTTCCGACCTCCATCAGGTCCTCGCGTATCTTTCCCTTGAACTCGAAGGAGCTCTTGGGAATGTCGAAGACCTTAGACATGTCGTATTCGCCGTAGGCGTCCTCGGGGAGTATCGTGCAGGCGAAGGCGTCTCCTTCCTCCAGGCCCTCGAGGGTGGCCTCGAGCTTGGGTATGATCATGTGCGTGCCCTGGATGTAGTCCAGGGGCTTCTCAGTCGTGGCGCGGTCGACGACCTCGCCGTCCACTTCCACAGTGTAGCTTATCGCTACGACTTTCATAGTCTCTATCTTCATGTTCTATTCTCCTGAGAAATCAACGTTTCCGAACGCTAAGGTAGGAATAAGTTTTGACTTGCAAGGCCTCGAGTCGTCTCCGGCGGCCAGCAGGTTGTTCCAGAGCTCCACGAGATTGCCGGTCATGAGCATTTCCCGGACGGGATGCGTTTTGCGTCCGTCCTTGAAGGCGAAGCCCTCTATGCCGAAGGAATAGTCGCCCGTGGCGGCGTTGGAGTTGCCTCCGTTGAAGCCCGTCACGAGTATGCCATCGCCGCAGCGCGCCATAATGGCGCCGCGGTCGAGGCCCGGCTCCGGCCAGGGCATGACCCTGGGCCGGGTCGCGTCCTCTACGGTCGGGGCCATCTGCATCTTCCCGGCCATGTAAGTATTTATGAAATACTCGTTTACGACTCCGTTGGAGATGATGTCATGCTCCGTGGTGGCGACGCCTTCGGAGTCGAAAAGGCGCGATCCGCTCTCGCCTTTGTTGCGGCACATGTCCCTTATGGTCAGCCCTTCGTGGAAGACCTTCTCGCCGAGCTTCCCGCAGAGGAAACTGTTGTTCTGCTGCACGGCGTAGGCGCCTAGGGCGTTCAGCAGGGGAGTGACGAGTTTCGAGGAACATTCGCTGTCGATGACGCAGGTGTATTTGCCGCTACGGAGGCTGCGCGGACCGATCTGCGAGACGGCGCGCGAGAGCGCCCGGTCGCAGATCCCCTCCGCGCCCAGCCCCGCCAGGCGCGGGCAGACGTTCCACCAGTATCCGCTGTACTTGTTGCCTTCCTTGTCCGTAATGGTCATCTCCACGCCGTACTCGAAGGATGTCTCGGTGTGGCGGCAATAGAGTCCCTGCGTGTCCATCACGAGGGTGTCGAACACGCTGTCGGAGTATTCGGCCTCCTCGGAGACCAGAGTCCATTCCTCGGTCGGGGCGGTGTCCTTGAAGATGGACGCGCCGAGCGCGATGGCGAGGCGGCGCTCCGAGTCCATCTTCGGGCAGGCTTCGTCGTAGAGGCCGAGCTCCCGGCCCCCGGCCGCGTCCTTCGCGGTACGGGCCGGGTCCGGAAGGTCGCGCAGACGGTCCTCCGCCAGCAGCCTCGCCGTGGCTATGGCCTTGTCTATGAAGTCCTCCAATGCGCTCTCTTCCAGGCGGTTGATGGAGAAACTGCCGTATTTCCCGTCCACGAAGAGGGCTATGCTGATGGAGCGGTCGAGGCAGCGGCTGACCTTGTCAACCTCCCCGTTCAGGGTGCCGATGAGGTCCATGCAGCTCTTGTTGAGCGTCACGCGGGCCTTCTGCGCGCCCTTGGCGAGCGCGGTCTCGAGGCAGCGGGCCGCGAGGGCCCTTTCCTGTTCTGTCAGTCTGTAGTCCATCATTCTCCTCCTACTGTCAGGTTGCTTACAAGCACGGTCGGGATGCCGCAGGAAACGGGGCAGCTCTGCTCCTTCCCGCACGTCCAGGTGCCGTCGTCTATCGCAAGGTCGCCGGCCACGGCCCGGATGTCGGCCAGGGCCTGGGGGCCGTTGCCTATGATGTTCACGTCCTTGACGGGCATGGTCAGGCGGCCGTCCTCGATGAGGAAGCCGCTCTTGACGTAGAAGGTGAAGTCGCCTTCTCCGATCTTGACCTGTCCGTTGGCGAACTGGTCCACGTAGATGCCTTTCTTCACCGATGCAATGATGTCCTCCGCGGTGCCGTCACCGCTTTCCATGTACGTGGCGCGCATGCGCGGGATTGGGTTGTAGCGGAAGGATTCGCGGCGTCCGTTGCCCGTGGGGGCGACGCCGTAGTATTTCGCGCTGATGCGGTCGTGCAGGTACGAGGTGAGGATGCCGTCCTCGACCATGACGGTATACTGGCCGGGGACGCCCTCGTCGTCGAAGTTGACCGCGCCGCGGTTGCCCTTTATCGTGCCGTCGTCGACGATGGTGATGCCCTTGCCGCAGATGCGTTCGCCCATCTTCCCGGAGAAGATGGACTGCCCCTTGCGGTTGAAGTCGGCCTCGAAGGCGTGGCCCATGGCTTCGTGCAGCAGGATGCCGGAGGCGCCCGCGCCCATCACGACGGGCATGCGCCCGCCCTTGGGCCGCCGGGCCGCGAAGCGTTCGTCGATGCCCTGGACGGCCTGCGCCGCCAGTTCCTTCAGGAGGGCGTCGGTGAGCATCTCGCCGCCCTTGCGGAAACTCCTCGACACGGACTTGCTCTCGATGGCCCCGTCCTGGGTGAAGACGACGGAGGCGACGAGGCTGCCCATGGGGCGGGTGTCGTATTTCAATTCCCCGAAGGAGTTGTACATCAGGATGTCGCTGACCTGCGAGGAGAGCATCGCTATGACCTTGACCACGCGCGTGTCCTTCGCCCTTATGAGGCTCTCAAGCTTCTGGAGCATAGGGAGTTGCGCGGCGACGTCTGCGGTGCGCCAGTCCTGCAGCATGGGGTAGCGGTCGGCGGCGGGGTTGGGCCGCCCGAAGTGGCGGTGGTCGCTGGTCCGGCGGTCCCCGCCGACCGCGCAGCCCACCGTGATGGCGGCCGCGGCCCGCGCCGCCGACTTCATGGACGGCATGTCCGTGCTCTCGGAATAGGCGTAGCCGGTCTTCTCTCCGCAGAGCACGCGGATGCCGACGCCGTAGTCTATGTGGAAGCCTCCCGAACTCACCTCTCCGTCACGGAGCAGGATGTCCCGGTAGGATGTGTTCTCGAAGAACAGGTCGCAGAAGTCCCCGCCGCCCTTCAGGCCTTCGGCGGCCAGGGTTTCGAGGTCCCTTTCCGTGACCCGGAAGGTATCGAGGTAGTATTGCCTATCGTATATCATTGTTCTCTTCCTCTGTCTGCGGAGGGTGGGCCTGGGCCCACGTAATGTCGTATTTCTCGCTGTCCCGGATGTGCGTCATGGATCCGCCGCCCTCCGCAATGACCGTGAAGGGGGACTTGGAGTTGTCCGCCAGGATCCAGCGGTCGCATTCGGGTATGTACTCGTCGAAGAAGTACTTGAGCCCCATGAAGTAGCGGCGCCGGATGATGGGTTCCGGGATGTTGTGGCCTCCCGAGGCCACCCTCTCCCGCACGCGTGCCACGGCGATCTCCGGGGAGCTCAGCCACAGGTAGATGAGGGTGACGGTATAACCGTTGTCCTTGGCCTCGCGCACCATGCGGAGCAGGGAGCGCGTCGCCAGGGTGCTCTCTATGCAGAAGTCCTCCTTGCGCCCGAAAAGGTAGTTGATGCGCATGAGCATGTAGCGGCCGGCGCGCACCGAGGCCGAGTCAGGGTCGAAGGGGGAGAGGCTCTTGGCGAACTCGTCGGAGTTCACGTACTGGGAGCACTCGAGCATTTCCGGAAGGACCGAATAGGAGGCCGTGGTCTTGCCCGAGCCGTTGCATCCTGATATTATGAACAGCCTAGGCATCCTTGTCTATGTCGTAGCCGAAAAGGGCGAAGTCGCCGAGGCACGGGTCGTCCGGGAATATCTCCCGGAATGCGTCGGTGATCTGCAGGGCGGTCTTGAGGTCGCGCTGCTTGCGGCGCGTCAGCCCGCACGCGACGGCGCGGTTGTAAACGTGCACGTCGAGGGGGATGATCAGGTCGGTCTTCTTGATCTTCTTCCAGAGGCCGAGGTCCACCTTGCCGTCGTCGCGCACCATCCAGCGGCGCATCATGTTGATCTTCTTGTTCGGCGCCTTGGGGTCCGACTTCTGGCGGAAGATGGTGGTGCGGATCTCATCCTGCGTGAGGGACTCCAGCGAAGGATGCCAGAAGTACCACTCTTTCAGGCGTTTGCAGATGCGGGCCACGTCGCTCCACTTGGTGGTGCGGTGTATGCTGGTCTCGTCGTCGCGCCAGTCGCCTGCCTGGACGTAGTCGAAGGGACGCCAGTCCATCTCGTCCATAAGGCGGCCGCAGTCTCGGATGATCATCTCCCTGCGCCCCCAGGCGAAATGGGCCGCGAAGAGCGCGGCTATCTCCACGTCCTGCAGTACGGCCCGGCCCTCCGCCATGTCCTGCGCGAACTTGCGCGGGAACATGACGGGGTCTTCCCGGAAGTACTCCGGGTCATTGTATTTCTCAGCCCATTCGATGAGCTGGATCCGGGTCGATTCTTTCATGACTACTTAACGGGTATGTTCTCCAGGACGGCCTTGAGGAAATCCCATGCCTTCTGGACGGAAGGGATGTTGGCGCGCTCGTCGGGGGAGTGGGGGCTCAGCAGGGTGGGTCCGCAGGAGACCATGTCCCAGTCGGGATAGATGCCTCCGAGGATGCCGCACTCGAGTCCGGCGTGGATGGCCATCACGAGGGGATCCTTGCCGAAGAGGTCCTTGTACACCTTCTTCATGGTGTGGAGGATGGGGGATGCGTTGTTCGGGGCCCAGCCGGAGTAGCCGCCCTCGAACTCCACGTCGGCGCCGGCGAGCTTGAACACCGACTCGAGCTTGGTGGCGAGGAACTCCTTGCCGGAATCGACGGAGCTGCGCATCAGGGTGATGACGGAGAACTTGCCCTTCTCGATCCTGACCATGGCGAGGTTGTTGGAGGTCTCGACCAGGCCGGGCATGGCGTCGCTCATGCGGTCCACGCCGTCGGGGCAGGCCAGGACGGCGCGCACGAAGCGCAGCGCGTCGGCCTCGGGGACGTACTTGCAGTCCTCGCCGTGGTCGCAGCATTCGCCTTCCTTGCACTCATAGGGCTTGAAGATGAACTCCATGCCGGGGTCGGTGACGGCGTGCTCGTTCTTCGCCTCGGCGGCCACCTTGTCGATGGCGGCCTGGGCCTTTGCGATGCCGTCCTCGGGTACATAGACGGTGGCGAAGGCCTCGCGCGGGATAGCGTTGCGCAGGGTGCCGCCTTCGAGGTCGATGAGCTTCACGCCGCAGTCGCGGAGGAGCGGCAGCAGCACGCGGGCCATCACCTTGTTGGCGTTGGCGCGGCAGAGGACGATGTCCATGCCGGAGTGACCGCCCTGGCAGCCCTTGACTGCGAGCTCGTAGCAGGCGTAGCCCTTCTCAGGCCAGGGCTGCGGCTCGTACATGGCCGTGGCGATGGCGTCGAGGCCGCCGGCGCAGCCCACGTAGAGCTCGCCCTCGGTCTCGGAGTCGAGATTGATGAGGATGTCGCCCTTGAGGACGCCCGGCTCCAGGGCGCGCGCGCCCGTCATGCCGGTCTCCTCGTCATAGGTGACGAGCACCTCGACCGGGCCGTGCTTCACGGAAGGGTCCTCGAGCACGGAGAGGCCCATGGCGACGCCCAGGCCGTTGTCGGCGCCGAGAGTGGTGCCCCTGGCCCTCAGCCATTCGCCGTCGACCCAGGTCTCGATGGGGTCCTTGACGAAGTCGTGGACGGTGTCGGCGTTCTTCTGCGGGACCATGTCCATGTGGCCTTGGAGTATGACCCCCTTGCGATCCTCGAAGCCGGGAGTGGCCGGGACGCGGATGATGACGTTGCCGGTCTTGTCGGCGAAGGTCTCGAATCCTTTGGACTTGCCCCAGTCAAGGAGGTATGCCCTGATCTTTTCCTCATGTTTCGAAGGACGGGGGATGCGTGTGATCTGATAGAAGTTGTTCCACACGACTTTCGGTTCCAAATCTTTGATAGTCATTTCTTTAGTGTTTAATTATTTGTAGCTGTACAGATTTTTCCATCTCTTGTGGCTCCAGAGGTAGTTCGAGGGCTGGGCCTCGATGTCCTTCTGGAGCATGGCGTAGAAGCGGTTGGAGGTCATGGTCGGAGTCAGGTCGGAGCCGTTGCGGGCGATGGTCCTGAACGTCATCCGGTAATGGCCCCTGGAGACGCGCTCGAAGCCTACGTACACGACCGCGATTTCCAGCTTGTAGGCCAGGGCGGCTCCGCCGATCATGGCCATCGTGCGCTGGTGCATGAAGTTGTCGACCTCGCGGCCCTGGGCGTAGCGGTAAGGGTACTGGTCGACGGGGAAGAGGAAGACCTTCTTCTCGTCTTTGTGCTCCAGCGTGTAGCGGAGGATGTTGCGGGACTCGACGTAGCCGTCGAACTTCTTCATGGGCCAGAAGCGGTTCCGGGCCATGACATAGTCCCAGACGCCGCTGCTGAGGCGCTTGTACACGGCGAGGACGTCGTCCTCGCGGTAAGGCAGCGCCCCGGGCGGCGCATACTGGAACCATCCTCCGAAGAGCTCCCAGTTGCCGCAGTGCGAGGTCAGGTACATCACTCCCTTCGTGCCCTCCAGGTCCTTCAGGTGCTCATCCAGGCCGACGAATTCGCAGAGGTTCTGGCGGCGCAGGCGCTTCTCCGAGCGCGTGCCGCCGAACCATACCGCCTCGGCGATTATCTCCCCGAAATGCCTGTAGAAGCCTTTCAGGATCTCCTCACGCTCCTCCGGACCTTTGTCCGGGAAGGAATGAAGCAGGTTGGTCTCGACTACCTTCCTCCTGTAGCGCACCACGCAGCGCAGCAGCCATGCCAGACCGTCGCACAGTGTGTAATGGACCTTCAACGGCAACAGCGCCAGAAGCCTTATGAAGCCGATGATGATGTATGCGCAAATTTTCTTCATCCCTGTCGCGTCCATTTTGACAAATATACCAAAAATAATTATCTTTGTGTACTTGCACACAAGGATAATATCACTTAAAACTATCTCTTATATGTTCAAAGGACAACCTAAAGGCCTTTACGCCCTGGCACTTGCCAACACCGGCGAGCGCTTCGGTTACTACACCATGCTGGCCATCTTCCTCCTGTTCCTGCAGGCGAAGTTCGGCTTCACCGCCGCCGTGGCGGGCCAGTTCTATGCCATCTTCCTGGCAGCCGTCTATTTCATGCCCGTGCTCGGCGGTCTGCTCGCCGACAAGATCGGCTTCGGCAAGTGCGTCGTCACCGGCGTGTCGGTGATGTTCGTGGGATACCTCCTGCTGGCCATCCCGACCGACGCCTTCCAGGGCCGCGGGCTCGCGCTCGCGATGATGATAGGCGCCCTGCTCCTTATCGCCGTCGGAACGGGCCTGTTCAAGGGCAACCTCCAGGTCATGACCGGCAACCTCTATGACGATCCGGCCTACAGCGCCAAGCGCGACTCCGGCTTCAGCCTCTTCTACATGGCCATCAACATCGGCGCCATGTTCGCTCCCACCGCCGCCACTGCATTGACCAACAAGCACCTGGCCGCTTCCGGCCTCATCTACAAGGCCGACATCCCGGCCCTTGCGCACCAGTGTATCAACGGCACGCTGCAGGATCCTTCGCTCCTCCAGGAGCTCCAGGCCGCGATGCCCGGCTCCGACGTGGCAGCCATGAGCCTGACCGACTTCAGCCAGTATTATATCACGCATCTCGCGACCGCATACAACCTCGGTTTCGCCGTCGCCTGCGTGTCCCTCATCTTCTCCATGGCGATCTATTTCGGCTTCCGCTCGTGGTTCAAGCACACCGACGTCAACGCCAAGCAGGCCGCCGCGGCCAACGAGAACGTCGTCGAGCTCACTCCGAAGCAGACCAAGGACCGCATCATCGCCCTTATCTTCGTCTTCACGGTCGTTATCTTCTTCTGGATGGCTTTCCACCAGAACGGCTTGTCGCTGACTTACTTCGCGCGTGACTACACCCAGTCCACCGTCTCCGGCCCTCTGCGCATCGGCTTCAACATCTGGCCCCTGTTCCTGATCGCCGTGTCGGTCTATACGCTGTTCGGCGTGTTCCAGTCCGAGGCTTTCAAGTCCAAGATTATCTGCGCCGCGGTGACGCTTCTCCTTTGGTTCGGCGCCTATGCCATCTACTCCGGAATGGATTCCGTCCTGCACATCCTGCCCCAGCAGTTCCAGCAGTTCAATCCGTTCTTCGTTGTGGCTCTGACCCCGGTCTCCATGGCCCTGTTCGGCGCCCTCGCCAAGAAGGGCAAGGAGCCTTCCGCACCGAAGAAGATCGGTCTGGGCATGTTCGTGGCCGCACTCGGCTACCTCATCATGCTCGCCGCCTCCAAGGGCCAGCCGGCTCCTTCTGAGCTTACGGCCGTCGGCGGCGTCTCGCCCGACCCGGTGGTCCCGACCTATCTCATCAGCACTTACCTGGTCCTCACCTTCGCCGAGCTGCTCCTTTCCCCGATGGGTATCTCCTTCGTGTCCAAGGTTGCCCCTCCGAAGTACAAGGGTCTCATGATGGGCTGCTGGTTCGCCGCCACCGCCATCGGCAACTACCTCGCCTCCGTGCCGTCGAGCCTCTGGGCCCATGTCCCGCTCTGGGTCAACTGGACCGTCCTCATGGCGCTCTGCGTCATCTCCGGCCTCGTGATGTTCTCCTTCCTCAAGAAGCTCGAAGCCGCCACCGCCTAGCGCCCCGCGCTGATAAACAGATGTGGCCTGCAGAAGTCTGCAGGCCACATTCGTTTTACCTGATGAGGTAGCGGGGGACGCGGCGCTTGTAGATGAGGTATTCTTCGCCGAAGTCGGCCTCGAGCCTCTTTTCCTCGGAGCGGACCTGCAGGGTGAGGAGCGCTACCTCGACGGCGAATACGGCCAGCGGCCACCAGCTGTGGAGCCAGAGCAGCACGCCGATGTCATAGACGTAGACTCCGACGAGCATGGGGTTCCTGGAGAAACTGTAAGGCCCGTCCGTCATCAGGTGCTTCGTCCGCGGAGCGACCTCGTGGTTGTAGGCGTCGAAGGGGTTGCCTTCCCCGACCCTTTTCATGTGGACGATGGCCCAGACGCTCAGCGCGAGCCCGATGGCGGCCAGGATGACCGCCGGGACTACCCACGGCAGCGTCGGCGCCCACGGGAACGGCCTCCCCGACACCAGCCACATCAGCGCCGGGATACCCGCGATGAACATCGCGAATCCGAGAAAATATCCAAATGCATCTTTCATATAAGCAAAGGTAGCACTTTCTCCGCTGAAACCATCTGCCGCAACGACAAAAAAACCGGCCCGCATGGGGTCGGTTTTTCCATGTATTTGCAGGAAAGTGATTACTCGGCGGCGACGACTTCGAACTTGAGGTCGGCGAAAACGCCCTTGTAGCACTTGACCTTGGCATCGTACACGCCGACTTCCTTAACCTCCTCGGAGAGGATCTCGACGTTCTTCTTGTCAACCTCGAAACCGGCGGCGACGAGAGCGTCGGCGACCTGGGCGGAGGTGACGGAGCCGTAAATCCTGCCCTGCTCGTTGAGCTTGGCGGGAACCTTCACCAGAGAAGAGGCGATCTTCTCGGCGTAGGCCTGGGCCTCGGCGATGTTCTTGGCTTCCTTGTGCGCGCGCTGGCGGATGGTCTCCTCGTGCTGCTTGATGGCGGAGGGAGTGCCGATGCAGGCGAATCCCTGGGGAACGAGGTAATTGAGAGCGTAACCAGTCTTAACTTCTACGATTTCACCGGCCTCGCCGAGATTCGCAACGTCTTTCTTCAAAATGATCTTCATAACTCTCAATTATTTAAGGAGGTCAGTAACATA
>JAFZQO010000008.1 GCA_017620335.1 Bacteroidales bacterium
CTCATCGGCTTCATCGCCTTCTTCGTCGCCATCTTCTTCGCCACCCGCGTGGAGAACAGCGGCGCCCAGAAGGTGGGCGCGAGTGAGATCTGGAAGCGCTTCCCGAAGTTCATCATCGGCTTCTTCGTGGCTTCCCTCCTGGCCTCCTTCCTGTTCCAGCCCATTTTCGGCGGCGACCAGGTGAGCGCCATCAACAAGGTCCTCGACCAGTACAAGAACTGGTGCTTCGTGCTGGCATTCACCAGCATCGGCCTCGACACCAACTTCAAGGAGCTCGCCAAGCAGATGCAAGGCGGCAAGGTCCTCTGGCTGTACATCGTCGGCCAGCTCTTCAACATCGCCCTGACGCTCTTCGCCGTATGGTTCCTGCTCAGCGGAGTCGTGTTCAAGGTGCCCGTGCTTGACCTGTTCAAGTAGTGACCCCGAAAGGAAAGAAGACATTCAAAATAGCCACGGCGTGCGTCGCCGTGGCTGTTTTGGTTGTCGCTGTGATTATCATGGTCCGGGGCGCGGGGCTCTCGCCCGACCTGGACTTCGGCGCCGGCGCCTACTACTACGCCGACATCCCCGACTTCGAGAAGTACGTCGGTGGCGAGAGCAACCCCACTTCCATCCCCTACTTCGTCTACGTCCTGCTCTTCCTCGCCTGGGGCGCCCTTATGTACGCCCTCTGGAAGTGGGTCGACAAGCACTGAGGCTATTTCTTCTGCGTAACGACGATCACGGCCCCCTTCGGGTTGATGTCGCCCGGGTATTTGCCCTGGTCCTTCAGGCCCTGGAGATACTTGGCGGCTGAGTCGCCCTTCATCACTTCCACGGACTTGATGTTCTTGGGGTCTATTTTCTTGAACTCATCTGTAGTGATCTGCCTGCCGTCCACTATATAGACGATATCGTCCGGGGACATGGACGGGTCGGTGGTCCTTACTTTAATCAGCGGCTGGTCCTTGTCCCCGACGGCAACGACGGTGCCGTTGCTGAAATCCTGGTCGAACATGACTACGGTCGGAGCCTTTGCCTGGGCGGAAGCGGCAACTTCTCCGCCCTGGACGCTTCCAGTCGTAATGAAGTGCACGCGGACAGGAGTGTCCCCGACGTTTTCCCGACGGATGACATAAGAGTAGACGATCTTGCCCGCGAGCTGGGACCCGTTGAAGTTCTCGACCCTGACGTTATCTATAAGATAAATGTCGGTGGTGTCCGCCTGGGCGGGGAGGGATGCGGCGTTCAGCGCCAGGGCGCAAATTGTGGTAATGATAAAACTTGTCATGATTCTGTTTGTTTTTGATTATTCTGTTGAGGCCAGGGACAGGGTACCGGTATCCCCGTCCTTGGACATGATGAACGGCAGGTCAGTGCCATCCTTGAGGTGGACGGTCACAAGGATGTTGGCCCCCGAAGGGACCGCGGTGGCGGACTCTATGTCGCCCAGGCCGAGGTTGGAGATCATATTGAGGCTCTCGGCAATCTCCAGGGGGGTAAAAGGCGAGGACTCCCGGGCGGCGGGGCGCAGAAGGAGGAAGAGCGCGAGCGCGGCGGCCGCGGCGGCGCAGCTCCAGAGGAGCGGCCGCCTGGCGGGCGCGCGGCGCACGGGGCACTTTGCCGCCAGGCGGCCGAACTCCTGCTCGCCAGCCGCCAACAGCGCCTCCGGATGCTCCGCCAGGAGCATCTTCGCCACTGCGGCTTCATCTTCGTCCGGAGCGTGCCCGGCGTAATAGTCCGCCAGCAACGCTTCCTCCCGGACGTCGGTCTCCGCATCGAGGTAACGCTCAATAAGAGCACTGCGTATATTCCTGTCTGTCAATGATTCCATTATCTATTTGCAATAAACTGTTCCTCTTGTTCCAAGAATGTCAAAGTTCCTGTTTCAATTTCTCGAGCATCTTCCTGCGCGCCGCGGAAATCGTCGACTTGACGCTGGTCTTAGGTTTCCCCGTCGTTTCCGCGATCTCATCGAGCGACAGCCCTTCCGCGTTCCTTAGTTCCAGACAGGTCCGTTCCGTTTCCGTCAGGCCGGCATAAAGCCTGCGCCGGATTGCGATGCTGTCTGACAGGTCCGTCGACACTGTGGCGGGAGTTCCTCCCTCGTAGGCGTCCCCCCGCAGGGGCTGCATCCGCAGCCTGCACTTCCGGAAACGCTCCACGCATTTTGTCTTCGCGACCTTGACTGCCAGCGCCTCCGCGTTCCGCACGGGATAGCCGCCTTCTGACAGTGTCCAAAGCGTCGTTAACGCTTCCTGGACGACGTCCTCCGCCTCCGTCCCGGACAAGCGGCCAAACGAACGCGCAACCGCCAGCAGCTTTGCGCGCACGCTTTCCGAGAACATATCGAACTCCTGCCTTGTCATTTCCGTCGTTTCTATATACTGGTAGCCAAATCTTCTTAAAGGTAAAACAAAAACTGGAACGAAATTGCCTATTTCATTCCCAAATGCCCGAAAAAAAGCGAAACGGGAATGAAAACGCCCGTTTCATTCCCGTCAGCAATAAAAAACCGATACGGACCAGCAGGTCCTTCTACCTGCCCGTCACGACAACGACGTCGCGACTGACAGTCGGGCCATAAAACTTCCCTTCGTCCTTAAGGCCCTGGAGATATTCCGTCGCCGCCATTTCCTTTAAAACCTTCACGCCGCCGATGTCCTTGCCGCTCATGGACAAGAACGCCTCCTCGCTTATAAGTTCCCCGTCAAGGAAATAAACGACGTTTTTCAGTTCATTCAAAGGATAAGGGAGAAAATCCGTCGGCTTGGGGCCCGACGTTTCCGCCGGGGTGATGTTGATGGTCTTTCCGAAAGGCGCGGTTTTGATTATGTGCGTCCGTACTATCCTGGATCCTGCCGTGGACAGGGTGATATCATATGCCGAAATGGTCTTGCCGTTCAGCTGGGTGCCGCTGAAGTCCTTCACTTCGACATTGTCGATAATATAGACGTTCGTGGTGTCCGCATTGGCAGGAAGCGTTGCCGTGCCCAGAAATGCGGCGCATATGGTGGAGAGTATTATGCCTGCCATGGTCTTTTCTTATTATACGGGTTAATTCCTGGATTTGGTCGTCACGATAACGACTGCGCGGCCTTCGGTCACGCCGTCATATTCCTTGTTGTTCTTGAGGGACTGGAGATATTCGGCCGCCTCTTCGCCCTTAAGCGTCTTTACGTCGGCAATGGTGCCGGTGTCCATGTAATTGAACGTCGTGCGGCTGACACGCGCCCCGTTGAGGAAGAAAACAGCATTGTTCATCTCTTCCGGGCTCAGGGAGACGAGCCCTTCAAGGCCGGATGACCACCCTCCCTCTTCGACCTTGACGGTGTTGCCGGAAAGGACGGTCTTGATGATGTGTCTGCGGAATGTCTGCGAACCTTCGGTTACCAGATTGATGTTGTATGTCGAGACGGTCTTGCCGACCAGCTGGGAACCGTTGAAGCCCTTCACTTCGGCATAGTCGATGATATAGACGTCGGTGGTGTCAGCCTGGACGGAGGGGGACGCCGCGCCCAAAGCGAGGGCACAAACGGTGGAAAGGATAAAGCTTGTCATGATTCGTCAGTCTTTATTCTGTTGATGAAAAAAGTGTCAGTCAAGTTTGCGTGCACCGTCGGAGATGACGACGTCGTAAACCTTCGGCGCGTGGCCGAACTTCTCGGTGAACTGCTCTACGGCGGCGTCCACGAAAGGCTGGTACAGTTCTTTTTTCACGAGGTTGATGGTGCAGCCGCCGAAGCCGCCACCCATCACGCGGGAGCCGGAAACGTCCATCTTGCGGGCGAGTTTGTTCAGGAAGTCGAGCTCCTCGCAACTCACCTCGTACAGGCGGCTCATCCCGAAATGCGTCTGGTACATCATCTCGCCGGCGGTCTCATAGTCACCGCGCTCCAGGGCGTCGCATACGTCCAGCACGCGCTGGACCTCGCCAATGACGTACTCCGCCCGGAGGAAGTCCTCTTCCGGGATCTCAGTGCGGACCTCCTCCAGCCAGACGCGCTTGGCGTCGGAGAGGAACTCCACGTCAGGATGGTTCTTGCGGATGGCGGCTGCAGCGTTCTCGCAGGAGGCGCGGCGCTTGTTGTATGCAGAAGAGGCGAGTTCGTGCTTCACGCAGGAATCGAGCAGCACCAGTTTATATCCCGCGGCCTCGGGATTGAAGGGGAAATACTTGTATTCCAGCGTCTTGCAGTTGAGGCGGATGAGGCAGCCGGCCTTGCCGAAGCAGGATGCGAACTGGTCCATGATGCCGCATTTGACCCCACAGTAGTTGTGCTCCGTGGACTGGCCTATCTTGGCGAGTTCGAACTTGTCGATACCATTGGCGTTCAGTTCGTTGATGGCGAAAGCAAAGGTGCTCTCGAGAGCGGCGGACGAGGAAAGGCCGGCGCCGAGCGGGACGTCGCCGGCGAAGACCGTGTCGAAGCCGGCTACCTTGCCTCCGCGCTTGATGGTCTCGCGGCAGACTCCGAAGATATAGCGGGCCCAAGCCTGCTCCGGCTTGTCCTCCTCCTGAAGTCCGAACTCGACGTACTCGTCATAGTCAAGGGAGAAAGCCCTGACCTTTTCGGTCCCGTTGAGGGCTATCTCCGCCATGATGCCCTTGTCGATGGCGCCGGGGAAGACATAGCCTCCGTTGTAATCTGTATGCTCGCCGATAAGGTTGATACGGCCGGCCGAAGCGAAGACATCGCCGTCACGGCCGTAAAGCGTGCGGAATTTCTCCTGGATTCTTTCTTTCATTGACATGGTATCGTTTATTTGTGTTATTCAGTTCTATGTCTTACAAATATACGAAAACACTTCAAATCTCGAGCCGTACACAAACTCGTTTTTCATTTTTCCAGGCGGACGAGGATCGGGCGGTGGTCGCTGACGCCTCCGAGGTAGCGGGGGCCGGAATAGGTGCGGAGTGGTTTGTCGCCGGAGTGGGCGGCGTCGCGCTCCGTCAGGAACGGAGGTTCCAGGACGGAGAATGACGCCGTCCCGGCCAGGGCGGGCGACACGAAGCACAGGTCGATGAGCTGCCATTCCCCGTTGAAGCGTATGCTGCCCCTGTTCCCGCTCGGGCCGCCGGTTTGGCGGCATAGCGAAAATGCCGGTTCCAGCGTTCTGAAAAGGGGATTCTCCGGAACATCGTTGAAATCTCCGACGGCGACTGTGCGGCCCCAGCCGGAGGCGGCGAGGGAGTCGCCCAAGGCCCGCAGTCGGGCCACGGCGACCTCGCGCCGCCAGTCCGTATCCCCGTCACCGTATTTGGACGGATGGTGATTCACCAATACCGCGAGGCTGTCCCCGTCAAGTGTCCGGAACTGGGCCAGGAGGATGTCCCTGGTCTGCAGTCCCGGCGCGCTGACACGGCAGGGCTTCGCGCTCATCAAAGTGAGCCGCGAAACCCTGTACAGCAGCGCGCAGTCTATCCCCCTGGGGTCCGGCGAATCAAAGTGCACGATCTCATAATCCAGTTTCCGCAGCGCCGTCTTCGTGGCCAGCTGCCTCAGCACGAAACGGTTCTCCACCTCCGCCATCCCAACGATGTCCGGCACCCCCGCCCATAGTATAGTCTTAGCCACCGCGTGGCATTTGCGGTAGAACCGTTTCTTCGTCCACCTCCTCGGTCCCATTGCCGAGAACTCCGCATCCGACTCCCCCGCCCCGCCGTCCACGAAGTCGAAGAAATTCTCCAGGTTCCAAAACATCACCGTCACTCCCCCGGCCGCCGGTTCCAATCCGAAAGCCCCGCCTCCCACCGCCATCGCGGTACCCGCCAACACCGTCGCCAACCATAAAAAAGCCTTGCGGCCAGTTCCCTTCGCCTTTATCATTCCACTCCCGTTTCCTTTGTCGCGTTTTGCAAAAATGGGAGAAGGATTCGTAAATAACCTACAAATTCGTAAATTTGCATTAAATAAATATCTTTTTACAGACAGCAGCGTATGTCACTGAAATGCGGAATCGTAGGGTTGCCCAACGTCGGCAAGTCCACCCTCTTCAACTGTGTCAGCTCAGGAAAGGCCCAGAGCGCCAATTTCCCTTTCTGCACCATAGAACCCAACCTCGGATCCACCAACGTTCCGGACAAGCGGCTTGAGGCCCTCTCGGACCTCTGCAAGCCGAAGCGGACCATCCCGGCCACCGTCGACATAGTCGACATCGCCGGCCTGGTCAAGGGCGCCAGCAAGGGCGAGGGCCTCGGAAACCAGTTCCTTGCGAACATCCGCGAAACCGACGCCATCCTGCACGTCCTGCGCTGCTTCGATGACGGCAACATCGTCCATGTGGACGGCAGCGTCGATCCGGTCCGCGACAAGGAGGTCGTGGACGCCGAGCTGCAGATCAAGGACCTGGAGACGGTAGAAGCGCGCCTGGCAAAGGTGCAGAAGCAGGCGAAGATGGGCAACGACAAAGATGCCCGCAAGCTTGCGGACCTGCTCGAACGCTACCGCGCCGCCCTTCTCGAAGGCAAATCGTGCCGCACGGTCGTCCCTGTCAACGAAGAGGAGGAGTCCCTGGCCAAGGACCTCTACCTGCTCACCAACAAGCCCGTGATGTACGTCTGCAACGTTGACGAGGCCTCGGCCTCCACGGGAAACGCCTACGTCGACGCCGTGCGCGAGGCCGTAAAGGACGAAAACGCAGAAATCCTTGTCATAGCCGCCAAGACCGAGTCGGAAATCGCCGAAATAGAGGATTATGACGACAGGCAGATGTTCCTCGAAGAGCTTGGTCTCGAAGAATCCGGCGTCGTCCGCCTGATCCAGGGAGCGTACCGCCTTCTGGGCCTCCAGACCTTCTTCACCGCCGGCGCCGACGAGTGCCGCGCCTGGACCATACGCAAGGGCGACAAAGCCCCTCGCGCCGCCGGTGTGATACATTCCGACTTTGAGAGGGGCTTCATCCGTGCCGAAGTCATCAAGTATGACGACTTTATGACCTACAAGACCGAGGCGGCCGTGCGCGCTGCGGGCAAGATGGGCATAGAAGGGAAGGATTATGTCGTCCAGGACGGCGACATAATGCACTTCCTCTTCAACGTCTAGTTCTGGAGCTGGCCGAGGACCTCGAAGAGGGCCTTGCCGTCGATGACGACGGTCCGGTACACCGTATCATCCACCTTATAATACTCATCCCCGTCGAGGACTACGATCTCGTAGTCGTCCGGAAGCTCTGCGACGAGCGCGCCGGCTGGGGGAACAATTGTCTGGTACTGGCCGTCGGGACCTTCGATGAAGAAGATGCCGTCGTCATAGTAGTACTGCTGGTTCGCGTTGGCGTAGCTCTGGAAGAGTCCGAGGCGCGTAGCGAGGTTGTAAGAGGCTTCCGCAGCAACGTTGCCGGAGGCGATGGCGGCATTCTGGGCCGCGATCGTTGCGTTGTTCTGCGCTATGATGTCGTTCTGGTCCGCAATGGTGCGGTAGTTCTCGTTGACGATCCTATAGCTGCGGCGCACGGTGTTATAGTACGCGAAGTCGCAGATCATGAGGTCGAGATTGTACAGGGCGCGGTCGAACAGGATTCCGAAAGGAGGCCTGCAGACATAGTAGCAGTCATTCCACCAGCGGTAGTAGATGCCGTCGCAGATATAGTAGTCAATGCCCCAGTAAGGCCGGACGATATAACGTGCGGGAAGAACGCGTACGCGGTATCCGAAGAGGTGCGGTCCCCTGTGATAGAACAGGGAGGGACGTCCGTGCTCGATGAAGTCGCGGTCGCGGGGATGGACGCGCGGTCCGTTGTCGCGGGGCGGCTCGGAAGCGCGGACGCCGCCGCGGGTTCCCCCGCGGACTCCGGAGCGGGAACCGTCAGGGCGGGCCGGCGTCACGGTCCTGGAGGACCTGTTGCCGTTCGCCGCTGCGCGGCCCGCGGTCCCGGCGGAACGGGCCGCCGTAGAATTGGAGCGGTTGATGCCTGCGGAAGAGCGGTTGACATCGGAGGAAGGCCTTGCGACGCTGCCGGACGAACGGTTGGCGCCTGAGTTGGAACGCGACACGCTGCCGGTCGAACGCGAGGCGCTGCCGGTGGTCGTGGACCTGCGGCTCTGCGTACTGGTCGACGGGCGCGACGCCGCGCTGCCATTGGAGCGCGAAGCGCTTCCCGTTGAGCGCGAGACGCTGCCCGAAGAACGGCTGGAGCCGGAATTGGAGCGGCTGGCGGCGCTGCCGGAAGTCGTGGACCTGCGGTTCTGCGGGCTCACGGTAGAACGCGAGGCGGTGCTGTTGGAACGCGATGCGCCCGCCGTGGAGCGGGAAATGCTCCCGGAGGAACGGGACGCGCTCGAAGACGACCTCGAAACGCTTGACGACGGCCTCGACATGCTGCCGGTCGAACGCGATGCGGTGCCGGATGACCTGGAAACGCTTGAGGACGGGCGCGAGACACTGCCGGATGACCTGGAAGCGCCGCCCGAAGAGCGTGAAACACTGCCGGACGAACGTGCGCCGCCGCCGGATGAAGATGAACGCGAAACAGACGAAGAAGACGAGCGTCCTCCTCCTCCGCGTGACTGGGCGAAAGCCGCTTCCGGTGACATTGCCAGAGCCGCGACAACCGTTGCAGCAAGGGCTATTTTAAGGAATCTTTTCATATCTGCTGTCTATGTTTAGTTAACGAAACTTTCACAATAGACGAACGAAGCCTTAAAATGTTAAAAAGGGATGCACCCCGCGCGGGATGCATCCCTTCGAAACCGGATATCCGGCGGTATTCCTAGAAGAAACGGGCCCTGTTGTCCTTCACGTCGGCGTCATCCATCATGACGGACATGAGCATCTGGGCATTGTAAGCGTTCTTCTGCTGCTCGTAGAGAGCCGCATCGTCCTCGGTGTAGAAGGAACCGGTGTCGCGTCCCTTGACCTGGAACACATAGACGCCGATGTTACCTGCCACGGGGCCGCTAAGGACGCCGACGGGGGCGTTGACCACGGCACCGATGAACTTGGGATCGAGCACGCTGTTGCCAAGGGCGGAGAAAGTGACTCCGGACTGGCTGCTGACGGTGTAGCCAAGGGCGTCGGCAACATCCTGGATGTCGGTCATGCCCTTGATCTGCTCGGCGATCTCGGCGGCCTTCTTCTCGTTGGCCTTGCGGCTGAAGAGCAGCTCGCGGATGCTCTGGGCAGCCTCGTTGATGGTGGCATAGCCCTCCTCGTGGATGTCATTGACGGTAGCGACGAAGAAGTAGTTCTGGTTCACCGTGATGATGTCGGAAACCTGTCCGGGCTTGTGGTCGAAGATCCAGCGGGTAACCTCCCTGGCGTTGTCGATGGCGCCGTAGGAAGAGTTGGCCTCGTTCACCCTCGTCATGGGGTGGGAATAGACGCCAAGGGAGTCGACGGCGGCCATGTAGGCCTCGTGGCTGCCTCCCTTCTTGGTGCCGTGGGCGAGGGTGGCGAACTTGTTGGCCTGTGCATAGTAGCCGTTGTAGGTCTCGTTGCTGGGAACGGCGGTCTTCTCGAGGATGGCCACCTGCTTCTTCTGGATGGGGGCGGACTTCTTGGAGACGAGGATTACGTGGGTGCCATAGACGGTATTAAGGACATACGGCTTGCCGACCTGGGCCTCGATAACGGACTCGAAGCCGGGGATCATGTAATTCTGGGTCATCCAGCCGATGGTTCCGAGCTCGCCGTCCACGTTGGAAGACTGGTCGGCGGAGTATTCGGCCACGAGGTTGGAGAAGTTGACCCCGGGCTTGGAGGCCACCTGCACCAGGCTGTCGGCCAGGTGGGCGGCGTCGTCACCGGAGAGAAGGATGTGCTTGACATACGCGGAGTCGGGAACCATGGCGGTATCCATCACCCTGACCGCATAGAAGGTGTTGCCGTCGGAATAGACGGGGGATACACCGTCCTGGCCGGAGAACACGAAGGCGTCGATGTCGGAATTGAGGGAACTAAGCTCACCCTCCTTGTACCAGTAGGAATCCAGGGACCTGTCGGAGTTCTTGAGGAGGAAGTTCCTCATGTTGTCGGTGGCGGCGAACTCCTCGTAGACCTCGGAGACCTTGGCGTTGGCGGCGGCGATGTCGTCATCGGAAGGAATGACCTCGAACACCACATACTCCATGTCGCGGCTCTCGGTCTGCTTGAAGAAGTCCTTGTGGGAGTTATAATAGTCCTTGATCTCGTTGTCGGACACGACGACGGTGGTGTCGGTGGAGTAAAGGAGGGGGACCATCACGAAGTCCACGTCGGCGGTCTCGTTGTTCTCGGAGATGGCCTTGCGGAGCATGAGGGGGTTCTGGTACGAGCTGGCGGTGAAAAGCGAGCCGTACTTCTCGTAGAACTGCTGGGTATAGACGGTGTTCTGGAGATAGTTCCAGTAAAGCTTGTAGTTGTCGTCGGCGCCGGTGAGCCTGACGAAGTCCACCACCTGGTCCGGGGCGAAATTGCCGTCGGCGTCAAGGAACATGGAGTTCTGGTAAATGACAGGGGAAGGGTTGGCTCCGGTGGTGAGGTCCACCATCTCATCCTCGCCGACGGTGATGCCGGCAGCCTTGGCCTGCTTTACGAAGAGGAACTTGTCCACGAGCGACTGCCATGCGGCGTTCCTGATCTGGGTGTGCTCCTCCTCGGAGGATGCGGAAGAACCGGTGGTCAGCTCATTGAGGGTGGTGAAACGGTCTACCTCTTCCTGGAAGTCCGTATAGGATATGGATTTGCCGTTGATCTTGCCGACGTCATACTTGGAAGACATGGACTGAACGGCCGACTGGATCTGTCCGGGGTCGATGATAAACGAGAGAAGGCCCAATGCAACGATGATGGAGATTGCAAGGCCGAATTTAGTGCGTAGGGTCTGAAGAACAGCCATTGTATTGTAACTTTTGTTTAAACTCAATTTGGGCTGCGAAGATAGTGAATTTCTTTAAATACTTCACTATTTTTTAGGAAAAGGACCTATAAAATTAACAGAATCAATCATTACCACCGTGCTGTCCTGCACAACGACGCCGAAACTGTTGAAAGGCCGGAGGATGGTGGAATTCCTCGCGTGGTCGTCGGAACGCATCCCGTACCCCTGCATGAAACCGTCCGGAGAATACATCCTGATATAGCAGTCCGTAAATATCTCACCGGTGGCGCGGTCCCAGTAAAGGGTGTCGGTTTCCATTACCTCGCGTTTTATGACGTTCTGTATGACGACGTTGCCAAAAGCGGCCCACGTTTCATCGTCCTTGTCCTTGTACGTCTCGTGCATGGCGTCGTCGGAGAAGATGGTGGTCTCGAGCAGCCCCTCGTCCGTGTAGCTGTACACGGCCATGCCCTTGGGGAAGGTCTCGCGCGAGACCGTATCGTTCTCGTAGCGTTCCATCAGGTCCGCCTCCATCCTCATCAGGACAACGCCGTTCTTGGTCTGGACGGCGAACATGTTGTCTATGGTCTGGAGCGGGACCGACGAAAGGTCGAGGGCGTCGGCTTCGGCAAGTTTCCCCTTGCATGAAAACAAGATGAAAGCAACCGCTACCGCGGTTGCCATCATCTTCAGAGTATGTGCCCGTGCAGGCAAGATGTCAGTTATTTCTGTGTCCTGACCGTGGTGGTCGCCCTCATGCCGCCGCAGGAGACGGTATAGGACTGGCCGTTGGTGAGGTCATACATGAAGGCCTCGGCGGTCTGTGGATAGTAGGCGGAGTAGGAGCCGATGAGCTTGTTGGCGTCGTCGGTGAGGGACGGATCGGCGGCCTTGGCCTTCTGCAGGAAGTCGACTGCTACCCAGTAAGGAGCCCTGCGCTCGATCTCGTTTCCGCCGCAGTTGGTGGAACCCCAGATGGTGCCCATCAGGAAGTAAGCCTTGCCAGAGAGGGTCGGATTGAGGTCGATGGCCTTCTGTGCCGCGGCGTAAGCCTTGGCGTTCTGGCCGTTCTTGGAGCAGAACACCGCAAGCTCGTAGTTGTAGTCGCCGTCGGTGGAGGCGTCGGACTCGGGATAGTTGATGGCTTCCTCGAGATACTTGATGGCGTCCGCGACGTTGCCCCTGGAGGAGTTGAGCCTGTAGAGGAAGTATGCGGAGTTGTACGAAGGATCGAGCTTGTACATGTTGGTGACGGCATTGAGATACAGGTCGTTGCCGGTGCAGTCGTCGGTGATGCTCATCATCTTGACGATGTTGTTCACCAGGTCAAGGTTGTTGGGATCGGCCTCGAAACGGGGGGTGAAGAGGGCGATGAGGTTCTCGCAGGAAGCGACCTTGCTGGTGATGAACAGGGACTCGACGTCGGTCTTGACCTTCTCGAGCTGCTCGGCGTCAGCCTCGTTCTCGGGGGTGGATGCGTTGAGCATCTCCATCGAGGACTGATAGGTGTTGATGACATCCTCGGCGGTGAGCTTGCCTGCCTGGAACAGGTCGATGGCGGCGTTCAGGTTGAACAGGAAGATAGAGGGCTTGGTGGCCTCCTTGAGCTCGCCGATGATGTTCTGGTAGGTGTCATACAGACGCTGGGGATTGTCCTTGATATAGTTGTACATATCGAGGCCCTTGTTGTTGAGGGCGGTCTCCTTGTTCTTCGGATAGTACTCGGCCCTGACGTCATAGAGGTCCATGAGGGAATCGACGACGGCGCGCTGCGCCTCGGCGTCCTTGGTCTTGGCTATGACCTGCTTGAGCAGGGTGGAACCATGGATCAGCATGTTCTGGTTAGCCGTAGGGGGACAGAGCTTGTAGGCTTTCCTCCAGTTGGGAAGAGCTTCGTCATAGTTCTTCTGCTTGTAGTACTCGGAGTAGTAGGAGAGGTACTTGATACACTCTGCGCTGTCGGCGCCGTATTTGCCCTGTGCCGACATCCTTGCTCCCGGGAAGAGCAGTGCAATGGTCAAAATTGCGTAAATAATTTTTTTCATATCCTAAATAGTGTTAGTTTCAAACTACCTGTAAGTAAACTTTCGGAACCACATGTCGTGGAAGTTGAACCCGACGGTGAAGTTCACGTATCTCTCCCGTATCAGGTTTCCGACGTCTGACGAACGCTGGCCCACGGCCACGGCGAACGTCACTGCGTTGTAGTTTTGCTGCAACATCGGCAGGGATGCGCCCAGGGTCAGACCGAAGTCGTTTATCTGGTGTCCGTCCACCGCGAAGCCCGAATCCTTGTAGTAAGCACCGATCCGGTAGGTGCAACGCTTTAAGTAGTACCTGACGTCGTTCCTGTTCGGAACTATTTCAAAGCCGGCCCTGAACTCCTGCGACAACCTGGTGTCGAAGACCGAAGAGCCTTTCACTGCAAAGCCCTTCGCAACATCCATACCAGACTTTGTCCAATCGGCCCGGTAATAGTTGATTTCAGCGTGCCATTTGTCTGAATTGCTGAAAGATATGCCCGTTCCAATGGTCTCGGGGATGCAAACGTCCCCCTTACCGGCCAGTTCGTTGCGGGAATAGCTGAGGGTGTCGGTCTGCGAAGCTCCCGTGGAAATGCGGTAGTCCTCGACCGCACCCTTGAGGGCGATGCCGGTCTCGTAGGTGGCCCCGAGGCCGAGGCTCATGCCGTTGCCGAGGGGCTGCTCATACTGGACTCCCGCCTTGGCGGAATTACCCTTGAGGACGAGTTTGTATCCGGAACTGATGTCGCTGTAAGCAGACTTGGCGAAGGAGAAGACGTTCTCCTTGGCGATGTTGCCGAAGAGGGTGCGGCCCTCTATGCCGAGCGAAAGGCGCTTCCACAGGGTGACGCCGGCCGCGGCGAACAGCTGGTACGTTCCGCCCTTGCCGGCGGAATAATACACGGCGTTGCCCGTCCTTCCGACGATCGACGGGTCTTCGAGCACATAGGAATAGCGGTACCCCGTCGAAGAATAAGGGGCTATGCCGAACATCATCGCCACGTCGGGATACTTTATCGGCATGGAGATGGTGATGTTGTTGACGTTGAAGGCGTTATTGACCGACGACTTGTCCCCCTGGGTGAACATGCGGTTGCTCTGGATCACCGACATCTCGGCCATGAACGACAGGGAGTCGCGCGCGGTGACCGCGGCGGGATTGAGGAAGTTGATGAGGCGCCTGTTCCTGGTGGCGATGCCAACGCCTCCCATTCCGAGGTTGTACGCGGAACCCTGGGTATAGATGTCGCCTATTCCGAAGATGGAATACGGCGTGAAACCGGTATATGCCCCGTCCTGTGCCTGCATGGACAGTCCCGTCGCCAGGACTGCGAAGCACACGGCCAGTATCTTACTGAGTCTTCCTTTCAACATAATCGTCAGTGATTAAAGCCAAACCGATCAATACCAGATTACAAACTACAAAGATGGAGTTTTTCATCCTTTTTGCAAAATAATTCGCATCTCCGCCTGTAAATACGACGATATTACCGGGTTTGGAATCGACGTACCCCTGTATTTCAAACATTATGCCCGAAACGACCCCGGCTTCGATCGAGGACTGCACCGAAGTGCCCACGGAAGGGGGATTGTCAGGGATATTGACTGAGGGCAATGCCTTGGAATAACGGTTCACGGCCTTGAAGCGGGTGCGGCATCCGAGGGATATGTTTCCGCCCTGCCAGGTGCCGTCCTCCCCGAGGAAATCGACCGTTAGCGTCGTGCCGAAATCCACCAGGGTGCAGGCCTTCCCCTTGAAAAGGTAGCGGGTTCCAATCAGGGCCGCCGCGCGGTCGAAGGTCAGGTGTTCCGGTATCCCGTACCTTCCGAGGACTTCCTTGTGGGAAGGGTCCAGGAGCAGCATGTCCGGACATGCCTTCCTCAGCCTTTTCTCCTCCGCGCCGGAAATGTCATAGACCGACGCCACCACCACGGTGGAAGGTTTCTCCTTCTCCACGAGTGAAAGGATGAATTCTGTTTTTTTCTCCCCCTGGTAACGGAAGGTCTTTCCGAGGGTCATGCCTTCGGAAAGGGCCGCCTTCAGGGCGGTGTTGCCTATTTCTATGAGTAGATTCTGCATCCTGCGTGTGTGGAAAGGCAAATTTACGCTTTTTATCGGAGTTTTGACAGGAGCGACCAGGCCTTTTTCATCGAATCCACGTTCCTGACCACTATCTTCAGTTTGTTCTCGACCTGCTTCAGATTGAAAACGGGGTTCTCCCCCACCCTCTCCAGGACCTTTGTGAAGGTGGACGAACGGTAGTACGGGGACATGGGGTTGGAGATGAAGAAGAATATCATAAGGCCGTTCTTGATGATTATCTTCTCGAAGCCGAGCGAGGCACCGAGATTCCTTACCTTAACCACATACAGCAGGTTGTCCACCTCCGGCGGCAGCTTTCCGAAACGGTCGGCCAGCTGCGTCCCGAAACGGTCTATTTCTTTCTCCGACACCATGGAATCCAGCTGCTTGTAGATGCGTATCTTCTCGGCGTTGATGTCGATGAAATCATCGGGAAGGAAGGCCGGCTGGTCCGTCTCTATGGTACAGTCCTCCACGAAGGTGTTGCGCATGTTCCTGGTCGTGATGCCAGTCTCAACTCCCAGTTCCTCCATTGCTTCGGCAAGGATCTTCTGGTAGGTCTCGTAACCCATGTCCATGATGAAACCGCTCTGCTCGGCGCCCAGGAGGTTGCCGGCGCCACGTATGTCGAGGTCCTGCATCGCAATGTTGAAGCCGCTTCCGAGATCGGAGAACTCCTCGATAGCCTTCAGGCGCCTCCGGGCATCGTCGGTGATGGTGACGAGGGGAGGGACTATGAGATAGCAGAAAGCCCTCTTGTTGGAGCGTCCCACGCGGCCGCGCAGCTGGTGCAGGTCGCTAAGACCAATGTTCTGCGCCTGATTGATGATGATGGTGTTGGCGTTGGGAATATCAAGTCCGTTTTCAATAATGGTGGTGCACAGGAGCATGTCGTAGTCGCCCCGGATGAAATCCAACATGCGGTTCTCCAGCTCCTTGGACTCCATCTGCCCGTGCGCCACGCATATGCGCATGTCGGGCACGAGCCTGTGCAGGATTTCATAAATGGAGGGGAGTTCCTCCACCTTGTTGTGAAGGAAGAACAGCTGTCCTCCCCTGTTGAGTTCGTAGTTTATTATGCTCTTTATCTCCTTCTCGTCGAAAAGGATGATCTCAGTCTGGATGGGGATGCGGTTGGGAGGAGGGGTGTTGATGATGGAAAGGTCGCGGGCTCCCAGCAGCGAGAACTGGAGCGTGCGCGGGATGGGGGTGGCCGTCAGTGTAAGGGTATCCACGGACATCTTCATCTGGCGCAGCCTTTCCTTGGCCGCAACGCCGAACTTCTGTTCCTCGTCTATCACCAGCAGGCCCAGGTCCTTGAAATCAAAACCTTTAGCGAGTATTTTATGGGTTCCTATCAGAATATCTATCTGACCTTTGGCAAGCCTTTCCTGGATTTCCCTTATCTCCTTGGCCGTACGCAGGCGGCTCACGTAATCAACGGTGCAAGGAAGTCCCTTCAGGCGGGAGGTGAAGGTTGTGAAATGCTGGAGCGCAAGGATGGTTGTGGGGACGAGCACCGCCACCTGCTTGTTGTCCGCAACGGCCTTGAAGGCGGCGCGGATGGCTATTTCAGTCTTGCCGAAACCGACGTCACCGCAGACCAGCCTGTCCATCGGGCAGGAATCCTCCATGTCCTGCTTCACGGCGACGGTGGCCAGTTCCTGGTCGGGAGTATCCTCGTACATGAACGACGATTCCAACTCCTCCTGGAGATAGGTGTCTGGGGAGAAGGCGAATCCTTTGGAAGCCTTGCGCTTGGCGTAAAGTTGTATGAGGTCCTTTGCTATGTCCTTGACGCGGGACTTAGCGTTAGATTTGAGCGTCTGCCAGCTGCGGGATCCCAACTTGTTGATCTTCGGAGTCTCCCCTTCCCTGGGCTTGTAACGGGAAATCTTGTTCAGGGCATGGACCGAGACGAATACCACATCACCGTCCTTGTAAGTGAGCTTGACCACTTCCTTTACCCTGCCCACGTCGTCCCTCATGCGTACGAGGCCGCCGAAAATACCGACGCCGTGGTCAATATGGACTATATAGTCTCCCACATTAAAGGAATTCAAGTCATTGAGGGTGAGTTGTTCGCTCTTGTCGACGGTTCTTCTGAGGCTGACCCTGTGGAAACGGTCGAATATCTCATGGTCGGAATAGCAGCATACCTTGTTCTCCGCATCTATGAATCCATTATGGATGTTCTTCCCGTTCACGAACTGAGGTACAATACCGCCGTTCTGCAGCAGGATCGAGCGCAGGCGCTCCAACTGGGATTCCTTTTCACCGTAAATGAAAACCTTGTATCGGTTCTCTATCCTTGACCGTATGTCCGCGGTGAGCAGTTCGAAATTCTTATTGAAGACCGGCTGGGGAGATATGGAGAAAACTATCTTGTCTTCTCCCCCGTAGGACATAGGTGAATCTATATATACCTTGCGGAAACGTCTGAGCCCTTCGAAGAAATCCTTATGGGAATACATGTCAGAGGAATCGAGCCAGAGCACCGTATCGTCCGGAAATATCGAAGCCGGTTCAACAAGGGACTCCCCTTCCCCGTCTGACACCATGGATGAAATAATGTCTATCGACTCCACCTTCTCCTTGGACAACTGGGTGTTGCAGTCGAAGGTATGCATCTCTTCTATCTCGTCACCCCAGAAAGAGAGACGATATGGATCCGAAGATGAATATGAGAATATGTCCACGACCGATCCCCTGAATGCAAACTGTCCGGGAGCGGATACGAAATCCACTTTTTCAAAACCACCTTCCGCAAGTTTTTCCTTCAGTCCTTCGTAATGGATTTCATCACCCGCCTTCAAGGTTAGTATGGAGGATTTTATTCTTCCCGGATCGGGAATACCCTCCTCCAGGGCCTCGGGGAACGTTACGAAAACATTGAAGGAATTTTCCTTCGAAAGCATTTGTCCTATAGCGGCCGTCCTCTGGACTCCAAGGGACGATTTATAGTTGCTTCTCTCAATACCCTTTCCCGATGAAGGAAGATAGAATACGTGGTCTCCCTCTATGAGGTTGTAAAGGTCTGCCGAACAGTATTCAGCCGCCTCCTTGTTGGGAAGAAGGACAACGTGGGTACCCGTATTTACGGCCTGGGACAATACGAACCATCGGGCTGAGAGGTACAGTCCGGAACAGTAGGTTTCCCGCTTCTCCGCAATACTTTCCCGGAGAACGGAAGTGGAGGTTGAACTTATCAACATTCCCTTTATAATCCTGTTGAAAAACTGTTGACAACGATGTTGATAATAGGGGGTGGTTTTGTCAACTTCTTTTCCTTCTTTTTTATCAACAGTCCGCAAAGGATCCGGCCAACACTTTCCCAACAGTCTTAAATAATGTATAAGCAATTGATATATAGTCCTTTCACAGGATTTATCAACAATTCAACAGCTTTTACATTACCATCATATAATAAAAATAAAAAACTATATTTGTATTTGTAAAAGATCGACGCTTATGACCGACTTCGACCCCCGGAATACAAACGATTGCAAAGATAAGGAATTAGACGGAATAATAAGGCCGCAGGAGCTGGAAGATTTCACCGGCCAGAGGGAAATAGTGTCAAACCTGAAGATTTACATCCAGGCGGCGAAGATGCGCGGGGAGGCGCTGGACCATACGCTTTTCCACGGTCCTCCCGGCCTCGGAAAGACCACCCTCGCGCATATCATTGCCAACGAGATGGGAGTCAACATGAAGATCACCTCCGGCCCCGTCCTTGACAAGCCTGGCGACCTGGCCGGCCTCCTAACTTCCCTCGAGGAAGGCGACGTCCTTTTCATCGACGAGATCCACCGTCTCTCCCCCGAGGTCGAGGAGTATCTCTACTCCGCCATGGAGGATTACGTGATAGACATAATGATAGACAAAGGGCCAGGCGCAAGGTCGGTCCGCATTACTCTCAACCGCTTCACTCTTGTGGGCGCGACGACGCGGAGCGGCCTCCTGACGGCGCCGCTGCGCGAGCGCTTCGGCATCACTTGTCCCCTCGAATACTATGATACCGAGGAACTTGTGAAGATAGTACAGCGAAGTGCATATATCCTTAAGGTGGGGATAGAGCAGCAGGCTGCGCGCGAGATCGCGATGCGCAGCCGCGGCACCCCGCGTATAGCCAACGCGCTGCTCAAGCGTGTCCGCGACTTCGCACAGGTAATGGGCGACGGGCACATTGACCTGCAGATAGCCAGGTATGCCCTGGACAAACTCAAGATCGACACTCTCGGACTCGATTCCATAGACCATAAGATACTCAAGACCATCATCACCACCTTCAAGGGAGGTCCTGTCGGTGCCGGCACCATCGCCACCGCCATCAGCGAGGATCAGGGCACCCTTGAGGAAGTGTACGAGCCTTTCCTGATCAAGGAAGGATTCATCGTCAGGACTCCGCGCGGACGCGTTGCAACAGAACTGGCTTACAAGCATCTCGGAGTGGACAGGTTTACTGACGAAGGCGGGAATCTTTTCTGATAAATAAAAGAAAATGAAAAGGTTATACTTTATACTATTGGTTGTTGCGGGATTGTCCTGCTGCATTGTTTCGCATGCCTGTACCACTGTGATCATATCCGGCAGCAAGACGGTGAGCGGACGTCCCCTAATGCTCAAGAACCGCGATACCGGTAATCTTGAGAACCGCATAGGGTATTTCCAGGGAGCCATTTACTCTTTCATAGGATTGGAGAATTCCGATTCCGAAGGTGGTGAAGTATGGGCGGGAACCAATTCCGCCGGCTTCTGCATCATGAATACAGCCTCATACAACTTGAAGGATGATGACGTACCGGAGTCCATAATGGACCGCGAAGGCAGCCTGATGTTCCGTGCCCTCGGAGTTTGCGCCACTGTAGGTGATTTTGAAAAATTCCTCGACAATATTTCCAAGCCCAGGGGCGTGGAAGCCAATTTCGGGGTCATAGACGCCTCCGGCGGTGCCGCCTATTATGAGGTTGACAATCAGGGATGGGTGAAATACGACGTAAATGAGATTCTGGAAGGCTACAGGGTTGTCACCAATTTCTCCGAGTCGGGACGTCCTGAGGATTACAAGGGATATGAGCGCTGGCTTACCGCCTCCGATATTATGAAGGAGTTTGAGGAAGGGGCTGTCGACGGGCTTCTGGATATTGGCCCGCACGACCTCCTTTACGGTTTTTCGCGCTCCTACCGCAGTACCATGACAGGTATAGACTGGCTTAATACTTTCCATACTCTGAAGAAGGATACCGGCTTCAACGGGATAATAGTGGACCAGGACTTCATTCCTCGCAGAAGCACTTCAGCGTCAATAGTTTTCGAAGGTGTGGAAAAAGGTGGGGATCCTCTCCATACCATCATGTGGACCACTCTCGGATATCCCTGCTGCACTGTCAGCGTTCCCCTGCTTGTAGGAGATTCGGACATGATCCCTTCATTCATGAAGGCTTCCGCCACTTCCCCCAACGCCTGGATGAACGAGATAGCCATGAAAATAAAGGAAAAAAGTGTTTTCCGTTTCAAGTTAAGCAACGGTACCTCCTACCTTGACCTCAATAACGTGCTCGACCTTCTCCACAGCTGTCTGGCGGTGGAATCAAGGCTTGAGGGTGGCTGGCAGGGCCTTTACGGAAGATGGTCGGGAGGTTCCCTCGGTTTTGATGAATTCAAGGAAGACTATGCCTCCTTCTGCAACGAATACTTTGATGCCTATTTGGATGAGTTTGCTTCTTTTATTCAATAATCCAGTTGGTTGAATAGGTATTTTCGTTTAAAATGACTAAAATTGCGGATGATTTGGAATTACAATCTATAACTACAATACAATGGCCGATAAATTAATCTCCAAAATTCCTGACGGACCGCTCGCCGAGAAATGGACGAAGCGCAAGTCAGAAATTCATCTTGTCAGTCCCAATAATAAGAGAAAGCTCGAGATCATCGTTGTAGGCACCGGACTCGGAGGCGCTTCTGCAGCCGCTTCCCTCGGTGAACTCGGCTACAATGTCAAGGTGTTCTGCATCAGCGATTCCCCCCGCCGCGCGCATTCCATCGCCGCCCAGGGTGGTATCAATGCCGCAAAGAACTACCAGAACGACAACGACTCCGTCTACCGCCTTTTCTACGATACGATCAAGGGTGGAGACTACCGCGCCCGTGAAGCCAACGTATATCGTCTTGCCGAAGTAAGCGCGGCCATCATCGACCAGTGTGTCGCCCAGGGCATCCCCTTCGCCCGCGAATACGGCGGCTACCTTGCCAACCGCTCCTTCGGAGGCGTCCAGGTGAGCCGTACCTTCTATGCGAGGGGACAAACCGGCCAGCAGCTCCTCCTCGGAGCCTATGCCGCGCTCAACCGCCAGATTGCCGCCGGAACGGTAAAGAGCTATCCCCGTTACGAGATGCTCGACCTTGTCCTGGTCAAAGGTGAGGCTAAGGGTATCATCGCCCGCAACCTTGTCACCGGCAAGCTTGAGCGTTTCGGCGCCCACGCCGTCATCATCGCTACCGGAGGATATGGAAATACCTATTTCCTCTCCACGAACGCAATGAATTCCAACGGTTCGGCCGCCCTGCAATGCTACAAGAAGGGTGCATTCTTTGCCAATCCCTGCTTCGCGCAGATCCATCCTACCTGCATCCCCGTCCACGGCGAGCAGCAGTGTAAGCTCACCCTCATGTCCGAGTCGCTCCGCAACGACGGCCGTATATGGGTTCCCAAGAAACTTGAGGATGTGAAGAGACTCCGCGCCCATGAGATAAAGGCTTCCCAGATTCCTGAAGAGGACCGCGACTACTATCTCGAGCGCAGGTATCCCGCTTTCGGAAACCTCGTTCCGCGCGACGTCGCCTCGCGTGCCGCCAAGGAGCGCTGCGACGCCGGTTACGGTGTTAACGAGACCGGAAAGGCCGTGTTCCTCGACTTCTCCGAGGCTATCGAACGTCTTGGACACCAGAGGGTTGCGGAAAGGTATGGCAACCTCTTCGAAATGTATGAGAAGATCACCGCCACTTCCCCTTGGGAGGAGCCTATGATGATCTATCCCGCCATCCATTACACCATGGGAGGTATCTGGGTTGATTATGACCTCCAGACCACCATTCCCGGCCTTTATGCCATCGGCGAGGCCAACTTCTCCGACCACGGCGGAAACCGCCTCGGCGCTTCGGCCCTCATGCAGGGTCTTGCCGACGGTTATTTCGTTATCCCCGTCACCATCGGCGACTATCTTTCCAAGAAATTCCTTGAGCCCAAGACCGATGTCGACACTCCTGAATTCGCAGCCGCTGAGAAGGCTGTCCAGGACCGTATTGACAGGCTGTTCGCCATCAACGGCAAGATGACCGTAGATTCCCTGCACAAGAAACTCGGCAACATCATGTGGGATTATGTGGGAATGGCCCGTGACGAGGCCGGCCTCAAGAAAGCCATCAAGGAGATAGCCGAACTTCGCAAGGAGTTCTATGCTAACGTCAAGGTCCCCGGATCGCAGTATGAGTTCAACCAGGAGCTTGAGAAGGCTCTCCGCCTCGAGGATTTCTTCGAGATCGGCACCCTCATGGCTTACGACGCTCTCAACCGCAACGAATCCTGCGGAGGCCATTTCCGCGTGGAGAGCCAGACAGAGGAAGGCGAAGCCAAGCGTGACGACGCCAACTTCATGTACGTTGCCGCATGGGAGTACAAGGGAGAAGGCGTTGAGCCCGAACTCCACAAGGAACCCCTTATCTACGAAAATATCAAGGTTGTCACCAGAAACTATAAAGACTAATTAAGATGGAATTCAACTTAAAAATATGGCGCCAGAAGAACGCCAGGGAAAAAGGACATTTCGAGACTTATCATATTTCTGGTATAGAGGAAGATGCATCCTTCCTCGAGATGCTTGATATTCTCAATGAGCAGCTTATCCGCGAGGGTTGCGACCCCGTAGCGGTGGAGCGCGGGTGCAAGAGCAGCGGTCCGGTATCTTTCGACCACGACTGCCGCGAGGGTATCTGTGGAGCCTGCTCGCTCTATATAGACGGCCGTGCGCATGGTCCGGACGACCATGTGACTACCTGTCAGTTGTTCATGCGCCATTTCAAGAACGGTGCTACCATCACCGTGGAGCCCTGGCGCAGCGCGGCCTTCCCCGTCATCAAGGACCTCGTGGTCGACAGGGGTGCGTTTGACAAGATCCTCCAGGCCGGCGGTTTCATCTCCGTACGTACCGGTTCCGCTCAGGATGCCAACAATATCCTCATTTCCCACGACAAGGCCGAGGAAAGCATGGACGCCGCCGCCTGTGTCGGTTGCGGAGCCTGTGTTGCTACCTGTAAGAACGGCTCCGCCATGCTGTTCGTAGCCGCCCGCGTGAGTTCCCTCGCCCTTCTCCCCCAGGGCCGCCTGGAGGCAAAGAAGAGGGTCAAGGCCATGGTAGCCAAAATGGACGAACTCGGATTCGGAAACTGCACAAATACGCGCGCCTGCGAGATGGAGTGCCCGAAGGGCATCTCCGTATCCCACATCGCGCGCCTGAACCGCGAATTCCTCAAGGCGAAGTTCTCCGACTAGGAATTACCATAGGAAATTATTGAAGGGATATCTTCCCGCATGTATCTCCGCAACCATCTTGTAAAGGTCGTTGCGGAGTTTTTCTATGTTGATTTTCTCCTTGGCTGAGATGAAGATGCAGGGACTCTTTTCGTCCGCTATCCAGAGGTTCTTCAACTCGTCGAGGGTTTGGTTGCGTTTGTCTTTAGGCTCGAGGGAGAACTCATCGTACTCTTCGTAGATATAGGCATCTATCTTATTGAAAACCACGTATATAGGTTTGTTTCCCGCGCCTATTTCGTTGAGGGTTTTCTCCACCACCTGCATCTGTTCCTCGAAGTCGCTGTGCGAGATGTCCACCACATGGACAAGTATGTCCGCCTCCCTGACTTCGTCAAGGGTGCTCTTGAAGGCTTCGATCAGTTGGGTGGGAAGTTTCCTTATGAATCCTACGGTATCGCTCAACAGGAAGGGAACGTTCTCTATTACGACCTTCCTGACAGTGGTATCAAGGGTGGCGAACAGTTTGTTTTCAGCGAAAACGTCGGATTTGGCGAGCAGGTTCATCAGGGTACTCTTCCCTACGTTGGTATATCCCACCAAGGCCAGGCGTACCATCCTTCCCCTGTTCCCGCGCTGGGTGGCCATCTGCCTGTCGACTTTCTTCAGCTGCTCCTTGAGCCTGGCTATCCTTTCCTTTACGATACGGCGGTCTATCTCTATCTGGGTCTCACCCATACCACCCCTGGTACCGATACCTCCCCTCTGTCTCTCGAGGTGGGTCCACATGCCGGCAAGTCTGGGAAGCATATAGTTGTACTGTGCCAGTTCCACCTGCATCTTGGCGTAGGATGTCTGTGCCCTCTGGGCGAATATCTCAAGGATCAGACTGGTACGGTCTATGACGTGGGAAGTCTTTATAACTTTCTCTATGTTACGCTGTTGCATTCCGGTGAGTTCGTCGTCGAATATGACATATTCTATGTCGTTCTCCTCACAGTACGATGCAATCTCCTCGAGTTTTCCGCTTCGGATATAGGTGGATTTCTCAGGTTTGTCGAGTTTCTGGACGAATTTCCTGTCGCCAGAAGCCCCCGCTGTCTCCGCGAGGAACTCCAGTTCATCCAGGTACTCCCCTACCCTTCTCTCGTCTTCGTTCTGCCTGACTATTCCGACGAATACGGCTTTCCCGCTTCCGCTCTTGGTATTCTCTTCTTTCTTCATCTTCAACTGAAAAAAGGCCATCCCGAAGGACAGCCTTTATGATACTTTTCCGTGTGCTTTATCTCAGCTGGAAAATCACAGGGAAGGTGTAGGTGACCTTCACGGCGCGGTCCCTCTGCTTTCCGGGTTTCCACTTCGGGGAGCTGGAGACGACGCGGACAGCCTCCTTGTCGAGGGAGGAGTCAACACCGCGGAGAACCTTGACGTTGGAAACGGAGCCGTCGGGATTGACGGTGAACTGGAGGGTCACACGGCCCTGGACACCGTTCTCCTTGGCGATTTCGGGATACGAAAGGTGAGCGTTCACCCATTTCGAGAACTCGTTGGCATCACCACCCTGGAAGGTAGGTTTCTCCTCGACGAGCTGGAACGGAATGGCTTCCTCTTCCACTTCCTCCTCCTCGACAGCCTCGACGTAGTCCTGGATCTCCACACCGAGGTTGGCGTCATCCTCGAGGTTGAGCATCATGTTGTCATCAAGCTTGATGTCGTCATCGACAATGTCGATCTGGTCGGAAAGGACGGGGATTTTGGGGGCCTCCGGCGGCGGTGGAGGAGTCTCCTGGGTGATAGGAATGATCTCTTCCTCAATCAGTTCCTGATTGGTGTCAGCGAAAAGGTCGGTCTTCTTCTCCTTGCTGGTATAGGAAAATGCTCCCCATACTAACAGAAGCGAGAGGATGAAACCAATCTCTGCAAAGAGCAGCCTTTTGTTCTCGAGGCTGGCCTTGGGTGATTTCTTGACTTCCATATAAACGTTTTTAAAATTGTCGATTTACGTTCCAAAGATATAAATAATAAATTTCAAATCCAATAATTTGTTTTTTTAGTTGTAGATTTGCACAAATTTCATGCTATGATATCATATTTCAACGAAGATATTGCATTCCGCTTCAAGGGCAAGACCCTGAACAACCGGTGGCTGCGCATGGTGGCCGGAAGCGAGGTAAAAAGGGTAGGGGGCATCTCTATAATCTTCTGCTCGGACAACTATATCCTCGACGTCAACATGCGCTATCTCCAGCATGATTATTTCACCGACATCATCACTTTCGACTATTGCGAGGGCAACGTCCTTTCCGGCGACCTTTTCATCAGCATCGACTCCGTCCGCGAGAACGCGATTTTCTACGGAGCCGAATTCGAGGACGAACTCAACCGCGTCATCGTGCACGGCCTGCTCCATCTGATAGGATATGACGACCATACCGATGAGGAGAAGAGGATCATGCGTGAGAAGGAGGATTATTACCTTTCTCTCCGCAAATCCCTTATCGAATAATTATGCAGAATATTTATGATGTCATAGTCGTAGGAGGCGGTCATGCCGGCTGTGAAGCCGCGATGGCCGCTTCAAGGATGGGATCAAGCGTCCTTCTCATCTCCATGGACATGTTGGGTTTCGCCAAAATGTCTTGTAATCCGGCTGTTGGAGGAATAGCTAAAGGTCAGATAGTCAGGGAGATAGACGCACTCGGAGGATATACCGGAATGGTTACGGATGCTTGTACGTTGCAGTTCCGCATGCTCAATAAATCGAAGGGTCCGGCCATGTGGAGCCCCCGTGCGCAGTGTGATAAAATCCGTTTTTCCCTGTACTGGCGCAAAGTCCTCGAAAGTAATTGTAAATTAGATATTTACATCGATTCTGCCGTCTCTTTCCTCTTTGAGAATTCAAAAATCGCAGGAGTACGTACGACTACAGGGGCGATTTTCAAGTCTCGGACGGTTGTTTTGACCGCCGGAACATTCCTTAACGGCAAGTTGTTCATAGGACGCACCCAGTTCGAAGGCGGCCGCATCGGCGAACTCTCTTCGCGCGGCCTGACCGAGCAGCTCGCTTCGATGGGTATCGCGACCGAAAGGATGAAGACGGGAACCCCTCCCAGGATCGACATTTCCTCCGTAGACACTTCGTCGCTTACCGTCCAGGTCGGAGACGAACAGCCGGACAAGTTCTCCTTCCTGCCTTACCTGTCTTCCGTCCAGAACGGAACCCCGCAGATGCCATGCTTCATCCTTCACACCAACGTTGAGGTCCATGACATCCTCCGTTCGGGTTTCCAGGATTCCCCGCTGTTTTCCGGAATGATCCACGGCAGGGGTCCGAGATACTGCCCGAGTATCGAGGACAAGCTGAGGGTTTTTCCTGACAAGGATTCTCACCAGCTTTTCCTTGAGCCGGAGGGTAGGGGAACGAACGAATATTATCTTCAGGGGTTCTCCTCGTCACTTCCGCTTCAAACACAGCTGGATGCCCTCCATGCCATTCCCGGGTTGGAAAATGTCCGTATATTCAGGCCGGCTTACGCGGTGGAATATGACTATTTCGACCCCACCCAGCTGAAGGTTTCGCTTGAATCCAAGGTGGTGGAAAACCTTTTCCTGGCCGGCCAGGTCAATGGTACGACAGGCTATGAAGAGGCTGCCGCACAGGGGATTGTCGCTGGCATTAACGCTCATCTGAAATGTGTGGAAAAGGATCCTCTCGTGCTCCGCAGGGACGAATCTTATATAGGGGTCCTTATAGATGACCTGGTTACGAAGGGTGTGGACGAGCCTTACAGGATGTTCACTTCCAGGGCGGAGTACAGGATACTTCTGAGGCAGGATAACGCCGACCTCAGGCTTACAGGCCTGTCCCATGAACTCGGACTGGCCGATGAATACCGCTATGCTTATACTCAGAAGAAGTATGAGGATATCGCGCGCCTGCGCAGATTCTGCGACTCGACGAATCTCACCCGTAAACAGGCGAATCCCTATCTGGAGAGCGTCGGTTCCGCCCCTATCACAGATTCAAAAAAGCTATCAGAACTAGCTTCCAGGCCGGAAGTCACCCTTTCCGACCTCCTGTCGTGTTGTCATTCCGGGCGTCTTTCCTGTCATTCCGAGCGAAGCGAAGGAATCTTCCCGGGGCAGGGGATTGACAATCCAGTTCTTCCTCCATCCCAGGACGAAGAAAAGATACAGTCGATTTATCGGAAGGAAATATGCGATTCCGTAGAAATCTCAGTCAAATATCAGGGATACATCGAGCGCGAACAGAGGATCGCGGACAAGATAATGAGACTCGAAGACCTGAGGATTCCGGAAGGTTTTGACTTCGACAGCGTCTCCGGCTTGACAATAGAATGCCGTCAAAAGCTCAAGAAATACGCTCCATCCACGATTGCACAGGCGTCGCGTATTTCGGGTGTTTCTCCCGCGGATATTTCTGTTTTGCTGGTATATTTCGGAAGATAATGTTCCACGTGGAACAAAAGTCCCTTAAATCAAAGCATTTTCAGCGCAGCCTTGATAATCTCTTCCACCTTTGCTCCAGGGTTTTTCTTGAGAACGGCCTGAATGGCCTTGTTTACGTTGGGTTTTGAGAAGCCCAGCATAGTAAGCGCGCTGGTGGCTTCCTCTATATCCGAGTTGTTGTCCGCCTTGAAAATGACGTCCGAACCGGCTCCTTCGCCCTTGACGATCTTGTCCTTCAGTTCCAGGATCATCCTCTGGGAGCTCTTGAGTCCGATTCCCTTGATCGACTTGATCTTGTTGATGTTCTCCGAGATGATGGCCTCGCGGAATTCGTCTGCGGTCATGGCCGAGAGTATCATCCTGGCGGAAGCCGCACCGATGCCGGAAATTCCCACGATGAGTTCGAACAACTCCCTTTCGTCCTTGGTGGCAAAGCCGTACATGACTTCGGTGGCATCCCTCTGGTTGATGGTGGTGAAGACATAGACCTTGGCTTCCTTGTAATTCCTGAGGGCCTCATAGGTCTGCAGGGAGATTTCCAAACCGTAGCCCATTCCGTGGTTGTCCACGACTATCCGGGTGGGGGAGAGGTCGGCTATGTTTCCGGAGATATATTCAATCATGGCGTATGAAATTGTCCTTCGCAAATTTATTTATAATTCTTAAATTTGCAAACTCACAGTTACGGTCATGAATGTCGAAGAAGTAAGGAAACTGTTCCCCGGGCTGTCCGGGACGGTATATGGCAAGCCGCTTGTCTATCTGGACAATGCGGCCACCATACAGCGTCCCGCCTGCGTCATCGAGAAGTGGAACGACCTTTCCATCCATCATAACGCCAACCTTCACCGGGCCGTACACAAGATAGCCGCGGAGGCTACGGAGGAGTATGAGTCCGCCCGCGACACGGTGCGGGCCTTCCTCAATGCCGGAAGCCGCGAGGAGATAGTTTTTACTTCAGGAGCCACGGCGTCCATCAATCTCGTCGCCTTCAGTTTCGGCGAAGCCTTCGTCCGTCCCGGCGACGAGATCATAGTCGCGGAGAGCGAACACCATTCCAACATCGTTCCTTGGCAGATGATGTGCGGGCGCAAAGATGCCGTCCTCAAGGTCCTTCCCGTTGACGGGGACGGGCATCTGAGGATGGATTTGCTGGAGAGCCTCGTCACTGACCGCACCCGCCTGCTTTGTGTCGCCCAGATTTCCAACGTCCTGGGTATAGTAAACCCCGTCAAGGAGATTGTAAACATTTGTCACTCAAAAGGTTGCCTTGTCCTTGTCGACGGAGCCCAGGGTGTCGTCCACACCGGTGCCGACGTCCGGGACATGGGCTGCGACTTCTACGTTTTCTCCGGCCACAAGGTTTACGCCGCGCCCGGAACGGGCGTGCTGTACGGCCGCCGTGAACAGCTGGATCAGATGCCTCCTTACATGGGCGGCGGCGAAATGATAGAAACCGTGAAGTTCTCCGGTACGACTTACGCTCCGCTTCCGGGAAAGTTCGAGGCCGGCACCCAGAACATGGCCGGGACACCCACGCTCAAGCCTGCCTTGGAGCTGGCGGAAGCATTGAGGGACAAGGAGTTGACGGATTATACCGACAAGGTCAGGGACTATGTCCTGAACGCCCTTCTGTCGGATGAAAGGATAAGGCTTTACGGTGTTCCCCGTGGAACATTTAACAAAATACCCCTGTTTTCGTTTACTGTGAAGGGCGCCCATCACGAGGATCTGGCGCTGCTTCTGGACAAGATGGGAATAGCAGTCCGTTCCGGGCAGATGTGCGCCGAGCCGCTGATGGACCGCTACGGAGTGACGGGCATGCTGCGCGCTTCGTTCGCGCCTTACAACACGCTGGAAGAGGCGGAATATTTCATTAAATCGCTCGACAGGGCGATATCGATGCTGGTATGACGAAGATGGTAAAGACATTGAAGGAAGTTCAGGAAGGGATAGTCGAGGATTTCTCGATGTACGACGAGTGGCTCGACAAGTACGAGTATCTGATAGAACTCGGCAAGGGCCTCGCGCCTTACCCGGAGGAGAACAAGACCGACGACAGGCTCATAAAAGGCTGCCAGTCAAGGGTCTGGCTCGACTGGAAGATGGAAGAGGGGAGACTGTTGTTCTCCGCCGACAGCGACGCCATCATCACCCGTGGCATCATCTCTCTGCTCATCAGCGTCTATTCCGGCCGCACTCCTGAGGAGATCGCCGCCGACGACTTCTCCTTCCTAGACCGCATAGGGCTTAAGGAAAACCTGTCCCCGACACGCGCGAACGGCCTCGTGTCGATGATACGGACCATCAGAAGGGCCGCAGAATCCAATCTCTGAACCGCAATGGGACTGTTTGAAAAGAAGGAAAAGCCAGAGGAGGAAGTCCTCACGGCCGAAGACATAAAGGAGATCGCCCCCTTGTACGAGAAGGTGATCCTCGCCCTCAAGCAGGTCTATGACCCCGAAATTCCGGTCAACATCTACGACCTGGGACTCATCTACGAACTTAACATCCGCAAGTCGCGGGAAGTGTATATCAAGATGACGTTCACCGCGCCGAACTGCCCCATGGCCGACGAGGTCATGGCGGATGTCCGCCGCAGCGTGGAGGACGTGCCGGGCGTGGCCGGATGCGAGCTGGAACTCGTCTTCGAGCCTGTCTGGGACCAGAGCATGCTCTCTGACGAAGCCCGCGTCATCCTTGGATACGACATCGATTTCGACGACTGATGGTCCACCTCTACCTTTCCCTGGGCTCGAACATGGGCGACAGGCGCACGAATCTGGAGGCCGCCCTGGCGCTCCTCGACGAGGCGTTCGGCACGGGGTACAAAAGGCTCTCCGGCATCATTGAAACGCCCTCCTGGGGATTCGACGCCCCGGATTTCCTGAACTGCGCCGTGCTTTACGCGCTGCCCCGCAAGCGGGAAAGCGCCGAGGCGCAGGCGCTGGAAATCCTCGACACCGTCAAGGGCGTCGAGCGCGCTCTCGGCCGCGAGGAAAACGTCGAATACGATGCGGAAGGGGAGCGCATCTACCACTCGCGTCCCATCGACATCGATATCCTTTTCTTCGGCACGCACATCATCGACCACCCGCGCCTGCAGGTCCCGCACCCGCTCATGGCACAGCGCGATTTCGTCATGGTTCCGCTGCGCGAAATTGCAAATAAGCGTGTTCGGGCCTCTTTTCCAGACATTTTTAAAATGAAATGATTACTTTTGCACGATAAACACATTTCGATATGACACAGGAAGAACTTTTCAAAGTACTCATCGCCCACTGCAAGGAATACGGTTTTATCTTCCCTTCCAGCGAGATCTACGACGGACTCGCCGCGGTGTACGATTACGGCCAGATGGGCGTGGAGCTCAAGAACAATATCAAGCAGTATTGGTGGAACGCTATGACACGCCTCAATGAGAACATAGTAGGCATCGATTCCTGCATATTTATGCACCCCAGGATCTGGGAGGCGTCCGGCCACGTTGGAGCGTTCAACGACCCGCTCATCGACAACAAGGACTCCAAGAAGCGCTACCGCGCCGACGTCCTCATCGAGGACTATCTCGGCAAGATAGAGGAAAAGATAAACAAGGAGGTGGCCAAGGGCCGCAAGCGTTTCGGCGAGAGCTTCGACGAGGCGCAGTTCCGCGCGACGAACCCCAACGTCCTCCGCGAGCAGGCCAAGTACGACGAGGTTCACAACCGCTACGTCGCGGCCGAGAAGGCCAATGATTTCGCCGAGTATCGCCAGATCATCATCGACTGCGGCATCGTCTGCCCCATCAGCGGCACCTGCAACTGGACCGACGTCCGCCAGTTCAACCTTATGTTCAGCACCTCCATGGGCAGCACCGCAGAGGGCGCCAACACCATCTACCTGCGTCCCGAGACCGCCCAGGGCATATTCGTGAACTACCTGAACGTCCAGAAGACCGGCCGCATGAAGATCCCCTTCGGCATCGCGCAGATAGGCAAGGCCTTCCGCAACGAGATCGTCGCCCGACAGTTCATTTTCCGCATGCGCGAGTTCGAACAGATGGAGATGCAGTTCTTCATCAAGCCAGGCACCGAGCTCGACTGGTTCGCCAAGTGGAAGGAAATCCGCATGAAGTGGCACGTGAACCTCGGCATGGGCGCCGAGAATTACCGCTTCCACGACCATGAGAAACTGGCGCACTACGCCAACGCCGCCACCGACGTCGAGTTCCAGTTCCCCTTCGGCTTCAAGGAGCTCGAGGGCATCCACTCCAGGACCGACTTCGACCTTGGCAACCATCAGAAATTCTCCGGCAAGAAGATCCAGTACTTCGACCCCGAGCTTGGCGAGAGCTACACCCCTTACGTGATCGAGACCTCCATCGGCGTCGACCGCATGGTCCTGGCCGTCCTCTCGCACTCCTACAAGGAGGAGCAGCTCGAGAACGGCGAGAGCCGCGTGGTCCTCTCCATCCCCGCCCCGATCGCCCCGGTCAAGGCCGCGGTCATGCCGCTCGTCAAGAAGGACGGCCTGCCGGAGCTCGCCCAGCAGATCATGGACGACCTCAAATACGATTTCAACTGCCAGTATGACGAAAAGGATTCCATCGGCAAGCGCTACCGCCGCCAGGACGCCATCGGCACCCCGTTCTGCATCACCGTTGACCACGATTCGCTCGAGGATCATTGCGTGACCGTGCGCGACCGCGACACGATGCAGCAGGAGCGCGTCCCCATCGACAGCCTGCGCGCCCTCATCGACCGCAAGGTCAACCTCAACAACCTTCTCCGCAACCTTTAGCCTTTCCTGTTGACTATGAAGAAGTTAGTCTTGATACTGGCCGCCGTGCTCCTCCCCCTGGCGCTTTCCGCAAAGGTAGAGAAGGAGGGCGTCGTCGCCATGAGCTACAACATCCGTTACGGCACGGCCGACGACGGCACCAACTCCTGGCAGTACCGCTATCCCGCGTCGGCGATGATGCTCGACGAGCTTAAGCCCGACGTCGTCGGCCTCCAGGAGGCGCTCTCCTCGCAGGTCGAGTACCTGGCCACCACCCTCGACAAGACCTACAAGGCCGTTGGCGTGGGCCGCGACGACGGCAAGAAGGCCGGAGAGATCATGGCGGTCCTGTACAATTACAAGACGACCAAGCTCCTGAAATGGGGAACCTTCTGGCTCTCCGACACGCCCGACACGCCCAGCCGCGGCTGGGACGGAGCGTGCAACCGCTGCGCCACTTGGGCGGTCATGAAGGACAAGGCCACGGGAAAGAAATTCTTCTTCGTCAACACGCATATAGACCACGTGGGCCCCGAGGCCCAGCAGAAGGGCGTCAAGCTCATCGCGGACAAGATCGCGGAGATGAACAAGGACGGCCTCCCGGTCATCGTCACGGGCGACTTCAACATGGAGGTTTCCAACGATTTCCTGGCCCCGATGAAGGAGGGCTTCCAGAATGCGCGTACGGCCGCGGTCGTCACCGACGACCACTTCTCGTACAACGGCTGGGGCAGGGCCCAGAGCACGATAGACTATGTCTGGTTCAAGGGTTTCAGCTGCACCCGCTTCGAGACGGTCACCAAACCATACTACGAGCGCACCTTCATCTCAGACCACTTCCCGGTGAAGGCGGTGTTAGTGTTTTAGAGCGCCCTCGCGGGAATGAAAAGAGCGATTTCATTCCCAAAAGACAGAAAAAAGACAAAACGGGAATAGAAAAGCCGATTCTATTCCCGTTTTTCCTATTATTGATTATTTGTTTATATCTTTACGCAGGATTTGAGGATTCCGTCAGTTATATCTTCAGATTTTGGAAAGAAATACTTGTCGTTTATGAAATTCTTCAGGAACTTCCTCAAGGGCGCGTCGCTGACCACGGCCCTGTTCATATTCCAGGCCTGCTACGGCACCGGCCCGGACAGGATGGAACCGGAGGTCGCTTTCAAGGTCGTGTCCGCGCTGGACGGCAGTCCGATCGAGGACATCAGCGTCTTTACGCGCGCGTCCAAATCGGAGATCCAGGACTGGAGCCTATGCGGCTATACCAACTACGCCGGCTATGCCCTGGTCTCGGCAAGCTCCGTGGCTGTGCCGGAACCGGAATTCCGCTTTGCTGACGAGAAGGGGGTCTACGCCGTCAAGGACACCGTCATCGCCGATTATTACAACAAGTCCATCGAGATCCGTCTCCAGAAGGCTGAGTAATGGCTTCTCCGGTCAAGGACTTCCTTTTCCGCCTCTTCAGGGCGAACGAAACCCGCGTCCACGAACTGAACTATCTTTTCTGGGAGTGCACCACCCGCTGCAACCTGCGCTGCAGGCATTGCGGCAGCGACTGCATGGCCGCCAGTCAGGATGTCGACATGCCCTTGGAGGACTTCCTGCGGGCGTTTGATACCATTCCGCGCAAAGAGATACCCCGCGGCTTCACCGTGGTGCTGACCGGCGGCGAGCCGCTGCTCCGGCCGGACATCGAAGATGTGGGCCGGGCCATCCGCCGCCGCGGAGCCGGCTGGGGCATGGTCTCCAACGGCTACTTCTACGACCGGGACATGCACCGCAAGCTTATGGGCGCGGGCATGGGCGCGCTGACCATCAGCCTTGACGGCCTGGAGGACGAGCACGACTGGATGCGCGGGCGGAAGGGCAGCTTCAGCCGCGCCGTTCAGGCCATCGCCATCGCCGCGCAGGACGGGCGCATCAATTTCGACGTAGTGACCTGCGTGAACCGCCGGAACCTGGGCCGGCTGCAGGCCATCCACGACCTCCTGGCCTCGCTTGGCGTGAAGCAGTGGCGCATTTTCACCATAATACCCATCGGTCGGGCAAAGGACGACCCGGACCTTCATCTCTCCGATCCGGAGTTTGTTTCCCTGATGGAATTCATCAAGGAAAAACGCGAATACAAAGAGTCGGAGATGGCCGTCACGTTCAGCTGTGAAGGATATCTAGGAAAATACGAACGCAAGGTCAGGCAGAACCCCTATTTCTGCCATGCGGGCATCAACATCGCCTCAGTCCTGATCGACGGGCGCATCAACGCCTGCCCCAACATCGACCGCGATCTCTTCTCACAGGGCAATATCTATCAGGACAGCCTCTGGGACGTCTGGAACACGCGCTTTAAGCCTTTCCGCGACCGCGGCTGGGCCCGGAAAGGACAATGCCGGGACTGCCCCGTATTCCGGGACTGTCTCGGCAATGGGATGCACAACTGGCACGGCGACGCCTCGGAAGTGCTGAACTGCCATTGGCGTAAAACCCTTCAGAAATCCCTTTAGTAGCGTGTACTCTTGACAATTAGCCTGCGAATGAGTAAATTTGTGGGCTATGATTTTGGAGATATTCGGTTTCTTGAGCCTGTCCGCCATGGACATCCTGGACATCCTGATGGTCGCGGCCATCTTGTATGTCCTGTTCCGCTGGATCAGGGGGTCGTCGGCGATGAACATTTTCATCGCCATCGTCATCCTGCTCATCGTCCGCGTGATCGTAGGCTCTCTGGGCATGAAACTGATGACTTCGCTGATGGACACGCTCTTCGACGTGGGCCTCCTGGCGCTGATCATCATTTTCCAGCCGGAGATCAGGCACTTCCTGATGCGCCTCGGCGGCAGTTCAAGCTGGTGGCGCAAGGTCGTCGGCCGCCTTGTCGACAGCCGCGGCAGCAATGTCGCGGAAAAGGCTGTCGAGGAAATAGTCGAGGCCTGCCGCGTGATGGGGGAGCAGAAGACGGGAGCCCTGATAGTCATTCCCGGCCGGGATTCCCTGGAATATATCATCGAGACCGGGGACCGCGTCGACGCCATGGTGAGCCGCAGGCTCATCCTCAACCTTTTCTTCAAGAATTCCCCCATGCATGACGGGGCGATGATCATACGCGGCGACCGCATCCTGGCTGCCCGCTGCACCCTCCCCATCACGTCCCGCACCGACGTCCCGGCCAGCTTCGGCATGCGCCACAAGGCCGCCATCGGCATCTCCGAGGAGAGCGACGCCACCGTGGTGGTCGTCTCCGAGGAGACCGGCAACATCTCCTACGTCAAGGATGGCCGCCTCCGGGTCATCAAGGACATCTACGACCTCAAGCTCCTGCTCAGCCCGACCCTCGGAAAAGAAGAAGTGTAACGAGATCCTCTTGACTTTTAGCCTGCGAATGAGTAAATTTGCAGGTTGATTTGTTATTGAGCGGAATCGTAATGGCGATAGATACAAGGCTGGAGGAAAAACTGGGTTTCGACCGCGTCCGGAAGATCGTTTCGGACCGGTGCAGCACCGATTACGCGGCCGACAGGGTCGCGTCGGAACAGTTTTCTTCCGATCCCAGGACGATACGCCACAGGCTCCTTCTGACCGACGAGATGAGGCTCATCGTGATGTTCGAGGAGTCTTTCCCCATGACCGGATATATCGACGCGCTACCGTTCCTGAAGCCTTTGCTGAAGGACGGTTACAGCATCGACCTGCTCTCGACGGGGAAGCTCCGGACGATGATCGGGACTCTGACCAAGGTCTCGTCTTTCTTCGCCGGAATGAAGGACGGCATCTATCCCCAGCTCAAGAAGATGGCCGCCCCGGTCGGGAACTTCAAGGAGGTACAGAAGAAGATCGACACCATCATCGACCGCTACGGCGAGATGAAGGACACCGCCTCCGAGCAGCTTTACGAGATACGCAAGCGCCTGAAGGAGACCGAATCCGCCATTTCCCGCAGGGCGGGGGCGATACTTCGCAAGGCGCAGGAAGAGGGCGTGGTGGAGGCTGACGCTTCCGTCAACGTCCGCGACGGGAAGTTCCTCATCCCCGTCGCGGCCTCGGCCAAGCGCCGGCTCCAGGGCTTTGTTTATGATGAGTCCGCCTCCGGCAAGACCGTATTCATCGAGCCCGTGGAGATCATCGAGATGGAGAACGAGATCAGCACCCTGCGTTTCGACGAGTCCAGGGAGATCGCCCGCATCCTTTACGACTTCAGCGAATATCTCCGCCCGTTCGTGCCGGGCCTCATCGAGGCCGCGGCTTTCCTGGGCGAGATAGACTTCCTCATGGCCAAGGCGCAGACGGCCCTCGACTTCATCGCCGGCATGCCGGTGATCTCGGAGGAGGGCGCGCTGCAGCTCCGCAAGGCGCGCCACCCCCTCCTCGAACGCGCGCTCAAGAAGGAGGGCAAGGAGATAGTCCCTCTGACCCTCAAGCTCACCGCGGACAAGCACATCCTGGTCATCTCCGGCCCCAACGCCGGCGGCAAGTCGGTGTGCCTCAAGACCGCCGGCCTGCTCCAGTACATGTTCCAGTGGGGCATGCTGATACCGACTTCCGAGACCTCGGAACTTCCCGTCTTCAAGCGCATCATGGTCAGCATCGGGGACGACCAGTCCATCGACAACGACCTTTCGACGTACAGCTCCTTCCTGACGGACATGAAGGGGATGCTGGAGGTGGCGGACAAGGACAGCCTCGTGCTCATCGACGAGTTCGGCTCCGGGACGGAGCCAACCGCCGGCGGGGCGATCGCCGAGGCCATCCTCGGCGAGCTCGACCGCCGCGGCGTCTACGCCGTCATCACCACCCACTACACTAATCTCAAGCTGTACGCCGCCTCCGGCGACAACGGGGCGACCAACGGCGCCATGCTTTTCGACGCGCAGAACATCGCGCCGCTCTTCCAGCTGGAGATGGGCCTGCCCGGCAATTCCTTCGCGTTCGAGCTGGCCCGCAAGATGGGCCTGCCCGAGGCCATCGTGAGGGATGCTGAGGACCGCGCCGGCGAGGAGTTCGTGGGCATAGAGCGCAATCTAAGGCAGATCGCGCGCAACCGCCGCGTGCTCGACCAGAAGCTCCAGAAGGTCAAGGTCGCCGACCGCACCCTCGAAGGCCTGACCGGCAAGTACCAGAAGGAGTTGGAAGATTTGCAGAAGCAGCGCAAGGACATACTCGCCGAGGCCCGCAAGGAGGCCGAGGAGATAGTCCGCGGCGCCAATAAGCAGGTCGAGACGACCATACGTACCATAAAGGAGTCGCAGGCGGAGAAGACCCAGACCCAGGAGGCCCGCAAGGAGCTTCAGGGCTTCATTTCCGCCCTCGAGCAGCGCAAGAGCCGCCAGCAGAAGGAGCGCGACGCCTACATCGAGGGCAAGCTGGAGCAGCTGGGCAAGCGTCAGGAGAAGGAAAGGGTCAAAAAGGCGCGGCGCGCCGGGGCCTCCGGCCAGGAGGCGCTGGAGCGCGAAGCCGCCGAGAGCCGCCGGCTCGAGGCCTTCCGCACCGCCCCCCTCAAGGTAGGGGAGAAGGTCCGGGTCAAGGACAACGGCATGGTCGGCGAAGTGACCAAGGTCTCGGCCAAGGCCGTGACGCTCATAGTGGGCAACCTCAGCACGAAGATGCCCCTGAGCCGCGTGGAACGCATTTCCTCGAACGAGTTCAAGGAGGCGTCGAAGGCGGCTCCGCGGGTCCCGCAGCAGCGTGTGGACCCGGAGATCAACGCCAGGAAACTCAATTTCCACCCGGAACTTGACGTCCGCGGCGAGCGCCTGAGCGACGCGCTCGACATCGTCACGCACTACGTCGATGACGCGATGATGCTGGGCATGGGCTCCGTGCGCATCATCCACGGCAAGGGCACGGGAGTGCTCCGCGAGGAGATACAGAAATACCTGCGGACGATACCGGGCGTACGGTGCCATGACGAGCACATACAGTTCGGGGGCACCGGGGTGACGATAGTGGAATTCGACTGACCGTAACGGAACTATGGAAACTTCAAGGATGAGACTGGGACGTAGGGGCGAGGACATCGCCTGCGAGTATCTGCTCGGCCGCGGCCACACGGTCGTGGACAGGAACTGGCGGAGCGGACACCTCGAGATAGACATCGTCACGGTGGACCCGGCGGGCCTCCACTTTGTGGAGGTTAAGAGTCGGGTGGCCCCGGCCCCCGCCGCCCCGGAGGAGAATGTCGGATACCTCAAGCAGCGCAGGATAGTCACTGCGGCAAAGCGGTATCTGCATTCGGAGGAGAAGATGTCGCATTTTGGCCAGATGGAGGTCTTCTTCGACGTGTTTAGTGTGATTTTTGAAGGGGAAAAGGTTGAGGTGAATTACTTCCCTCAGGCCTATATCCCGGTGAATGTTTGATAACCAACTGATAACCAAATAGTCTATATGGATGCCACTCATAATTATTGCGTAATCATGGCGGGAGGCATCGGCGCCAGGTTCTGGCCCGTGAGCCGCGAGGACCGGCCCAAGCAGTTCCTGCACATGAGCCTTGACAGGAAATCTTTCCTGCGCCTCGCCTACGAGCGCTTCTCCGCCATCTTCCCAGACGACCACATCATCGTTGTATCGCAGCGTCGCTACCGGGACCTCGTGAAGGAGGACCTCCCCGAGATACTTGACGAGAACATCCTTCTCGAACCATACAGCCGCAACACCGCCCCGTGCCTCGCCCTTGCCGCATACACCCTGCTGAAGCGCGACCCCGAGGCCGTGATGGTAGCCACGCCTGCCGACCACATCATCCAGGACGAGGACATCTTCCGCGAGACCATCAACCGCGCCCTCTGCTACGCTTCTAAATCCGACGCGCTCATCACCCTCGGCATAGTACCTGACCACCCGGACACCAATTTCGGTTACATCCAGGGCGTGCAGGACGGTTCCGAGGACGAGGGCAAGCCCATCAAGGTCAAGACCTTCACGGAGAAACCGGACGCCGAGCTGGCGGAAGTCTTCTTCCATAGCGGGGAGTTCTTCTGGAACTCCGGTATCTTCGTATGGAGGGCCGAGAGCATCTGCGAGGAACTGGAGAGGCACATGCCTGAGACCGCCATCCTCTTCCGCGGTTGGGAGAATGCGCTTGGTACTCCCGCCCAGGACGCTTTCCTGGAGCGCGTGTATTCGAGCATCAGCAAGATATCCATAGACTATGCGGTGATGGAGAAGACCGGCAAGGCCTGGGTGTTCCCCTCCAAGTTCCGCTGGCACGACATCGGCAACTGGGAGGCGCTCTACAGTTTCGTCTCGTCCCTGAGGGCCGAGCCCGACGGCAACGTCACCGTCGCCGGCCCTTCGCTGTGCAAGGACAACCGCAACACAATCGTCTTCGCCTCGGACAAGAAGAAGCTCATCGCGGTCCGCGGCCTCGACAACTTCATCGTCGTCGATACCGGAGACGTCCTGCTTATATGCCCCCGCGACGAGCAGGCTGCCAAGGAAGTCATCGCCAACGTCGCCATGCCGGAGTACGAGAAGTTCCGGTAGATTCCTTCGCTTCGCTCGGAATGACACCCGTGTCATTCTGAGGAGGCCAAAGGCCGACGAAAGAATCTTCAGCCCGACCGGAAGGCCGGGCTTTCGCTTTTTAAATAATTGGTAGTTAAATGCTTGATATTTGGAAAAAGATTCGTATATTTGCAGCCCGCATTTTTGCGCGGATTTAGTTAAAGTATTAGTAATTAGTTAATTAATCACACCAATGCCTGGATTAATTGGAAAGAAAATCGGAATGACTTCCGTTTTCGGTGCTGATGGTAAGAACATGCCATGCACCGTCATCGAGGCTGGTCCCTGCGTTGTCACGCAAATCCGTACGGTTGAAAAGGACGGTTACGCCGCCGTACAGCTTGCCTATGACGAAAAGAAAGAAAAGCAGACCAGTGCGGCCCTGAAGGGCCATTTTGAAAAGGCAGGAACTACTCCCAAGAAGAAGCTCGTCGAATTCCCGGCGGACTACTCGAGAGAGCTCCACCTTGGCGACGTTATCACCGTTGAGGACATTCTCAGGGCTGAGATCCCCTTCGTCGACGTCGTCGGTACTTCCAAAGGTAAGGGTTTCCAGGGAGTTGTACATCGCTACCACTTCCAGGGCGTAGGCGGCAAGACCCACGGTCAGCACAACCGTCTCCGTCACCCCGGTTCCATGGGTGCTTCCTCATGGCCTTCCCGCGTGTTCCCCGGAATGCGCATGGCCGGCCACATGGGAAATGAAAGGGTGAAGGTTTTCAACCTCAAGGTGGTCAAGGTGATCCCTGAGCACAACCTTCTCGTAGTTAAGGGCTCCGTTCCCGGAGCAAAGGGTTCTTATGTTTTAGTGGAGGCTTAAGGATATGGAATTGGAAGTTTTGAAAATTGACGGATCCGCATCCGGAAAGAAAGTGGTTCTCCCCGAGAACGTATTCGGAGTAACCCCCAACGACCACGTCATCTATCTCGACGTCGTCCAGTACCTCGCCAACCAGCGTCATGGCAACGCCAAGACCAAGGACCGCAGCGAGGTCGCGTACAGCACCAAGAAACTCGGTCGCCAGAAGGGCGGCGGCGGCGCACGCCACGGCTCCCTCAAGGCCAACATCTTCGTAGGCGGTGGCCGCGTGTTCGGTCCCGTTCCGCGTTTCTATCACACCAAGCTCAACAAGAAGGTCAAGAGCCTCGCCCGCGTTTCCGCCCTTTCCTACAAGGCGCAGGACAACGCCATAACCCTGGTCGAGCCTTTCACCATGGAGGCCCCCAAGACCAAGGAGTTCATCCAGATTCTCAACAACATCAAGGCCGGTGACAGGAAGGTCCTCGTCGTTCTCCCCGAGAACTCCGACAACATCTTCCTCTCCGCACGCAACCTTGACTGGGCCAATGTCATCACTGTCGACGAGATCAACACCTACGCCATCATGAATGCCAATTCTCTGGTGCTGGTGGACGGCGTCCAGGACATCCTCGCCGAGAGAGTAAAGTAAGACCACCTTTAAAAAGAAAGAAAGATGGGTATCATCATTAAGCCAATAGTTACTGAGAAGCTGACGGATCAGGGCGAGAAATTGAACCGTTATGGCTTTATCGTAGACCGTAAGGCCAACAAGCTTCAGATCAAGTCGGCGGTCGAGCAGATGTACAACGTCACCGTCGCCGAAGTCAATACCGCAAATTATCACGGAAAGAGGAAGAGCCGCTACACCAAGGCCGGCCTTCTCCGTGGTCGCATGAATCATTTCAAGAAGGCTTACATCACCCTTGCCGGTGACGATAAGATCGACTTCTACGCTAACATTTAAGGGAGGGACAGACAATGGCAGTCAGAAAATACAAGCCGGTAACCCCCGGCCAGAGAAACAAGGTGATCAGCGCTTTCGACGACATCACCGCGAAGAAGCCTCAGAAATCATTGCTTGAGCCCCTCAAGAGCACCGGTGGCCGCAACAACACCGGCCAGATGACCGTCCGCTACATCGGCGGCGGCCACAAGAGGATGTACCGCATCATCGACTTCCTCCGCGACAAGGACGAGTGCACCGCAACGGTCCAGACCATCGAGTATGATCCGAACCGCTCCGCCCGCATCGCCCTCGTGCAGTACGAGGACGGCGAGAAGCGCTATATCATCGCTCCCAACGGCATCAAGGTAGGCCAGGTCATCGCATCGGGCCACGGTGTCGCCCCCGAGGTCGGCAACGCCCTTCCTCTCAGTGAAATTCCTGTCGGTACGCTCGTGCACAACATCGAGCTTCGTCCAGGCCAGGGTGCCGCAATGGCACGTTCCGCCGGTACTTTCGCGCAGCTCGCCGCCCGCGAAGGCAAGTATGCCGTCCTCCGTCTGCCTTCGGGCGAGACCAGGATGGTGTCCGTCGCCTGCCGCGCCACGGTCGGTACCGTTTCCAACCCCGATCACAACCTCGAGTCGTTCGGTAAGGCCGGTCGCAGCCGTTGGCTGGGCCGCCGTCCGCACAACCGCGGTGTCGTCATGAACCCTGTCGACCACCCGATGGGTGGTGGTGAAGGCCGTGCTTCCGGAGGTCACCCGCGTTCCCGCAAGGGACTCCCTGCAAAGGGCTACAAGACCCGTAATCCGAAGGCCGCTTCCAACAAGTTCATCATCGAAAGAAGAAAGAAATAACAGGATAAAACTTTGAGATTATGAGTCGTTCTTTAAGAAAAGGTCCCTATATCCAGGAAGCCCTGGAAAAGAGAGTTCTTGCTATGAATGAAGGTAGCAAGAAGAAGGAGGTGGTCAAGACCTGGTCCCGCGCCAGCATGATCTCCCCTGACTTCATCGGCCATACTATCGCAGTTCATAATGGAAACAAGTTCATTCCTGTTTACGTTACTGAGCAGATGGTGGGTCACAAGCTGGGCGAGTTCGCTCCCACCCGCAACTTCAGAGGTCATTCAGGTAACAATAAGAAGTAATCACTATGGGAAAGCGTAAAAGACTTATGGCAGAAGGCCTCAAGGAGGCCAAGAAGGTTACAGCTATTGCCAAGCTGAATGACGTCCCCACTTCCCCCCGTAAAATGCGTCTGGTGGCCGACACCATCAGGGGCGTCGAGGTCAACCGCGCTCTCGACCTGCTGAAGTTCTCCAAGAGGGAGGCTTCCATCCGTCTCGAGAAGCTTCTCCGCAGCGCCATCGCCAACTGGGAGGCCAAGAATCCGGAGAAGAGCAAGGAGCTCGACAACGGCAATGTCTATGTCAAGACCATCATGGTCGGCGAAGGCCGCACGCTGAAGCGCATCCGTCCCTGCCCTCAGGGCCGTGCCGGACGCATCCGCAAGCGTTCCAACCACGTGACCATCGTTCTCGATGTTAAACCAGCAGCAGTGGAGGAGTAATAATATGGGACAGAAAACTAATCCTATCAGCAACAGAATCGGTATCACCCGTGGTTGGGATTCCAACTGGTGTGGTGGTAACTACGCAGAGAAGATCGCCGAGGACTACGAGATCCGCAAGTACCTCATGAACCGTCTTTCGAAGGCCAGCCTTTCCAAGATCGTCATCGAGCGTACCCTCAAGCTCATCACCGTCACCATCCACGCCGCACGTCCGGGTGTCATCATCGGCAAGGGCGGCACCGAGGTCGACAAACTCAAGGAAGAG